>NZ_PPDK01000001.1:2748421-3096842 GCF_003074135.1 Euzebya tangerina | reverse complement strand
GGCACGACGGTGTCCGCGAAGAAGGCCATCGTTCTCGGGACCGGATCCACGGCGTTGCTGCCGCCGATCGACGGACTGGCCGAGGCGAACCCCCTGACCAATGACACCATCTTCGAGCAGACGTCGCAGCCGCGGAGCCTGGCCATCCTCGGCGGTGGCCCCATCGGTCTCGAACTGGGACAGGCATTCCAACGGCTGGGCACCCAGGTCACGATCTTCGAGGGTGTCGACCGCGTGGCCAGCAAGGAGGAACCCGAGGCCAGCGCCGTCATCCAGGAGGTCCTCGAGCGCGAGGGCGTCGAGTTCGTCCTCGGCTCCTTCGTCACGGGGGTCCATCGTGCCGGCGACACGGTGACGATCACCACCGAGGACGGCCGGACGGTGCAGACCGAGGAGGTCCTGGCGGCGGTCGGCCGTCGGCCGGTCACCAGCGGCCTCGAGCCCGAGAAGGGGGGCGTGCAGATCACCGATCGTGGATTCATCAAGGTCGACGAGAAGCTGCGGACGACGGCCGACGACGTCTACGCCGTCGGGGACATCACCGGCGGGTTGCAGTTCACCCACGTGGGCTATGACCACGGTGCCCTGGCCGTCAACAACGCGCTCGGGCTCATCCAGATGTCGTTCGACCCCAGGGTGATCCCGTGGGCCACCTTCACCGAACCGGAGATCGGCCGGGTCGGTCTCTCGGAGGCGCAGGCCTACGACGAGTACGGCGACGCCGCGCGCGTGGCGTTCATGCCGATCGCCGAGACCGACCGAGCCAAGACCAGCGATGAGACGGACGGCTTCGTCAAGCTGATCGCCGGCCCGCACACACTCGTCCGGGGCCTCGCCGGTGGGAACCTGGTCGGCGCCACCGTGGTGTCCCCAACGGGCGGGGATCTGATCCACGAGCTGGCCCTGGCGGTCAAGCAGAAGACGATCACCGGGCGTCTGGCGCAGATGGTGCACGCCTACCCCTCGTGGTCACTCGCCATCCGCGAGACGGCCGCCCAGTTCTTCTTCGAGTACAAGGGCGCCGAGGCCCGGCCGGCGCGTCCGGAGGGGCTCTAGACCTCTGCGAGGGCGTCCCTGAGCTGACCGGGGGTCATCCCGAGTTCACGCCGGACAACACGGCCCATGTGTGCTTGGTCGCTGAACCCTGCGAGCGAGGCAACCTGCGACAGGGTTTGCTGCGACTCGCCGAGCAAGTGCCGCACGTGCTCGAGTTGCCACTGCCGGAGCAGGGCGGAGGGGGATACCCCGAACAGCTGCCGTGTGGCCCGACCGAGTCGATGCCGGTCGACACCGAGGTCTCGGGCGAGGGCGGCAACGCTGGTTGCTGATCCGCGCGACTGTCGACGTACCTTCCGAGCTGCCATGAAGCGCTCCTCGTCGAGCACCTCCCGGCCGTCGGCGGTGGCTGTTGCAGTCTCCGTCGTCGCCACAGCCCAGGAGAGCGACGCCAGCAGGCTGTTCACCGCACGATCGGACCTGGCCATGCCCAGGGGGGCCGGGTGACCCAACAGGTGCACCAGCGCCTCAACGACTCCGGGTGAGATCGGACCCTGGCACGGCCCGACCAGGCCACCCGGCATCGGGGTGCCGGCGCCAGCGCACACCTCCTCCATCAACGACAGGTCCACGCCGATGGCGATCAGCGTGTGGTCGAACCCCACCCGATAGTCGGTCCGCACGTTCGGACCCGCGATGAACACCTGACCGGGCCGCGGTGTGCCCGTCCACGGCCCGTGACCCAGATCGACGGTTGCCGGCCCCGAGCCTCTGACGAGCAGCTGGATGTTCACGCAGTCGATCGGCGGATCCGGATAGGCACCTGCTCGCTGAGCCATGCGCGTCATCGAGAGTCGGCCGTCGAGAAACGACGTCGTCGACCGGATGTGATGGCGATAGGGACTGCTGCGGAGGTATCGGACGTAGGCCTGTTGCCGCGGTCTGCGGCCGAGGGCGTCGTGCACGGTCCTCACACAGGTCCTTCCGCGAGATGGCATTGAACGTCCGCGCGCGCACACCGGTGCAATCCGGTGGCGTTCGTCGGGTGAAGGCTACGGGCCAGTGGACTGAGGTCAAGACGGATCACAGCCGATCTACCGCCGCAGCAGAGTGGAGTACGAGCGATGGACATCACCGCAGCACAGGGGGTGAGCACGGCCAACGCCGCGTTCGCGGAGGCGTACGGGAGTGGCGACATCCCGGCGTTGATGGAGGTGTTCTACGCACCTGGAGCGCGGGTCGACGGCGGCGCCATGCTCCCGTCGACGACGGACGCCGACACGATCATCGGGTTCTTCCAGGCCATGCGCGATCAGGGGTTCCACACCGCTGAACTGGCCACGGCAACGCTTGCGGACGAGGGGGACATGGCCGTGGAGACCGGCCTGGCCACACTGGCGGGTGAGGGCGGACAACGCGCCGCGATCCGCTACCTGGTCGTGTGGTCCACCTCATCGGGTGCCTGGCGTGTCCACACCGACTTCTTCGCACCGGCGGAGGGTTGAGCCCATGCAGGGCTTCACCGAACACCGGATCGACGTCCCTGGCGGCAGCGTGTACTGCGAGACCTACGGCGCACAGGATGGTGGGACGGCGCTGGTCGGCCTCCACGGCGGACCTGGGGCCGGGGCAGCCTACCTGCGGCCACTCGGCACGCTCAGCGATCTGGTGCCGGTCGTGCTGTACGACCAGTTGGGATGTGGCCGATCCGACATCCCTGACGACGACAGCCTGTGGCAGGTCGACCGCTTCGTCCGGGAGTTGGACGCCGTTGCCGACGCCCTGCCCTACGACGACATGATCCTGCTGGGCCACAGCTGGGGCGGTTGGTTGGCTCTGGAGTACGTACTGCACCGCCCCGACCGGGTGGCCGGGATGATCCTCGCCAGCACCTCCGCCAGCATCGCCTCCTTCATCGAGGGGACCAAGCCTCTGATCCAGGCGCTGCCACCGGAGCATCGGGAGGCCATCCACACGCACGACGCGACCGGCTCGTACGACCACCCCGACTACCTGGCGGCGATGGAGGTGTTCTATCAACGTCACCTGTGTCGGGCTGACCCCTGGCCGGACGACTTCCTGGAGAGCGTGGGCAACCTCGAGACCAGCCCGGTCTACCCCGCCATGAACGGCCCCAACGAGTTCACGGTCGTCGGTTCCCTCCGCACCTGGGACCGGACGGCTGACCTCGCTCGGATCGACGCGCCGACGCTGGTGTTCTGTGGTCAACACGACGAGATCGTCCCCGCCTGCACCCACGAACTGGCCGCGGGGATCGCAGGCGCTGAAGCGGTGGTGATCCCCGACACCAGCCACACCGCCCTCAACGAGGCACCCGACCTGGTCCTGCCCATGCTCCGCACCTTCGTCGCTGACGTCGTTGCGCCCTAGGACGGCCTCGATGCCGTCGCGCAAGGTCACCAACGGCCCCTTGCTGATCGAACGTATGTTCGTGTACCGTCCAGCGGGTGTTCCAACCGTCCCTTGACGAACTCGGGCAGCCGCTGTCCGAGACGACGTTCGTGGTCGTCGATCTCGAGACCACCGGTGGGTCCCCCGAGCACGACAGGATCACCGAGGTCGGCGCCGTCAAGATCCGGGGCGGCGAGTTGATCGGCGAGCTGGCCACGCTCGTGGACCCGGGACGATCGGTGCCGGCCGAGATCACCGTCCTCACGGGGATCTCCGACCAACTGGTCGAAGGCCGTCCAGGCATCGAGACGGTGCTGCCGTCATTCCTCGAGTTCGCCAGAGGTGCGGCACTGGTGGCGCACAACGCACGGTTCGACGTCGGCTTCCTCAACGCCGCCCTCCAGCGTCTGGACTACCCCCGCCTCGATCATCCGGTGGTCTGCACAGCACAGCTCGCCCGCAGGGTGGTGGGTGATGAGACGCGGAACCGACGTCTTGGAACGCTCGCGCACCTCTTCCGGTCCTCGACCGTCCCGAACCACCGCGCGCTGGCCGACGCCCGAGCGACGGTCGATGTGTTCCACGCGATGCTCGAGCGCGCGGGAACCTTCGGCGTGGTCACGCTGGAGGACCTGGTCGAGTTCTCCAAGGTCCGAAACATGCCGGTCTTCTCCTCACGACGGAAGATGGCCGACGACCTCCCTCGCCGCCCCGGCACCTATCAGTTCATCTCCGCGGCGGGAGAGGTGCTGTACGTCGGGAAGGCGACCGACCTCCGCGCCCGCGTGCGTCAGTACTTCGGTACGGACACCCGGCCGCGTATGGCGCAGTTGGTCAAGGAGTCCAAGCGGATCGAGCACATCGTCACACCCACTGCCATCGAGGCCGAGATCCGCGAGGCCCGTCTGATTCGAGAACACCTCCCACGCTTCAACCGGCGCGGCAAGACCGTTCGCAAGCCCGTGTGGCTGACGCTGACGGGCGGTGCCTATCCCCGACTGTCAATCGCCAGGACGCCTCCGCGGCACGGCCGACCGGCCATGGGCCCACTCCCCTCACGTCGGGTGGCCGAGGAGATCGCCGACGCGATCCACGACGCGGTTCCCATACGGCGGTGCAGCACCGCGATGAAGGCCGACACCCGGTTCGACGCGTGTGCCCTGGCGGAGATGGGGCGCTGTGTGGCGCCCTGCGTCGGGCAGGTCGACCCGACGGGCTACGGACCGGCCGCCGACGCGGCCGCTGCGGTGTTGGCCGGCGACCCGGCGGCGTGTGTTGCGGTACTGACCCGTCGGATGGAACAGCAGAGTGCCCGCGGGCGATTCGAGGAGGCGGCGCGGACGCGGACGCGACTGAAGGTGCTGCTGGACTGGACGACCAGGGTCCGACGCGATCTGGCCCTCATCAGGGTCGGTGTGCTGGCGGCGTCCCGACCCGCCGGATCCGGTGCCGACGACACGCGCCGCGAGGTACTGGTCCAGCGGCATGGATGGGTCGTCGGGACGTCGGTGGTGGCGGCCCAGCAGGTGTCCGGTGAGATCGACGCACTGACCCGCAGAGTCGACCTGGCTCCGTCGGAGGCGCGGGTGTTGCCACCGGAGGAGCTGGCGGCCCTGCAGCGCTGGCTGGCCGCCCCCGGTGTGCTGCTCGAGCGGTCGGAGGCCGGGTTCGCGTGGCCCATCACCGGCGCCCATGTGGTGGCGAGCTCCACGCACGCCATCACCGTCGCCGAGAGAGATCGGTCGCGCCGGCGGCGACTGGAGCGGAAGCAGCTATCCCGTCAGTAGCTGGCTCAGGCGTCCGGGGGCCCTGAGAAGGCCTCATCACCCGACACCGTTGCCAGGACCTCGCGCTCCTCGGGGAACAGGCACGCAGACGGGTGGCCATGGTTCTCGCGGTCGGCCAGCTCCGGGTCGGTCTCGGAGCACTCGTCCTGAACCCTCCAGCAGCGCGTCCGGAACCGACAGCCCGACGGCGGGTCCGACGGGGACGGCAGGTCACCCTCGAGCAGGATGCGGTCGGGCCGGTGGCGCGCCTTCTCGGGGTCCGCAATCGGCGTCGCCGACAGCAGTGCCTGGGTGTAGGGGTGCGTGGACTGTTCGTAGATCTCCTTCTCGGTTCCGATCTCGACAACTCGGCCGAGGTACATCACCGCCACGCGGTCGGAGATGTGCCGCACGACGGAGAGGTCGTGGGCGATGAAGATGTAGGAGAGGTTGAACTCGTCCTGGATCTCCTCGAGCAGGTTGATCACCTGGGCCTGGACGGAGACGTCGAGTGCTGACACCGGCTCGTCGGCCACGATGATCTTCGGCTCGAGCGCCAGCGCGCGGGCCACACCGATCCGCTGCCGCTGGCCACCGGAGAACTGGTGGGGGTAGCGGTTGATGTGGTTGGGGTTCAGCCCGACACGTTCGAGCAGTTCGGTGGCCCGTCGCTCGCGATCCTTCTTCGGAACCACGTCGCTGTGGACCTTCCAGCCCTCCGTGATGATGTCACGAACCGTCATGCGGGGGTTCAGGGAGGCGTACGGGTCCTGGAAGATCATCTGGATCTCCCGGCGCATCCGGCGCATCTCCGAGTTGGACAGCGCGAAGAGGTCCTCGCCGTTGAAGATGGCCTGCCCGGAGGTGGGCTCGTGCAGTCGCAGCAGTGTCCGCGCGACGGTCGACTTGCCCGAGCCGGACTCCCCGACCAGGCCCAACGTCTCGCCCTGGCGTAGGTCGAAGCTGACCCCGTCCACGGCCTGGACGTGGCCGATGGTCTTCTTGAAGACGATGCCCTGCTTGATGGGGAAGTGCTTGACCAGGTCCTTGACCTGCAGCAGTGGTGTCTCAGACACGGACCTCAGCCTCCATGGCCTCATCGACGTACAGGCACTCGGCGTATCGACCCTCGCCTGGCACATCGACCACCGGTGGTCTCTCCTCGAAGCAGTTGGTGTGCCGGAATCGGCAGCGGGGGTGGAACGAGCAGCCGCTCGGCAGGTTGGCCAGGTCGGGTGGTGCACCCACGATCGGGGTCAGTTGGACCCCCTTCAGGTCGGCCCGAGGAATCGACTCCATCAGACCGATGGTGTAGGGGTGTGCGGGCTGGCCGAACACCTCGAGGGCTGAGCCGTGCTCGACGATCCGACCGGCGTACATGACGTTCACGCGATCCGCGACCTCTGCCACCACCCCGAGGTCGTGGGTGATGAGGACCATGGCCATGCCGTAGTCCTGCTGCAGATCGGCCAGGAGCTCCATGATCTGTGCCTGGACAGTCACGTCCAGGGCGGTGGTGGGCTCATCGGCGATCACGATCTCGGGGTTGAGCGCGATCGCCATCGCGATCATGGCCCGCTGGCGCATACCACCGGAGAACTCGTGGGGGTAGTTGTCCACGCGTTGCTCCGGCGAGGGGATCCCCACCCGCTGCAGCAGGTCGATCGACCGGGTGCGGGCCTCGTCCTTGGCCATGCCCTCGTGGACCCGGTACATCTCGCTGAGCTGCCACCCGATGCTGAACACCGGGTTGAGCGAACTGAGTGCGTCCTGGAAGATCATCGAGATCTTCGCGCCCCGGATCTCCTGACGAGCCTTGTCGCTCATCTGCAGCAGGTCCTCACCTCGGTAGCGCAGCTCACCGGCGGTGACGAACCCCGGTGGTGAGTCGATGATGCCCATGATGGCCTGGGCACTGACGGACTTCCCCGAGCCGGACTCGCCCAGGATCGCCACCGTCTCGCCCTTGCGGACGTCGTAGGTCACGCCGTTGACGGCATTCACCACACCGCTGTCGGTGCGGAACTCCACGCGGAGGCCATCGACCTCGAGGAGCGTGTCCGGGTGGGCCCCCAGGTTGCGGGCCGGATCGGCGGAGGTTGCAGTGTCGGTCATCGAGAGCAGCCCTTCGATCAGCGGAGCTTGGGGTCGAGCGCGTCCCGAAGCGCGTCGCCCATCAAGATGACACTGAAGACGAGCACGGAGAGGAACACCGCAGGGAACAACATGAGGAACGGGTCGCCAGCCAGTCGCCCACGGGCGACCGACAACTGGAGCCCCCATGAGATGGCCGGGGTCTGCAATCCGACGCCGAGGAACGACAGCGCGGCCTCACCGACGATGGCCACACCGACGAGGATCGCAGCGAAGACGAGGATCGGTGCCAACGAGTTCGGCACGATGTGCCTGGTCATGATCCGCAGGTCTGACGCCCCCAGGGCCCGGGCCGCCTCCACGTAGTCGGCATCCCGGTTCGAGATCACCGATGATCGTGCCAGCCGGAGCATCGTCGACCAGGAGAAGAACACCAGGACGAAAACGACGAGCCCGATCCCGCGTTGATCCGTCACGCCATCGATGAACTCGAAGACCCGTGCCAGGACGCGCAGGATGGGCGAGGCCTCGGGGTCGTCGGAGGTGACGCCGCGGAACGCGGTGATGAACACCAACGCTCCCAAGATGAGGGGCAGCGCCAGGATGATGTCGGTGAAGCGGCTGATGATGGTGTCGACCTTGCCGCCGTAGTAGCCCGCGAGCGTCCCGAACGTGAGGGCGATGATGAACGCGGTCAGCGCAACCGACGGTCCGATCACCATCGAGGGGATCGCTCCGAAGATCACGCGTTCGTAGTACGGGCAACCGCCCGTGTCGAGTCCGAAGAGGGCGCCGGCCGGGGCTTCCGTCGTGCCGTCGAGCCAGCCGGGCGGTTGTGCCCCGAGACCGACGTCGCAGCCGAGGCGATTGACGCCCTCCGGCGCGAACACCGTGGGGAAGAGCGCCATGAACAGGAAGACCAGCAGCACAAGAGCCGACACGATGAACCGGGGGTTGCGCAGCAACTGCCGCCCGGCGTCACGCCACAGCGACGCCTCACGCCCGGTGTCGGCGCCACCCGTGGAGCGCTCGTCCTCCAGGGGGACGCGGGGGAACTCCGGGTCCGCTACCCCTTTGCCGGCTGTCGAGACATCGCTACTCATAACGGATCCGAGGGTCGAGAACGGCGTAGAGGAAGTCAACCAACAGGTTGGCGACCATGTAGACGACGATGAGGAACGTCACGATGCCGACCACGAGGGCACCGTCCTGTCGCGTCACGGCATCGAAGACCTCGCGGCCGACGCCAGGGATGTTGAAGATGGTCTCGGTGATGATCGCGCCACCCATCAGGGCGCCGAGGTCCACTGCGAGGAAGGTCACGACCGGGATGAGCGAGTTCCGCAGCGTGTGGATGCCGACGACCCGTCGGGCGGGAAGGCCCTTCGCCTTCGCCGTGCGCACGTAATCAGCCCGGTTGTTCTCAACCACCGCGGTCCGCGTCAGCCGGGCGATGTAGGCCAGCGAGGTCGCCGCCAGGATGAACGAGGGCATGATGTAGCTGCGGAAGCCCTCCTGGATCCCGGCGACCGGTAGGAGTCCGAGTTCGACCCCGAAGGCGTACTGCGCGACCAACCCCAGCACGAAGATCGGGACCGAGATCACCACGACCGTGCTGACCTGGACCAACGTGTCGAGGAAGCTGTCCTTTCGTAGCGCCGCCAGCACGCCGGCGAAGATGCCGATGATCGCCTCGATGATGAAGGCATAGATCGCCAGTCGGGCCGAGATGGGGATCTTGTCGGCCATCACCTCCGCCACCGGCCGGGGACTGCGCGCCAGGGTGACACCGAAGTCGCCGGTCAACAGGCCCGAGAACTCGCCGGAGTCGTCATCGGGCAGGACACCCATGTACTTCCCGTACTGCACGAGGAGCGGGTCGTCCAGGTTGTACTCATCCCGCAGCTGCTCGACGGCGCTGGCGGCGATGGGCCGATCGCCGGAGAGGGCTCGGATGGGGTCTCCCGCCAGGCTGAACACCCCGGCGAAGATCAAGAACGTGGTTCCGAACAGGACCGGAACGAACTGGAGCACGCGGCGGATCATGTATCTGCCCATGTCTCCTCCTCTGTCGGCGAGCGTGCGGTGGAAGCAGCCTACATAGCCTGCGGCGCTGACGGACAACTCCGGCGCCCTTTAACGCGACTGAAACTGTCTGAACATACGACAAAACGATTGGATGGCCAAACGGCGACGCCCCGGCTGCCGGGTCCGAAGACCGACCGCCGGGGCGTCGCGTGTGCTCGCTATCGAGCGTCAGATGAGCCTCAGCTCGTCGTGATCGCCTCGTAGTCGATGACGCCGAAGGCGTCGATGTTGACGCCCTCGATGCCGTCGTTCCAGGCGAAGGTGTTCTGGCTGAAGAACACCGGTGCCAACGGCGCGTTGTTGCAGACGATGGCCATCGCCTCCTGCCAGATCGGCAGGGACTCTTCCAGCGTCGTGGTCGCCAGCGCCTCGTCGATCGTGGCGTCCAGCTCGTCGTTGCGCCAGAAGGTGGCGTTGTTGCCGCCCTCGTCAGCGGTCTGCTGCAGAGCCAGGACCATGTAGTACTGCGGGTGCAGGTAGCTGGCACCCCAACCAAGACGGAACGGACCGGTCAGCTCCTGGTTGTCGGCCAACTCCAGGTACTCCGCGAACGGAAGCTGCTGGAAGTTGACGGACGACGGCGGGGATGCCCAGGTTCTGCTCCCACTGGGTGATGACGGCGTCCAGCCACAGGTCGTGACCGCCGCCTTCGTTGAACCACACGTCCAGCGAGTCGCCGAGGGCCTCGACGCCACCGAACTCCTCGAAGCGAGCCGCAGCCTCTTCGGGGTTGAAGCTCCAGTTGGTGCACCCGTCGATCTGCTCGACGTATCCCGGGATCACCGGGCTGAAGAAGTTCGAGGCCGGAGCACGAAGACCGTTGAAGATCCCCTGGGTGATGGCCTCGCGGTCGATGGCCATCGACAGCGCGGCGCGCAGGTTCGGGTCATCGAACGGCGGGGCGTAGTCGGGGAACCCGATGTAGTTGATGCCGGAGTCCGGGCTCAACGCGCTGTTCGGGACCTGGGCGATGGTGTCTTCCCACTGCTCCGGCGGAACACCGTTGACGATGTCGAGGTTGCCTGCGACCAGGTCGGTCACGGCGGTCTCGATGGCCGCGTAGATGCGGAACTCGTGGCCGCCGTACTGCGCCGCGTCGTCACCTTGGTAGTCGGGGAACGCGGTCGTGAAGATCGCGACGTCATCCTCCCACTCGCCGTCCATCATGAACGGACCGTTGCCGACCGGGGCGCGGTCGTAGGCGGCGGGGTCGTCGAAGAAGACCTCGGGCTGCGGCAGGAAGGCGGAGGCCTTCATCTGGGTGGTCAGGAACGGCACGGGCTCGGACATGGTGATCGTGAACTGGGTGTCAGAGTCGACGACCAGACCGGACATGGTCTCGGCGGCGGGCGGCGAGCCCTCACAGTCGGCGACGTCGTTGCCCTCTTCGTCTTCGGTGGTGCCACACTGCACGTCGTCGAAGCCGGCGATCTGTGTGTACTGGGCCGACGTGGACTGGGCGTTCGGGCCGAACGCGCCGTAGTTCCAGGTGTCGACGTAGGACTGGGCGGTCACCGGGGTGCCGTCGTGGAAGGTCCAGCCCTCCTTCAGCGTGACGACGAACGTCACGTTGTCCTCGGTGTCGATGGACTCGGCGTGCTGCAGGACGAGCTCGTTGGTCTCGGAGTCGACGTCCACCAGACCGGTGAAGAGTGCGTCGATGACCTGCTGACCCTCGGACTCGGTGTTGTTGATCGGCGTCAGGGACTCGGGCTGGGCGATGTTGGAGGAGATCACGTCACCGGAGGCTTCGGAGTCGCCACCCTCGTCGTCTGTGGGCTCTTCGTCGGCGGGCTCTTCGTCGGCCGGCTCCTCGTCGGCGGGCTCTTCGTCGGCGGGCTCTTCCTCGTCGGCGCCCGCGTCTTCCTCGGTGGGGCCGTCTTCCTCGACGGCGGTGTCACCCTCGTCGTCCCCGCCACTACAGCCGGCAAGCACCAGCACACTGAACATGAGCAGAGCCAAGAGGCGCTGCAGTTGCTTGATCGTCATATGGTCTGTTCCTTCTCTGGTCGAGTTGGTCCTACGATCACGGTAGGAGCCCAGGATTGACAATAGCCGAAAACGACCGTGGTGGCCGGTTCCCAATGTTGCTGGGCGGCGCCGCAGCCGTTTCCTCGGACGCTATCGGCCGTGAGAGTACCGAGACTAGTACCGGATATCCAAGCCGCTGTTGACCGTGGCGTATGGTGCAGGCGTGATCACCACCATCGTTCTCCTCAGCGTCGACGTGGCGCAGATCCCCGAGACGGCGACAGCTCTGGCCAACGTCGACCGCGTCTCGGAGGTCTACTCGGTGACCGGGGACTGGGAGTTGGTGGCGATGGTGCGCGTGAAGACCCATGAGGAGATCGCCGAGGTGGTCACCGAGGACATCGCCAAGTTGGAGGGCGTGACGGGGACGCACACGATGATCGCCTTCCGGACCTACGCGTCGGAGGACCTGGAGCGGCTCTGGGGTGTCGGCTTCGAGGGTTCGGAGGGCCTCTAGCCTGTTTGGAGTCGACACGATCGGGGCCTAACCCACGCCATTCCCGCTTTCTGCACGATCGTGGCTGGGATCGTCGAGCGCAGTGGTCACGATCGGGGCCTAACCCACGCCATTCGAACTTCTTGCACGATCGTGTCCAAGAACCGCCCGCTTGCCCGCTAGGCGGCCAAGTCGGCCCGTAGCTGCGCGACCAGTCGGAGGATCTCCGCAACAACCCGCTCGGGGTTCTCGTCCAGCTCGTAGCAGGTGATCCTGATCGTGGTCCATCCGAGGGCTCTCAGCCGTCGATCCCGCTGGCGGTCGGCCTCCTGTTGTGCGGGCGAGAAGTGGTGCGGACCGTCGACTTCGATGATGAGCTTGATTTCCGGAACAGCAAGGTCAGCCTTGGCGACAACCCTCCCGTCGAGGTCCCTGACCGCACGCTGGGCGACAACGCTCGTGAGGCCCCTGCGACGAAGGCGTCGGTGCAGGAGGCGCTCTCGTTTGCTGTGTGACTCCACTCCATCGAAGTCGCGCAGGACCCGCCGGAGTCTGGCCGAACCGGGGAACTTCCCGCGTTGTGCGACCACCTGAGCGAGTTCGACCAGGGTGGTCAAGCGCAAGCCGAGTGCCCTGCTGATTGCAAAGGCCACCGCGCCGTCAGACGCGTCCCGACCATAGTCACAGATCGCGTAGGCCACCGGAACAGAACGAAGCCCTGACCGCGTCGTGACGACGTCCGGCAGGTTCACCGCTCGGCGGACGTTGAAGGTTTGGCGCTTGCGGCTTCCCTTACCTTCCGGAACCACCACCTGCACGACACGACCGGGCTGGTCGAGAACGCCGAGCAGGTGGAGTGCGGAGTGAGACGTCAGACGCGAGTCCTCCCCAGCCACCGTTTGGGCAAGCGCAGCGTTGAACCAGAAATCCCGGCGAGAGCCGGGCAGCGCGTAGTGGCCGGCCGCAACTCGCTCATAGCCCGGAGAGCGCGCGAGCTGCCCCTCCGAGATGCCGGCCTCTGCAAGGTCCGCTTTCGTCGCGATGCCGTGAAGATGATGCATCGGACAAGAGTGACTGATTGCCGACGAACACCCGGCTCGATATCCACAGCTAGCCGGAATCGCCCCGGGCTCGGCATTTGCCGCGATCGTGCAAGAACCTTCGTATACGCGGGTTAGCCCCCGATCGTGGCCAGTTGCCCACCCGTCGCCGCACCACGATCGTGCGAGAAACCCGAATGGTGTTGGTTAGGCCCCGATCGTGTCGACTTCGCGACCGGTCAGGCCAGAGACTTCGAGAGGGTCACCCAGGAGTCCCGAACCCCCCGAGCCGCCCCCGAGTCCAGCGACTCCGCCGCCAGACCCAGCGCCTCCTCCCACGACCCGGCCCGATCAACAGCCATCAGCGCCGCAGCGGCACCCAGGACCACGACGTCCCTCGGCGCCCCCGCCTGCCCCTCCAAGACCGCGTCCGCGATCCGCAGGTTGTCCTCGAGGTCCCCACCCTTGAGATCCTCGACGGTCGCCCGGGCGACGCCATGCTCCGCCGGGTCGAAGTCGTAGGACTCCACCGACCCCTCACGGACCTCCCAGATGGTCGAGGGACCGGTCGTGGTCAGCTCGTCCAGCCCGTCCGAGCCGTGGAACACCAAGGCATGGACACTACCCAGTCGCGCCAACACGCCCGCCATCTTCGGCGCCATCGCCGGGTCCGAGACCCCGATCGTCTGGTGCCCCGCCCCCGCCGGATTGGTCAGCGGACCGAGGAAGTTGAACACCGTCGGCACCCCGAGCTCGCGCCGCGCCGGCATGACGTGCCGCATGGCCGGGTGGAACATCGGCGCGAAGCAGAAGCCGATGCCGACCTCCTCGATGCACCGCTCGACCCCGTCGGGCGGCAGGTCGATGACCACTCCCCACGCCTCCAGCAGGTCGGCCGAGCCGCACTTGCCGCTGGCCGCCCGGTTGCCGTGCTTGGCCACCTTCGCGCCCGCTCCGGCCGTGACGAGGGCCGCCAGGGTCGAGACGTTGAACGTCCCGGCCCGATCCCCACCGGTCCCACAGGTGTCGACCAGTGGACCCTCCACCGACACCGGCAGCGCGAACGACCGCATCGCCGACACCAGACCCGCGATCTCCTCGGCGGTCTCCCCCTTCATCCGCAGCCCCATGGTGAAGCCGGCGACCTGTGCCGGGGTCACGTCACCGCGCATGATGGCCTCCATCACGCCGTGGGTGCTGGAATCGTCCAGGTCCTCTCCCGCCAGCAGCGTGGAGAGCACCTCTGGGATCGTCACGAATTCACGCCCGGCCCGCTGGCGACGCGGTCATCGAGCTCGCCGGACACCTCGTCCGGGGGTCCCTCCGCTGTCCGCCCGGCAGCACCGGTGACCTCTGCCAACTCACGCTCGGGGGCCGGGTCGAGCAGGCTCGGCTTCGGGTCCGATCCGATCCCCGGGAGGGCCCTGACCTCCTCGCCTGCGATGACGGACTGCAGCGTCTCGCGGAGGTCGAAGGGGTCTGCCGGCTTCTGGACGTGGGCGTCGGCCTGCGCCCAGTTGGCCAACCACCGATCCTGCTCCCTCGCGATGAGCAGGACGACCGGCGGAATCGACCGGCCCATCTGTCCCCGAGCCTTCACCTCGCGGCACAGGGCCAGCCCCCCGGTCGGGTGGGTGTCGTTGTCCCCGATGACGATGTCGAAGGTCTGCCCCTCGTCCAGGATCGCCAGCGCCCGCTCGGGGGTTGCGACGTGAAGGATCTCGGAGCCAGCCCACCCGTCGACGGCCACGCGGACCTGCTTCAACACCGAGGAGTGGTCGGCCACCAGGAGGATGTTCATCGGGCACCGATCATGCCATGGCGCAGCCGTGGACAGTCACGACCAGCGGACACGCAGACCTACTCGGTGACCTCCCAGGTCTCGTGACCGGCGATCAGCGCCTGCAGGTCACCGGCGCCCCGCTTGGCCACGTCGGCGTCGACCTGGGCCTGGACCTGCGCGTCGTACACCGGCCTGGAGACCTGACGGAAGATCCCGAACGGGGTGGGCGCCGTGGGGGCAGCCGCCACTCGTGAGAGGGCGAAGGCCAGCGTGGGGTCGTCGCGTGTCGCGTCGTGCACCAGCAACTCCTCATCGGGCCAGTCCGCAGCGGCGACGATCTGCAGCTCTCCGCGGGCATTCATGCGGAGGGCGCGTTCGTCGTCGGCGCCGAAGCGGACCTGTTCGCCGTGCGTCAGGCGGATCTGGTTCTCCTCCGGCGAGTCCTTCACCACCTCGAAGGCACCGTCGTTGAAGATGTTGCAGTTCTGGTAGACCTCGATGAATGCCGCCCCCTCGTGCGCGGCCGCGGCCTCGACCATCTCCCGCAGGTGGTCCCGCTCGGTGTCGATGGTCCGGGCCACGAACGTCGCTTCGGCCCCCAGAGCGACCGAGACCGGGTTGAAGGGGTGGTCGAGCGAGCCGAACGGGGTCGACTTGGTGATCTTGCCGACCTCCGAGGTGGGCGAGTACTGCCCCTTGGTCAACCCGTAGATCTGGTTGTTGAACATGATGATCGTCAGGTTGGCATTGCGGCGCAGCGCGTGGATGAGGTGGTTCCCGCCGATCGAGAGCCCATCGCCATCACCGGTGATGACGAACACCTTGAGGTCGGGATTGGCCGTGGCGACACCGGTCGCGATGGCAGGCGCACGGCCGTGGATCGAGTGGAACCCGTAGGTGTCCATGTAGTACGGGAAGCGGCTCGAGCAGCCGATCCCGGACACGAACACCACGTCCTCCTTCCGAGCGCCGAGATCGGGCATCGTCGACTGGACGTTGGCCAGGATCGCGTAGTCCCCGCACCCGGGGCACCACCGCACCTCCTGGTCGGAGGTGAAGTCCTTCTTGGAGTACTGGGGGAGTTCGGTCACGGACACGCTTAGGACACCTCGTCGATGTGGGCGGTGATCTCTTCGGTCAGTTCCTGGGTGGTGAACGGCAGGCCGCGCACCTGGTTGTAGCCGCGGGCGTCCACCAGGAACTGGGCCCGGAGCAGCATGGAGAGCTGGCCGGTGTTCATCTCCGGCACCACCACCCGCTCGAAGCCCTGGAGGACCTCCTCGGTGTTGGCCGGGAACGGGTTGAGGTGGCGGAAGTGCACCCGCGCGACCTTCCGGCCGGTCTTGCGGACCTTTCGGACGGCCTGACGGATCGGTCCGTACGTCGAGCCCCACCCCGCCACCACCACATCGGCGTCGGGGTCACCGTCGATGGTCAGCTGGGGGATGTCCGCGGCGATCCCGTCCACCTTGGCCTTGCGGAGCATGGTCATGTGGTGGTGGTTGTCCGGGTCGTAGGAGATGTTCCCTGTCCCGTCCTTCTTCTCGAGCCCACCGATGCGGTGCTCGAGCCCGGGTGTGCCGGGCTTGGCCCAGGGACGGGCTCCGGTCCCGCTGTCACGGAGGAACGGCAGGAACTCCTCGCCGGCGTTCGGCCCGGTGGCGAAGTTGACCTCGCCGGTCAGGTCCGGCAGCGAGGACACGTCCGGGACCTTCCACGGCTCCGCCCCGTTGGCCAGGTAGCCGTCGGTCAGCAGGAACACCGGGGTGCGGTACTTCAGGGCCAGACGTGAGGCTTCGATCGCCGCGAAGAAGCAGTCGCCGGGTGTCGCTGCCGCCACGATCGGGATCGAGGAGTCACCGTTGCGGCCGTACATCGCCTGCAGCAGGTCGGACTGCTCGGTCTTGGTCGGGAGGCCCGTCGAGGGGCCGCCGCGCTGCACGTTGATGATCACCAGCGGCAGCTCGACCGACAGGGCCAGTCCGATGGTCTCGCCCTTGAGGGCAATCCCAGGCCCGGAGGTGACGGTCGCCGCCAGGTTCCCGGCGAAGGCCGCGCCGAGCGAGGCACCGATGCCGGCGATCTCGTCCTCCGCCTGCACGGTCTTGACGTTGAAGTTCTTGTGCCGGGACAGCTCGTGCAGCACGTCGGAGGCCGGGGTGATCGGGTACCCGCCCAGGAAGAACGGCAGCCCGGACAGCTGGCCGGACGCGATCAGTCCGTACGACAGGGCCGTGTTTCCGGTGATCTGGCGGTAGGTGCCCGGTGCGAGCTTCGCCGGTGGGACCTCGTAGCGGTGGGAGAAGATCTCCGTCGTCTCGCCGAACGCCCAGCCGGCCCGGAATGCGGCGATGTTGGCCTCGGCCACCTCCGGCGCCTTGGCGAACTTGGCGCGCAGCCACTCCTCGGTCCCCTGGGTGGGCCGGCTGAACATGAACGACATCAGCCCGAGGGCGAACATGTTCTTGGAGCGCTGCTTCTCCTTCTTGGACAGCTCGAAGGACTCCAGCGCCCCGACTGTCAGCGTCGTGATCGGCACGCTGAAGACGCGGTAGGACTCGAGCGAGTTGTCCTCCAGCGGATTGGTTTCGTAGGCCGCCTTCTTGAGGTTCCCACGCGTGAAGGCGTCGGTGTTGACCACCAGGGTGCCGCCGCTGACCAGGTCGTCGATGTTGGTCTTCAGCGCCGCCGGGTTCATGGCGACCAGCACATCGGGCGCATCGCCGGGTGTCAGGATGTCGTGGTCGGCGAAGTGCAACTGGAAGCCCGAGACACCGGGCAGCGAGCCGGCGGGGGCGCGGATCTCAGCCGGGAAGTCGGGCAACGTCGCCAGGTCGTTGTTGGCGTCGGCCGTGGCCGAGGTGAACCTCGTCCCGGTCAGCTGCATCCCGTCGCCGGAGTCCCCGGCAAAGCGAATGGTCACCGTGTCCAGCGTCTGGACGGGCTTCTCCGGCGCTGCGGTCGTGTCTGTCACCTGCGGGCCCTCCACGTCGGGGCATAGATGTGCGCCCGGCGGAGTGACGGACGTCGCTGCCTCATGCTAGATGAACAGCCCGTGAATGCCCGAACTCGCATGCCGGGGGGCGACACCGCAGGATGGGACGGCACATGTATCTGGACGTGGCCTCCGCAGCACCCTGGCATCCGCGGGCACGGGCGGCCTTCGCACAGGTGGCGGAGGGGTTCGTCGGCGACCCGACCCGCACCCACTCCGCCGGCAGGTCTGCCAGTGATCTGCTGGAGCGGGCACGAGCCGCCGTGGCCGAGGAGCTCGGCGGTGCGGCCGACCGCGTCATCTTCACCGGCTCGGCCACCGAGGCGATTCACCTGACCGTGCGAGGCAGTGCCCAGGCCAACCGGACGAGACCTCGTCGGATCCTGTCCTCGGCGGCGGAGCACTCCGCAGTGTTGGAAGCGGCGGCGGCCGCAGCCGCTCTCTACGACCACGAACACGTCATCGTTCCCGTCGACGCCGACGGGCGCGTCAACACCGGAGTGCTGGCCGACGAACTGGCGGAGGCAGGCGCCTGCCTCGTCAACGTCCAGCACGCCAACCACGAGGTCGGGACCCTCCAGCCGTTGGACACCGTGGCACGGCTGTGCCAGCAGGCCGACGCCCTCCTCCACGTCGACGCCTGTCAGACGGTCGGTCGGGTGCCCGTCTCGCTCGAGGACATCGGAGCCGACTACCTGTCCCTCAGCGCCGCCAAGTTCGGGGGCGGGCGAGGGGTGGGGGCCCTCCTCCACTCCCCTCGTGCTCGCTTCCAGGCCCAACTCACCGGAGACGAGCGCGAGCGGCGGCGTCGAGCGGGCCTCCAGAACCTGCCCGGCATCGCCGCGATGGCCGAGACGCTGGCCACCCTGCGCGCGCGCAGCCCCAGCGGTGCGGCCGGAGCAGAGGCGGTGCGCGCCGACCAGGTCCGCAGGCACCTCCGGGACCGGCTGACGGAGGCCGTGACCGACGTGGAGGTGCACGGTCCCACCACGGGCTCCGCACCGCACATCGCGGCGGTGAGCGCCCTGTACGTGGAGGGTCAGGCGCTGGTCGAGGCGTTGGACGCCGAGGGGTTCGAGGTCCACTCCGGTTCGTCGTGCGCCACGACGTCCGGGGAGCCCTCACACGTGCTGGTGGCCATGGGTGCGCTGACCCACGGGCACGTCAGGGTCAGCTTCGACGAGCGGTTCACGGTCGAGGAGGCGGACCGGTTCGCAGAGGCCTTCGGTCGGGCGGTCGGCGATCTCCGGTCCCGAGCGGGCATGGTGTGACATGTTGCACCTAGCCTGCGAGGTGAGGGGTTCCCGCAACATGTCACCTAATCCCGTAGGTCAACCGCCACCCCGAGGTGGTCACTCCCCCAGGACCCCTCGACCGGCTCATCCCCGAAGACGAACGCCGACTCCACAGCGCCACGGCCGGCGAACTTCTCAGGGAAGCGGGCCAGCACGTAGTCGATCCGTCGGTCCGGCTCGTAGGAGGCCCTGGTCAGCGGGTTCTTGTTGGACCACGTCGAGCCCGCCCCCTCTCCCCTGACCTCCCACGCGTCGAACAGCGTGAGCGGGACGCCGAGGTCAGCCCGACCGGTCAGCATCCGGATCTCGTCGCTCGCCGGATCAGCGTTGAGGTCACCGGTGAGCACCTGGGGGTAGGCCAGCTCCGCGGTGTACTGCCACTGGTCCATGAGGCTCGCGATCTCCCGGACCTGGGCCTGCCGTACGGCGGACTGGTGCGGCAGGAAGTTGAGGTGCGCGGTGAAGATCTGGACCGGCCCGCGTGGATGATCCAGTTGGACGCCGAGGACACTCCTGAACTCCTCGTAGTCCGGATGGGGCGGGAGTGGGTGCACGAGGTCCCTCGTGATCGGCCACGCCGACACGATGGCGTTGCCGAACGTCACACCCTCGTGGGTGACCCGGAACCCGTCGACGGCGTAGGGCAGGCCGAGCACGTCCCCGATCTCCCGCGCCTGCGACCGCCCGCTCTCGACCTCGGTCCAACTCTCCTGCAGACAGACGATGTCCGGGTCGACCTCGTCCAGGCTGGCCTTGATGGCCCGGTATCGCAGCTCGTACTCGGCCCCGAAGCGGTGCCAGACGTTCCAGGTGGCGACTCGCATCGTCAGGCTGCTGACCCGCTGGAGGGCTGGGGCCGCCCGCCCGACTGCAGGTCGCCGCGGACGGTCGCGGCGAGCTCTGCGTCGCTGAGGCGGAAGGCGTAGCCCGTCGGACCGTGCTGCCGGAGGTGGACCAGACGCTGCTCCGCCTCGGCCAGATCCGGCCGGTGACCCGCTGGTACGTGCCAACACACCGTGACCGCCTCCTCCTCGGGGACGAACCACTCCCGCCGTCGCCGCAGGAAGGACGCGTGCAGCTGGTCGTACACGAAGGCCCGAAGACGAGCGAGGTCAGTCCAGACCGTCAGGTTCGGGATCAGCGTCGCGTCGCCGAAGACGGAGTAGGACGTCGCTGCGCCGGCCTCATCGGTCAGTCGCCAGACGAACCCCGGCGCAGCCTCACCGGCGCCGTTGACCAGATCCAGGTTGTCGACGAAGGCGGCCATCGCTGGCGACTCGAGGGGGGCCGCGATCCGCCCGATGTTCAGCTGCGCGAGGTACCAGTCCATGGATCGCACTCTAGAGGTCCATGACCGCTGGCTACTGTGTGGTCTGTGGATGCCTCAGCAGGTGCCGCTGCACCATCAGCAAGCGGCCGGGAGACCCTGGTCGACTCCCGCGGTCGCCGGTGCCCGTTGCCCGTCATCGACCTGGCCAAGGCGATGGCTGCGGTCGAGGTCGGCGACGAGGTGCTCCTGCTGTCCGACGACGAGGGATCCCGGACGGACGTCCCGGCCTGGTGTCGGATGCGCCGTCAGGAACTGGTCGCCGTCGAGCCCGCCCAGGACCACACCCGGTACCGGATCCGGCGGCGCGTCTAGCCCTAGCTGAAGCTGTCGCCGCAGGCGCAGGCGGACTGGGCGTTGGGGTTGTCGATGGAGAACCCGGCGCCCTGCAGGCTGTCGACCCAGTCGATGGTCGTGCCACGCAGGTAGGGGCTCGACATCTTGTCAACCCGCACGGCGACACCCTTGACGTCGACGTTCAGATCGTTGTCGAGGTTGCGATCGTCGAAGTAGAGCGCGTACCGCATCCCCGCGCAGCCACCCGGTTGGACCGCGATGCGGAGAGCGATCGCGTCAGCGTCGTCCTCACGGGCCATGAGCTCGCGGACCTTCTCAGCAGCGGAGTCGGTGAGGTCGATCGGGCTGGCGACGACGTCGGAGTCGGGCGGGGCGGTGGTGGTGTCGCTCATGGCTCCCAGTCTAGGTGTCCGCGCCACTCGCGACCATGGATCTGCGACCGCCTCAACCAGCCGTCTGTGCCACATCGGCAACGGTCGCTCCGGCTCCGGTGATCAGCTCGCGCGGCTCGAGCGGGAACACCGTGTCCGGCGTGCCGGCTGCCACCCAGACCTCGTCGAACAGCATCAGGTCACGGTCGGCCAGGATGCGCATGGCCGTGGCCAATCCGAACGGGGCAGTCCCGCCGATGGCGTATCCCGTCGCGGCTCTGGCCTCCTCAGCGGACGCGCGCCGCACACCGGTGACGCCGGCAGCCGCCTCGACGCGGGGGAAGTCCACGAGGTTGGCCCCAGAGGTCAGCACCAACACCGCGCCCTGGTCGCTGGCGACGACGATGCTCTTCGCGATTGCGGCGACGCCGCAGCCGATCGCGTCTGCGGCATCCTGCGCCGTCCGGGTTCCCTCGGGGAAGCGCTGGACCGAGAGCTCCAGCCCCAGTTCGGCAGCAGCATCGATGACCCGGTGGGTGGCGGCCTTGAAGCTCATGACGAGCAGTCTCTCACGGTCGGCCCGGCACGAACCGCTCGAGCCCGCGCTCGGTACACCACCCGTTTCCGCTCTCGGTACACCACCCGCTTCCACCCTCGGTACACCACCCGCGCCGTCGCCGACACGTGTGTGTACCGAGCGTTCCGCGGGTGCAGGTCAACGACGACTCTCAGCTCATCGCCCCCGTCGGCGGTCCAGGTCGTGTACCGAGAGTCAGCACGGCTCCCGAACCCGGTCCTGCACCCCCAGGTCGTGCACCGAGAGTCAGCGTGGCTCCCCAACCCCGGGGGGCTCAGGAGCCGGAGAGGCGTCGCGCCGCCCGTGAGGCTGCTGCGGTCAACGTGCCGATCGGATCGCTCAAGCCGTCCGGGCCCAGCGCCTCGGCGATGTCGAAGCGGTCACCAGCACCATCGGAGATGACGCCGGCAAGCGCCACCGTCGTGACCCCCGCAGCGGCAGCCCGGGACCGAATACGCTCCGGCCCCTTGCCGGCCAGCGACTGCTGGTCCAGTGACCCCTCACCGGTGATGACGATGTCGGCGTCCGTGACATCCAGCCCGATCAGGTGACCGATGACATCCGCGCCGTTTCGCACCTCGGCACCGAGGAGGGCCATGAAGGCGAAGCCGAGGCCTCCGGCTGCTCCGGCCCCCGGTCGATCCCGCCAGGGTCCACCCGGGAGGTCGCGCTCGGCCACGTCGGCCCAGGTCGCCAGAGCCGCCTCCAACTCCCGGACGGCGGCCTCGTCCGCACCCTTCTGCGGCCCGAAGACCGCGGCGGCCCCGTCCGGGCCGAGGAGCGGGTTGGTGACATCTCCGGCCACGATCAGGCTGAGGTCGGACCGATCAGGGTGGGACCGGATGTGATCGGCCTCGGCGACCCACCGACCACCGACCTTCACGCCGTTCCCGTCGGCGCGCCGGACGGCATGCCCCGTCAGCGCCGAGACCATCCCGAGCCCCCCGTCGACGGTCGCCGAGCCACCCAGCCCCACGATCACCTGGCGGGCCCCGTGGTCGAAGACCGCCTGGAGCAGCTGTCCCACCCCGTACGTGGTCGTGCGCAGGGGGTCCCGGGCCTCCTTGGCCAGCGCAGACAGGCCGCAGGCCTGGGCCACTTCCACAACCGCAACCGGATCTGCGAACGCCCCCGAGGATGAAGGACGGTCGCCCGAGGGAGGCGCGGCCGCCAGGCTCAGCCACGCCGCGGTCGTGGCGATCCCCCGGGCGTCCGCCACCTCGACCTGATGTCGCTCGGCATCCGGCCGAGCTGCAAGGGTGGCCTGGATCGTCCCCTCCCCTCCATCTGCCAGCGGCACGGCTGCCAGCTCGTCGTCGGGCCGGACGGCACGCCAGCCGGTACCGATCGCCGCTGCCGCTTCAGCTGCCGTGAGGGTTCCGGCGAACTTGTCCGGGCAGATGATGACGCGCACGCCGCCAGGCTATGGCGGGGGCGGGCACGGTCGGATCGCCGGAGCAGGTGAAACAGGCTGACCAGACCACCGCCTGGGTACGCTGGGTCGACCCACTGGCAGCAATCCAGGAGCTCGCAATGCCGCCCCCCGCGTCCACCTCCACCCTGTCCGACGCCGCCGATCGCACGCAGTTGCTGATCCTCGGCCGGGGGGCTGACCCCACCTCGGAGCGAGGGACGATCTGCCCGGGGGAGGTACCTCTGGCCAGCGATCCTGATCTGGTCGATCGGGCACGAACGGCACGCGAGGCGTTGGGGGACTCCGTCTTCATCCTCGGACATCACTACCAACGCGACGAGGTCATCGAGTTCGCCGACGCTCGGGGAGACAGCTTCAAGTTGGCGCAGGAAGCGGCTGCCAACGGGGCGGAGCACATCATCTTCTGCGGTGTCCACTTCATGGCCGAGACCGCCGACATCCTCACCGATGAGTCGACCAAGGTGATCCTCCCCGACCTGGCCGCCGGCTGCTCGATGGCCGACATGGCTGAGATCTCCCAGGTCGAAGCCGCCTGGGAGGACCTGAAGGCGGCCGGGATGGGTCCGGAGAAGACCATCCCGATGACCTACATGAACTCCACGGCGGCGATCAAGCGCTTCACCGGCGTCAACGGCGGCGTGGTGTGCACCTCCTCCAATGCCCCGACCGCGATGGAGTGGGCCTTCGAGCGGGGCGAGCAGATCCTGTTCCTGCCCGATGAGCACCTCGGCCGCAACACCGCGGTGCGGGACATGGGGCTCTCCCTGGACGACTGTGTCCTGTACGACCCGCACAAGGCCGGTGGCGGGTTGACGTCGACGGAGCTGGAAGAGGCGAAGGTGGTCCTGTGGAAGGGGCACTGCTCCGTCCACGGCACGTTCACGCCGGCCCACGTCGAGCTGGCACGCGCGAAGAACCCCGACGTCAAGCTGCTGGTCCACCCCGAGTGCCGCTACGAGGTGGTCGAGCAGGCCGACGAGGTCGGGTCGACCTCCTACATCATCAAGACCGTCCGCGAGGCACCCCCCGGCACGGCCTGGGCCATCGGCACCGAGCTCAACCTGGTCGGCCGACTGGCACAGGAGCACCCCGAGCAGGACATCATGTTCCTCAACGACAACGTGTGCTTCTGCGCGACGATGAACCGCATCGACCTGCCCCACCTGGTGTGGGCGATGGAGGAGCTGGTCGAGGGGCGCGTGGTCAACGAGATCCGGGTCGACCCCGACACCCGGCACTGGGCGAAGGTGGCGCTGGACCGGATGCTTGCGTTACCGGGGCCGTCGAGCCACGACTGAAGGCGAACTCAGGGGGACGTCAGTCGATACGTGAGTTCACGCAGGCCGAGGCGCAGACGGACCTCGTCCAGTTCGATCATGACCGCGGCCAACGCCGCCGCGGAGGTGACCGCCATGATCTCGACGGTCCCGACCATCACCTGACGGTCCTCGTCGTCGACGAGATGCCCGCGCGTCGCGGTGCCAACACGTGCGAGTGCCCGTTCGAGGTCGTCCCAGGGGTCGGGAGCGCTGGGGTCGATCACGACCCGGACCTCGACCTCGTGGGGACTGTCCGTTTCTGGCGCGGGGCTCGGCTCCACCACCATCCCGGCGTCCTCCACCGCTGACACGACGTTCGGCGGTGGCGGGGACCCCACGTCGATCGCGACCAGCTGCCAGCTGGCGGGTGTGGCCCAGGCCACGTGGGTCGTGGCGTTCCGGAGCCCCTCGACGGTCGGCGCGACGGGGGCCACGACGATGTCGGTCGCACGAGCCACCTGGCCGACCACCTCGGCGAACGCACCCTCCATCCGCAGCAGCGGCCGGTCCAGATCGCGAACGGCCTCGGGCAGGTCATGACCGGTTCCGCTGCGCACCACCAGGAGACTGGAACTGCTCCCCTGCCGCACGCGTTCGGCCAGCGACACCGCGAGTGAGACGCCCCGCTGACCGGCATCGGCGAGGTGGTCGTCCGAGACCGGCAAGAGCACCCGGTCGAAGGGCTCCGTCGCCGAGCGGACCACAGCCAGCGGTACCGTCGACCGGCCCATGATGGAGTCGATGAGCTCCCCGAAGACGCTGCGATTCGTCGAGTGACCCTGCCAGCCCATCATGACCAGGCTGGCCTCGTGCATGGCAGCCGCCTCGAGCACCCCTCCGGCCACGCTCCGATCCCGGACAATCTGACCGGAGGCCGGGGCACCGGACGCCCGCGCCGCCTGGGCCGCACGCTCGACCGTCGTCTGCGCCTCCTCCACGACCATCGGGCTGGCATCCGGTCTCACGACCGTGACCGCCACCACCTCGCCCTGGTCGGGCATGGCGATCATGGCCGCCAGCCGCCCAAGCCAGTCGGCGGACGTTGGACTGGCGAGTGGTACCAGAACGACGTTGCCCAGGCTCACCCGGTCTCCGGCCTACTCGTGGTGCGCGGTGTGGGACCGCGCCGGCGCGCAACGCTAGCACGTACGCCACCCGCCAGTCCGGGTCGCGCGGCGACACCGCACCGTCCCGCTCAGTCCTTGGTGTGCGCCTCCACGAACGGGGGCCGCACCACCGTCGCAGCAACCCCGCGTCCCCGGACATCGACCTCCACGACCGTTCCCAGGTCGACCGCGGCGTCCAGGTAGGCCAGGCCAATTCCGACCTCGTTGATCGGCGAGAAGCTGCCGGAGGTCACGATCCCGACCTCCGTTCCGTCGACCAGCACGTCGTCTCCGGCGCGGGGGGCGCGACGGCCATCGGCCTTGATGCCCCGCAGCTTCCGCGAGGCCCCCGCCTCCTTGGCCGCGACGTAGGCCTCCTCGCCCACGAAGCCGGTCCCGGGCTTGACCGCCCAGTTGAGCAGGGCCTCCACCGGTGTGGTGTCGGTGGAGATGTCATTGCCGTGCAGCGGATACCCCATCTCCAGCCGGAGGGTGTCCCGACAGCCGAGACCCGCTGGCTGGACCCCACCCTCGGCCAGCGCATCCCAGAGCCCTCCCGCCCGCTCGCCAGGCAGGAAGACCTCGAA
Organism: Euzebya tangerina; assembly: GCF_003074135.1. Taxonomy (NCBI): domain Bacteria; kingdom Bacillati; phylum Actinomycetota; class Nitriliruptoria; order Euzebyales; family Euzebyaceae; genus Euzebya; species Euzebya tangerina. The sequence continues at coordinate 3,070,887 of NZ_PPDK01000001.1, read as the reverse complement.
CCCGACCTCGCCGGTGTAACCCGACCGGGACAGGATCACGCCGTCCCCGGCATCCACGCACGCGAGGTACGCCAGCGCCCCCGGGTCACCCCCGAGACCCGCCGCCGCCATCCCACTGCCCAGCGCGCCAACGGAGTCCGGCCCTTGGACGGCGACGCACGCGAGGTCGACCACCTGCACCGAACACTCCCCGACGGCCTTGGCCTGGTCCAGCAGCCGCCCGGCCACGACGGCGGTGTTCGCCGCATTCGGCACGACCAGGAATCCCGGACCAACTCGGTAGACCAGGAGGTCGTCGATGATCCCCGCCTGCTCGTCCAGGCAGAGCGAGTACTGCGAGGTGCCCTCGGCCAGCCCGGATACATCATTGGTGAACGACTGCTGGATCGTCGCCTCCGCACCCTCGCCGGTCACGGTCACGGTGCCCAGGTGGGTCAGGTCGAACATGCCCGCGGCGGACCGCACCGCCATGTGCTCCGCGACGACCGAGCCGTAGTCGATCGGCATCTCCCACCCGGCGAACTCGGCCATCCGCGCGCCGGCCGCGACGTGCCGTTCGTGGAGCGGCGAGTGACGGAGCGGTGTCGTCGGTGTGGCGTCGTCGGTGCTCATCGAGGTGTGAATGTAGCGCCTGGGACGACCTGGGTAGGATCACGCTCAGCGGCGGTCCTCCGCGACCTCCGCAGCCGAACCAACCAAGCGAGGTTTGCACGTACATGGCTGATTCCTTTGACGTCGTCGTTCTGGGTGGGGGCACCGGCGGCTACTCCTGCGCGCTCCGCGCCGCCGGGCTGGGCCTGACGGTCGGTCTGGTCGAGAAGGCCAAGGTCGGCGGGACCTGCCTCCACTGGGGCTGCATCCCGACGAAGGCCTTCCTGCACGCCGCCGAGGTGGCCGAACACGCCAAGGAGGGCCCGGACCTTGGGATCCAGTCCAGCTTCGACGGCGTCGACATGCCCCGAGTGCTCGACTACAAGAACGGCATCGTCGACGCGAACTGGAAGGGCCTGCAGGCGACCATGAAGGCCAAGGGGATCGAGACGATCCACGGCCACGGCACGCTCACCGGTCCGAACACCATCACGGTGGAGACCGATGACGGCGAGCGCCAGATCGAGGCCAGCAAGGCCATGGTGTTGGCCACCGGCTCCAAGCCCAAGACCATCCCCATCGCGGAGGTCGACGGCGAGCTGATCATCACCTCCGACGAGGCGATGTACCTGGAGAGCGTCCCGAAGAAGCCGATCGTGCTGGGGGCCTCTGCCGTCGGGGTGGAGTTCGCGACAGTCTGGAACGGCTACGGCGCCGAGGAGGTGACGATCGTCGAGGCGCTCGACGCCGTCGTCCCCCGCGAGGACATCGACACCCAGAAGGCTCTGGCGCGCGCTCTGAAGAAGGCGGGGATCAAGGCCATCACCGGTGAGATGGTCGAGGACGTCAAGGCCGGCGACGGAACCGTCACCGTGACGACCGACAAGGGCACCACCGTCGAGGGGGACCTGCTCATGGTGGCGATCGGCCGTGGCCCGGTGACCGAGAACATGGGCATGGATTCCACCGGCGTCGAGCTCGACCGCGGCTTCATCACGGTCGACGAGTACTGCAAGACCGGCGTGACGTTCGGCGACGGCGGCGTGGTCTACGCGATCGGTGATGTGATCCCGACGCTCGGCCTGGCGCACGCCAGCTTCATGGAGGGGATGATGGTGGCCGAGCAGATCGCGGGGAACCCCGTCGTCCCGATCGACTACCGCGGTGTCCCGAAGGTGTACTACTGCACGCCGGAGATCGGGGCGGTCGGCTACACCGAACAGGAGCTCAAGGAGGAGGGGATCGAGTTCGACGCGAAGACGTTCCCCTTCTCCCACAACGCCAGGGCGATGATGCAGGGCGGCCAGGGGCATGTGAAGGTCCTGGCAGCCAAGGACGGCGGCAAGGTCCTCGGTGTCCACATCGTCGGTCCACACGCCACCGACCTCATCGCCGAGGGCCAGATGATCTACAACTGGGAGGCGCTGCCGACCGACGTCGCCGAGTTCATCCACCCGCACCCGACCCTGTCCGAGGCTGTGGGTGAGGCGCACATGGCGCTTGCCGGCAAGGCCCTGCACGGCTGATGAGCACTGCTGAAGAGCCGACCCCACCAGCCAGCTACGACGACCTGCAGGCCGTCTTCATCAACTGCTCGCTGAAGACCGACCCCGCGGCGTCGCACACCCAGAAGCTGATGGATCGCTCCATCGCGATCATGGAGAACGTCGGCATCGACGTCACCACGATCCACGCCCGCACGGCTGGGATCGCGACCGGGATCTACCCCGACATGACCGAGGCATCCGGCGCTGCGGGACAGGTGGAATCCGATGCCTGGCCGGGTCTCATGCGCGACGTGATCCTGCCCGCCAACATCCTCGTCATCGGCACACCGATCTGGCTCGGCATGCACTCCAGTGTCTGCACCCAGGTGATCGAACGGCTCTACTCCTGGTCGGGCGAGCACAACGACCAGGGCCAGTACGTCTTCTACGGCCGTGCCGGAGGGTGTCTGGTGACAGGGAACGAGGACGGCGTGAAGCACGTGGCGATGAGCGTGCTCTACGCCATGCAGCACGTCGGCTACACGATCCCACCGCAAGCCGACGCGGGCTGGATCGGTGAGGTCGGACCCGGCGCCAGCTACGGCGACGAGCCCGAGGAGGGCGGTCCGCCGGTCGGCTTCGACAACGACTTCACCAATCGGAACACCACCTTCATGACCTGGAACCTGATCCACACCGCGCGGCTGCTGGCCGACGCCGGCGGGATGCCTGCCTACGGCAACCAGCGCGAGAAGTGGTTCGACGGTCAACGCTTCGGCTTCCCCGAGTCACCTCCTGCGCAGAATCCCGAGTACCGGTAGCCGTCGCCGACGCTCCTGCCGTGCGGCACATGTCGCCGGTCCAAAACGGATATAACCGCCACACCCGACCAGTTGCTCGACCTTCCCCGAACTCACCACCGCAAGAGAGGCACCGCACATGGCCACCGACGTCGAACTTCCTGAACTCGGCGAGTCCGTCACCGAAGGAACGATCACGGCCTGGCTGGTGGAGGTCGGAGACACGGTGGACGTGGATCAGCCCCTGTTCGAGCTCTCCAGCGACAAGATCGACACCGAAGTCCCCTCCCCGGTGGCCGGGACGGTGACCGAGATCCTGGTCGAGGTCGACGAGACCGTCGAGGTCGGCACGGTCTGCGTCCGGATCGGCGATGCGGATGAGGCGGGCGGTTCTGACGGCGGGTCCGACGACCAGAGCGCCGATGAGCAGAGCGCCGATGACCAGAGCGCCGACAGCGGCCAGGAGGCGGTCGCAGCCTCGGAGGCCAGCGGCGACGAGCAGGCCCAAGCCGAGGCCGCGGCCGCGGAGGACAGCCGGGCTGACGCCAGCTCGGGGGGCGACTCCGGCGGTGGAGACTCCGGTGGGGGCGACTCCGGCGGTGGGGACGGTGTCGATGTGGTCCTGCCCGAGCTCGGCGAGTCGGTGACGGAGGGCACGATCACGGCCTGGCTGGTGGAGGTCGGCGACAGCGTGGAGGAGGACCAGCCCCTCTTCGAGCTCTCCAGCGACAAGATCGACACCGAGGTCCCCTCCCCCGCTACTGGAACCGTGTCGGAGATCTTGGTCGAGGTCGACGAGACCGTCGAGGTCGGCACGGTCGTCGCCCGGATCGGTGGCTCGGGCAGTGGATCGGCTGACGGGGCCGAGCCCGCAGAGGAAGCCTCGGACGCCACGGCGGCCGACCAGCCCGACGGGGCCACCGACTCTGCGGAGGGCACGGGGACCGAGGCGGGCTACATGTCGGGGACGCCGGACGCGGGAGACCGCAGCGGCGACGGGCCCTCTGTCGCGGGCTCCGACGCCCTGGCGTCGCCGCTCGTGCGCAAGCTGGCCAAGGAGAAGGGCCTGGACCTGGATGCGATGCAGGGCTCCGGTCAGGGCGGACGCATCACCCGCGAAGACGTGGAGGCGGCAGAGAGCACGGGTGGCGAGGCCCAGCCGGCATCATCGCAGCAGGCGGCCGCCTCCTCGGCCACGAACGCCGACAAGCCTGGCGGCGAGCCGTCAGCCGGATCCTCAACACCCCCGGAGGCCAAGAAGTCCGAGCCGGCACGCGAGCCGGGCGAGCGCGAGACCGTGGAGGACCTCTCCCGGATCCGCCAGCGGATCGCCGAGAAGATGCTCGAGTCCCAGGGCCAGGCCGCCCAACTGACGACGGTCCAGGAGGCGGACGTCACGGCCTTGATGGCCGCCCGGACGGCACACAAGGAGGAGTTCAAGTCCCGTGAGGGCGCTTCCCTCTCCCCCTTCGCCATGGTCGCCCGTGCGGCGCTGATGGCCCTCAAGAACCACCCGCTGGTCAACGCCTACGCGGACTGGGACAACGGCAAGCTCTACAAGCGCGACTACGTCAACCTGGGCATCGCCGTCGACACGCCCAAGGGTCTGCTGGTCCCCAACATCAAGAACGCCGACGGCCTGACGACGGCCGGCCTGTCCCGGGCGATCTCCGAAGCGGCCCAGAAGGCGCGTGGGACCGGCGGGAAGCGGATCGACTTCTCCGACATCGAGGGCGGCACCTTCACGCTCACCAACACCGGCAGCGTCGGCGTCCTCATCGACACGCCCATTCTGAACTACCCCGAGGTCGCCATCCTCGGCGTCGGGGCGATCAAGAAGCGCGTCGCCGTGGTCGAGGCCGCTGACGGGTCGGAGTCCTTCGGCGTCCGGCACATGATGTACCTCTCGCTCACCTACGATCACCGGCTGCTCGACGGGGCCGATGCTGCCCGCTACGTGACCGAGGTGAAGCAGGTCCTCGAGACGACCAACTGGGAGCAGGAGGTCGGGTGACCGCTACCGGACCAAGGTCGTGACCGCTGAGCCCTCCAGTTCCGTGCCGTCCGCTCCGAGGGCCCGGACCGTCACGGACCCCGCCTGCGTTCCGACGTCGTCCGGCAGTGACAGCCGGGTCTCGAAGCTCTCCGCAGGGGCCACAGCGACGGCGGTGCTGCCCGCCAGCACCTCCCAGCGATCCACCAAGGTGGCACCGTTCCAGCTGACGACCAGCTCGCCCGGCCCGGTCGCGACGACGACGGGCGGTTCGGCCGGCTGACCGACCCAGTCGTCGGACTCGAAGATCCGGTAGGAGGTCGTGCCCAGATCGACCGACCCGCTGGGCTCTCCCGTGGCATCGAACCGCGTCGCCGTCCCGGGGACACTCCACATCGCCAGCGCACCACCGTCGGACAGGCCGAGTTGGAGGGACCCTTGCCGGACGGTGTAGGTGACCGGCTCGGCGTGATACTCGGCGACGACCTCGGCGGCCTGCCGGTCCGGGCTCAGTTCGTACACCACACCCCGGGACGTGAGCGGGTCCATGCCGACCCCGTTGTCGAAGACCGAGATGGTGTCCTCGTCAACCCAGCGAACGTGATGGGGGTAGCTGACCCCGCGGTCCTCCCCGACGTCCGCGGTTGGCGAGGTACCCCCGAGAGACCAGATCCGCTCGCCGGTCACCCGGTCGATCTCCACGATCTGGGAGGTGTGGCGGAGTGAGAGGACCACGCGACCATCTGCATCGACGTCCGCGGCGTTGATGTGGGCGTAGTCGACGATCTCGTCCTCCGCGAGGTCGGACTCCATGGTGTCGGTGAGCGGGATGTGATCGACGCTGTGCCACTCGAGCAGCACGTCGCCGGAGGCGATGTCGACCTCTTGGACGACATTGTCCATGACGATGGCCGTGTCGTCGCCGCCGTGCTCGGAGAGGTCCATGACGATCGGGTGGTAGGCCATGATCAGTGCCGTGCCCGTCGGCGTGATGACGAGATCGTGCAGGTCCGTCGCGATCCCGTTGCCCCCGGGGAGCCGGGCGACCTCCTGGTAGGCCGCATCGACGACGATCCACTCGCCCTGGTAGTTGCCGACGCCGAACGGCGCCGTGCCTTCGAACCACGCGAGGACGGGCTGGCCGTCCAACTCGTGCTGCTCCAGCGCACCGAGGGTCACACCCTCCGCTGGCGACGGACGCCACCAGACCAGCTCACCGGTGGCGTCGGTGATCTGAGCGCCCATGTCGCTGCCTGCGTGCGCAGCGGGCGTGCTGAGATGCACCCCCTGCCCGACGTCGCCGGTCACCGTGACCGCGGGCACCGCGGCGTCGGGCATGGTGACCAGATCACGGAGCACGGGTGCCGGAAGCTCCACCTCGCCGCGCGACGGCAACTCCTCCGGCGGCTGCGCGGGGACGGCCACTCGGAAGCCCAGATCGCCGTCACCGGCGACGGCGGCACCGGTGTCGATCGTGATGTCCTCGCCGGGCTCGAGCCGGTGATCGGGGTGGAAGGACAGACCGGCACCGTCGGCGTGGGTGACCACCCGTCCCTCGATCGTGCCCGACGCCGAGCCGGTGACGACCAGGTCGCCCAGGTCCGCTTCGGGTGGACCACGGAAGCTGATCGCCGTCGTCGGGGCAGCGGCAACGGAGCCGTCGATCGGGTACATGGCGAGCACCGGCTCGGCACCGCTGCTGGTGCAGGCCGCCGCCAGGAGCAGGACGATGAACTGGCACGCCAAGGCCGCGACTCGTCGCGACGTGCACCACCTGGCAGCCACCCCTCCATGATGTGGTGGACCGGAGGCGGGACCAGTGACCGATCAGGCGAGGTCGCCTGGACCGCAGCCCCTCATCGAGTGGCCAGTGCCGCTGCCAGGTCGCCGCGTGGCACCGATTCCTGTCCGCCGGTGGTCAGGTCCTTGACGGTCACGACTCCCTCCTCCAGCTCCCGCGAGCCGAGGATGACGGCGAACCGCGCGCCGATCCGGTCGGCGTACGCCAACTGCTTGCCCAGCTTGGCGGGCTGCAGGTGGACCTCGGTGTTGAGGCCGGCGTCGCGCAGGTCGCGACCGATGCCGGCGTACTCAGCGGAGAGCGCCGGGTCCATCTGGGTGACCAACACGTCCACCGTCGAGGCGTCGGCGACCAAGCCGGCCTGATCCAGCGCGTAGAACAGCCGGGTCAGACCGATCGAGATGCCGACCCCCGGCAAGGTCGACTTCGTGTACAGCGAGGCCAGGTCGTCGTACCGTCCGCCCGAGCACACCGACCCGATCCCGCGGTGGTCGGTCAGGAAGGTCTCATAGACCGTGCCGGTGTAGTAGTCCAGGCCACGAGCGATGGCCAGGTTGATGCGCCACTGCGACTCGGGGATGCCGTAGGCGGTCAGCCCCTCCGCAACCGTGCGCAGCTCACCGACGCCCTCGGCGAACACCGGGTCCTCGATGCCGAGGCCGTCGAGGTGGGCCAGCGTGGCGGCGGCATCCCCCTGGAAGTCGGCGAAGGTCAGCAGGGAGGTCGCGGCCTCCTCCGACAGCCCGATGTCCGTGTCGGTCAGAGCCGAGCGGACCGTCTCGGGCGGCAACTTGTCCAGCTTGTCGATGGTTCGCAAGGCGGCCGTCTGGGCCTCGGCATCCGCCACGCCGAGTGAGGTGAACAGACCCTTGAGGACCTTGCGGTTGTTGAGGTTGATCTCGAACCCACCGATGTCCAGGTCGGTGAAGACCTGGTGGATCAGCGCTGGGATCTCCGCGTCGTGTTGGACGCTCAGGCTGCCCCGGCCGATGACGTCGATGTCGCACTGCAGGAACTCCCGGTACCGTCCCTTCTGCGCGCGTTCGCCCCGATAGACCCGTTGGATCTGGTAGCGGCGGAAGGGGAACGCGAGGTCGTGCTCGTGCTCAGCGACATAGCGGGCGGTCGGGACCGTCAGGTCGAAGCGCAGCGCGAGATCCGGTGCGTTGCCCTGCTCGAGCGATCCGGTCGACTGGACGAAGTAGACCTGCTTCTCCGTCTCTCCGCCGGACTTGCTGAGCAGGACGTCAGCGACCTCGAACGCCGGAGTTTCGATGGGCAGGAACCCGAAGCGTTCGAAGGCGGCTTGGATGCGGGCTACCATCAGCTGGAAGGCCACCTGCTGCAACGGCAGCAATTCCATGGTTCCAGGTGGTGTGCGCGGGGGGATGACGTCCATGAGGCAGCCATCCTGCCAGCCGCCCGCCGCACCCGGCCGACGCCCGTTCACTCCCCACCGACCTCAACAGAAGGTGAGAATCCATGCCACTCCGAACTTCACGACTCCTCACGATGCTGCTCCTCGTCCTCGCGCTGGTCCTGGCTGCGTGCGGCGGAGACGCGGACAGCGACGACGCGACCGAGGAGCCGACCGAGGCTGCCGAGGCCACCACGCCGGAGCCTGAAGCCGAGCCCACCACCGCAGAGCCGACCGCCGAGGAGACCACGCCGGAGGACGAGTTGGTCGCCGAGGAGGAGGACCGTGCCGACGACCCCGTCCGCGAGCAGGCCGTGCAGGAGTTCCTGGCTGCTGGTCTGTCCGAGGAGGACGCCAACTGCGTGATCGACGTCTACGCCGCCGAGGGGGTCTCCATGGAGGATGTGGCTGCCGTGGGCAGCGGCCAGGCCCCGGCCGACCCTGAGGCATTTGCGACCGCCTCGGCCAACCTCGGCCAGTGCCTGTCCCCAGAGCAGTTGGGCGACTTCGCCAACGCCGCAGCGGACCAGGACCCTGAGGCCGTCCGTGCCGCCTTCATCCAGGGCTTCGTCGCCACCGGCGCCACCGAGGAGCAGGCTGGATGCATCTTCGACGAGCTGACCAATGCCGGCTTCACGCTCGGTGACCTGTCGGCCGCCGGCACGAACCCGCCACCCGGGTTGCAGGAGGCTGCCACCGAGGCCGGCGAGACCTGTGGGATCGGTCAGTAGTCTTTCGACAGGTCACAATCCCAACGACACCTGCCACGCACCAAACGCCGTCTCCGAGAGGGGGCGGCGTTTGCGTTCGGCCACCTCCTTGGCAGCCAGATCGTCCTCCAGCACATCGGCGGCGACCCGTCGGCCGACGGCAATCATCGTCAGCGGCCGGTAGGGGTGGTCGATCCCGATCGACTCGGCAGCTCGCTCGACCGAGAAGCCGGCCATCTGGTGCACCCACAGACCCCGGTGCGTCGCCTCCACCGTCAGCAGCGCGACGGCCCCGCCGGTGTCGTACTCGGCGTGGCGGAGCGTCGACCCGTCCGGACGTTCGGTGTTGACCACGGCCAGGATGAGGACGGAGGCGGCCCCGGCCCACGTCTGGTTGCCGGGCTTGAGCGCATCGAAGAGCTGGCGGTGGACCGCATCATCACGTCGGCCGACGACGAACCGCCAGGGCTGGCTGTTGTTGCCGGAGGGCGCCCAGCGTGCGGCCTCGAAGAGCCCGGCGAGGTCCTCATCGTCCAGGTGGTGGTCGGCGTCGAAGGCCCGTGGACTCCAACGGTCGGCGAGCAGGGGGTGAATCGGAACACGCGTGTCGGCGGCCTTGCTGGCGGATCCCATGGTGGTCATGGTCCCCAGCAACGTCCCACCGATCGCCATCCTTCCCGCAGGGTCGGCGGACGGCGCTCAGCTGAACTCACTCGCCGTGAAGCTCGACCCACGTTGCCGGTGTTGCGGGGTGATGCAGAGTGGTCCCATGGCGTCACCGACCGGGCTCATGTACAAGGTCTCGGTGGGCGAGGTGCCCTACGCGGTCGCCTTGGGCTGGCAGGACCGACTGGTGGCGGCAAGACAGGCGGACGAGATCGACGACGTCCTGCTGCTCCTCACCCATCCGGCCGTGTACACCGCCGGGCGCAATGCCGATGTCGAGGCCAGCGTGACGGGAGCCCGCCCCGACATCCCAGTCATCCGGATCGACCGGGGCGGAGATCTCACCTACCACGGCCCCGGGCAGGTCGTGGCCTACCCGATCATGCGCGTCCCACGGACAGGCGCGGCCAAGGCGTACGTCACGGCGCTGGAGGAAGCGCTCATCACGACGGTCGCGAGCTTCGGTGTGACGTGCGACCGTCGACCCGGATACCCCGGGGTCTGGGTCGACGGGACCCCACCGGAGAAGATCGCCGCGATCGGCATTCGGATCACCCGCGGCGTGACCAAACACGGCGTGGCACTGAACGTCTCGCCCGACATGAGAGACTTCGACGGCATCGTGCCGTGCGGCATCACCGACGGCGGGGTCACGTCGCTGACGGAGTTGGGTGCCCGCGCCGACATCGAGGGTGCTTCAGCCCGGCTCGGCGCCGCACTCGGCCGGACGCTGGAGCGCACCCTCCAACCCGTCACGGTCGAGGACCTGGGGCTGTCGGCGGTGTGACCGTGGGGGCGTTCCGGGTCGACAGGGTGACTACCATGGGGACTGCCCCATGAGCACCATCGAAGCCAGCCCCGCGTCCGCCACCCAGATCCCCGAGGGCGCGCGTCGCCTGACGGTCGTCGGCGTCCCCTCCGTCGCCGAACGCAAGCCGGAGTGGATGAAACGGCACATCCCCCTGGCCGGGCCGAACTACCGCGAGCTGAAGAAGACGATGCGGGGGGCCGCGCTCCACACGGTCTGTGAGGAGGCGGCCTGTCCGAACATCCACCAGTGCTGGGAACAGCGCGAGGCCTCCTTCCTGATCGGTGGCGAGGACTGCACCCGGCGCTGTGGGTTCTGCCAGATCTCGACGGGCAAGCCCGCCTCCTACGACACCGACGAGCCGCGCCGCGTGGCGGAGACGGTGGCCCAGATGGGGCTGCACTTCGCGGTCGTCACCGGTGTCGCGCGTGACGACCTGGACGACGGGGGCGCGTGGCTGTACGCCGAGACGGCCAGGCAGATCCACGAGTTGGTCCCGAACTGTGGCGTCGAGCTGCTGATCCCGGACTTCTCCGGGTCTGAGGACGGGCTTCGTGAGGTCCTGTCGGCCGAGCCCGAGGTGTTGGCCCACAACCTCGAGACCGTCCGTCGGGTCTTCCGCCACACCCGGCCGGCGTTCCGCTACGACCGGTCGCTCGAGGTGTTGTCGCGTACCCGGGAGTGGGCGCCGCACATCGCCCGGAAGTCGAACCTGATCTTGGGGATGGGTGAGACCGAGGCCGAGGTCTATGAGGCGATGGACGACCTGGCTGAGGCGGGGTGCCAGATCCTGACCATCGGGCAGTACCTGCAGCCGACCCACAAGCACCTGGCCCTGCAGCGCTTCGCCGAGCCGGCCGAGTACGACCGGTACCGGGAGTACGGGGAGCGGCTCGGCTTCGATCACGTGGAGGCCGGCCCACTGGTGCGCTCCTCGTTCATGGCGGGGGAGCAAGCGGTGAACGCGGGGGCGTGGAGCCGGCCTTCCGGCGACCAGTGATCCCGAGCCGGCCGTCCGGCGACCAGTGATCCCGAGCCGGCCCTCCGGCGACCACTGATCTTGAGCCGGCCTTCCCGGAACGGCTAGTCGTCGTCGTGGGCAGCGGCGTGGCTGCGTGTCACCCTCGGAGCCCATGACGCTGCTGCTTGCACAGGACGCCACGGAGACGCCCGCTGACGACACAGACCTCGGCGACGTCGTCCCGGAGGTCGATTTGGGCTGTGGCACCGACGACGTGATCTGCTCCTGGGTGCTCGACGTCACCGGAAGCGAGACGCTGGCGGCCCTCGTGGGGCAGATCCTCCCCGTCCTGATCACGATCGTGCTGATCTTCGTCGGAGCCGTGATCGTCTCGCGCATCGCCAAGCGGATCATCCACAGCTCGGTCACCCGGACGGCCTCGGAGAGTCGTAGCGCGTTGCAGCGGATCACCCGGCGGGCGCCGGGCTTCGGCTCGGCGCTCAGCTCAGAAGCGCAGGTGGCCGTGGACGCACGGAAGGAGCAGCGCGCCGAGACCATCGCGACCGTCCTCGGCAGCATCGCCGTGTTCGTGATCTACCTGATCGCGGTGTTCATCGCCCTGTCGCAGGTCAACATCGACATCGGTCCGCTGGTGGCCGGCGCGGGTGTCGTCGGCGTTGCCCTCGGCTTCGGCGCGCAGTCGCTGGTCAAGGACTTCCTCTCCGGCATCTTCATGATCCTCGAGGATCAGTACGGTGTGGGCGACGTCGTCGACGTCGGCGAGGCCACGGGTGTGGTGGAGGGCATCACGCTGCGCGTCACGCGACTGCGGGACGTCGAGGGCACGGTCTGGCACGTGCCGAACGGTGAGATCGTGCGCGTCGGCAACAAGTCCCAGCTGTGGTCCCGGTCGTTGCTGGACATCGCGGTGGCCTACGACACGGACCTGGACCGAGCTGGTGAGGTGATCGCCGAGGTGGCGCACGGCATGGCCGTCGACGAGGAGTGGGATCCCTTCATCCTCGAGGAGCCTGAGCTCTGGGGCATCGAGCAGTTCGGACCCAACGAGGTGGTCCTTCGACTGGTCATGAAGGTCCTGCCCGCCGAGCAGTGGCGGGTCAATCGGGAGTTCCGTGCACGCATCAAGAAGGCATTCGATGCCGAGGGGATCGAGATCCCGTTCCCGCAGCGCACGATCTGGGTGAAGAACGACGCAGACCCGGCAGCAGGTATTCCGGCGTCGGCATCCCCCCAGGGTCAGGAAGACGGTAGGGTCCACGAATCTGAGCCAACGGAGGAGCCCTCATGACCACCGCCGAAGACGTCATCAATCGGATCGAGGCGGAGGAGATCCGCTTCATCGACTTCCGCTTCGTCGATCTGCCTGGTCTCATGCAGCACTACACCCTGCCCAGTCATCAGTTGACCGAGGAGGTGTTCACCGACGGCCTCGGGTTCGACGGCTCGTCCGTTCGCGGCTTCCAGGACATCCAGGAGTCGGACATGCTGTTGGTCCCGGATGCCTCGACGGCGGTGGTGGACCCCTTCCGGCAGCACTCCACGCTGATCCTGAACTGCTTCGTCAAGGACCCTCTGACGGGGCAGTCCTACTCGCGTGACCCGCGGTACATCGCGCAGAAGGCGGAGGCCTACCTACAGTCGACTGGCATCGCCGACACGTGCTTCGTCGGCCCTGAGGCCGAGTTCTTCATCTTCGACGACGTCCGCTTCATCTCCGAGCCGAAGGGCTCGATGTACGCGCTCGACTCCGTCGAGGCGGCGTGGAACACCGCCAAGGACGAGGGGCCCAACCTGGGTCACAAGATCCGCTACAAGCAGGGCTACTTCCCCACTCCCCCGGCTGACCACTTCACCGACCTGCGCTCTGAGATGGTCGTCGAACTGGAGCGGGCCGGCATCGAGGTCGAGTTGCAGCACCACGAGGTCGGCACGGCCGGGCAGGCCGAGATCGACTTCCGCTTCGCTCCACTGGCCCAGTGCGCCGATCAGGTGATGCTGTTCAAGTACATCGTGAAGAACGTCGCTCATCGCAACGGGCGGAGCGCGACCTTCATGCCGAAGCCGGTCTTCTTCGAGAACGGCTCGGGCATGCACACCCACATGTCGCTGTGGAAGGACGACGAACCGCTGTTCTACGACGAGACCGGGTATGCGGGTCTCAGCGAGTTGGCTCGCCACTACATCGGTGGGCTGCTCACCCACGCCCCGTCGATCCTGGCGTTCTCCAACCCGACGACGAACAGCTACAAGCGACTGGTTCCGGGGTACGAGGCACCGGTCAACCTGGTGTACAGCCAGCGCAACCGCTCGGCGGCCTGCCGCATCCCGTTGATCTCGCAGTCACCGAAGGCCAAGCGGGTGGAGTTCCGCGTGCCGGATCCGTCGTGCAACCCCTACCTCGCGTTCTCGGCGATGCTGATGGCCGGGCTCGATGGCATTCGCAATCGGATCGAGCCGCCCGACCCCGTGGACAAGGACATCTACGAGTTGGGGCCCGAGGCGCTCGGCGACCTTCCCTCGGTCCCCGCCAGCTTGGAGGAGTCGCTCGCCGCTCTAGCCGACGACCACGAGTTCCTGCTCGAGGGGGGCGTCTTCACCGAGGACCTCATCGACACCCACATCGCCTACAAGATGGAGTCGGAGGTCACGGCCCTCCGCCTGCGCCCGCACCCGCACGAGTTCGAGTTGTACTACGACATCTGAGTGGCAAGGCCGCTGACCTGGACGCTTGTACGTCGGTGGCCGGCACCGTAGACGATAGCGTGGTCATCATGACCGGACGTGCGGCACAGTCGCAGCGAACCGTGCGTGGGACGATCCGGCGCCGGCTGCTCGTCAACGCGTTGGTCGATCCCGACGAAGCCGCTGAGCGGCTGCCAGCGGGCGTACGACCGCACGTGACCCCCGAGGGCACGGTGGTGGGCTGCTGCATGTTGGAGATCGAGGGCATCCGACCCGCCGGCGTGCCCGTGGCTCTCGGCCAGCGCCTTCGAGCCGTAGCGCATCGCATCTCGGTCGAGTGGGAGGACGGGTCCGGCGGGACCGAGATCGGTGTGTACGTGCCGATCCGGCACACGGACTCACGACTTGCTGCCGTCCTCGGCGGGCGTTGGTTCCCGGGCGTGCATGAGCGTGCCCGTATCGAGGTGTCCTCCTCGGGGCTCGAGCTTCGGTGGGCAAGCGAACCGTTGGACGCCACGCACTTCGGGATGCGAGCCGAGGTGCACGACCGGGCAGATGCCGCCGCTGGTGCGGCGTGCGATCCGGTGGGGGCGACGTGCCTGGGTGCATCCGTCGGCTTGTCGCCGGACCGGCGCGGGCGCCTCGAGGCGGCACGGATGGAGCCGTCGCATCGTGATGCCCGCTTGGTGACCGTCGACGTGCTCGAATCGAACTTCATCGACAGCTTCTCGACCGCCGTGATCTCGAACTCATTCCTGATGTGCGATGCTGACGTTGAGTGGACGCGTGCCGCGGCACCCGCAATCGTGAGTGGTGGAACTCCGGCACGACGGTCGTGATCGCGGGACTGCCGGCCTGGAAATCCGACGTCTGAGTGAGCCGGGTCGCTGCCGGGGGCTCTCCTAGGTGGTGAAGGCCCAGACGTGCAGCAACTCTCGGCCGTCGGGCAGCCCGCCTCGGACGTACATCCGCACCAGGGTCTCCCCGGCGCTGTTCTGGAAGGACTCCTGATCTGAGGAGACGACGCCGGCCAGGTCGTCCAAGGACGCGGCGTCCACCGGGTCCTGGGTGACCGACAGGCCGGGCGTCGGCTGCGCGGTGAAGCCCGCCGCCTCGATGGCAGCATCGACGTCCGCCGGATCGCCTTCCAGCGCCACAGCTGCATAGGCGTCGAGGCCGCACCGCTCCTCAGATCCCACCACGTCCAGCGACTCCACGGCCTCGAAGCCCGCCCACTGCAGCAGATCGTCCGCAGGTGAGGGCTCGGAGCGCTCGATCGACCGCGCATCCTCGGCCACAGCACAGGCCCCGGGCGCGTCGGCCACCTCGCCCTCCGCCGTGCAGGACGCCGCGAGGAGCATCGCGGCGACCAGAAGAAGTGTCAGGCCCCGATCCACGCTGAGACCGTAGGTCGACTGTGCACGCGATGCAGGTGGCCGACGGACACGCCTTCGCCGACAGTCTGACCGGTGGTGCCCTGGTTGGATGCTCGCTGCCATCAACGGGCCGCTGCGACTACGCATGCATGAGTCGCTGCCAGCAGTACCAACAGCACCCTCAGCGACATTCCCTTACAGATCTTACGGCCGGCGTATCAAGCCATCCCCCATCTCCGTCACTGCCCTGAACACGCCAACCCGCACCTTGCGGGAGGAACCGAATCGGCGTGTCCCCAAAGAGTGAGGGAGCACAGCAATGCACACACCCGTTGTCCAACGCGCGCGGAGGTCATTGGCAGCAGTCATGACCGCCGCGCTTGTCTTCGCGCTACTGGCACTCGTAGCGCCGCCGGCGGAGGCCCAGACCACCTACACCGTCACCTTGAACCGCATGACCGCCGACTCGACGGTCGATGACCCGGCTCCGGACGGCTGCGCCGCGGCAGACTGTTCGCTGCGCGAGGCCGTCCTGGACGCCAATGCCAACCCTGGCGCGGACATCATCACCTTCGAGGGTCCGGGGACGATCTCTCTGGACCGCACCGGCGCCGAGTCGGACACCACCAACGACCTCGACATCACCGACGACGTCACCATCCTGGGCGTGGGTGACTCGACGTCGATCACCCCCGCGGACATGAACTTCAGCGAGGAGCGCGTCTTCGACATCGTCGACTCGACGGTGGTGATCGAGAACATCGTCTTCTTCGACAGTGAGGGCAACGGCGACGGGGGCGCCATTCGCGCCGACTTCGGCAGCGACCTGACGGTGCGCGATTCGACGTTCCGCAACAACCAGTCCTACTTCGGCGGCGCGATCGCCCAGAACGGCGGTGACCTGCTGGTCGAGGACTCCTTGTTCGCCGGCAACAACGCCAACTTCCAGGGAGGTGCCATCTATGTCCTCGAGCCGGAGTCGCACCAGATCGAGAACACCCTGTTCGAGGCGAACTCCGCCGGTGTGTACTGCTGCTCCTCCGCCGGCTCGGCCGGCGAGGGCGGCGCGATCTACTACAACTACGACGCCTCACCGGCGCCGGCCCTCATCAACGACAGCACGTTCGTGGGCAACTTCGCCCAGACCGCGTTCGAAGGCGGGGGCAACTTTCCGGGCGGTATTGCTGGCGCGATCTACTCGTCCAACGCCCCGTTGGCGATCACCAACACGGTGTTCGACAGCAACGGCTCGGAGAACACCACCTTGGCGGGCGCCATCTACATGACGCAGTTCGAGGAGGCGAATGCCAGCACCATCGACAACACCACGTTCGTCCGGAACCAGGCCATCCAGAACGGCGGTGCCATCCAGATGGTGAGCGACGACTTCAACGGTGTGGACCTGACCATCTCCGAGTCCACCTTCGACCGGAACTTCCTGACCGGCGACGACGGTAGCGCCGGCGGCGCCATCTACGTCGGGTGGGCCGAGAGCGACCTCGACATCACCAACTCCACCATCTCGGCCAACACGGCCGTCCTTGGTGGCGGCATCCACATCGAGGCCGACCAGATCCCGCAACGTCAGGCTGTCGCACAAGGGCAGTTCAACTTCGCCGACGTCCGCCTCGGCCACGTAACCCTCGTGGAGAACGAAGGCCGGGCCGGCATCGTCAGCCAGTCCGCGAACGCGACTGTCGAGTCCCGCTCGACCATCGTGGCCGACAACGTGGCTGCCAACTGCTCCGCCCCCAACCCTGGTGTGTTCGTCTCGCTCGACTACAACCTGGAGAGCCGGGACGAGTGCAACTTCGACCAGGCGAACGACCAGACCGACACCGACCCGACGCTTGGCCCACTGGCTGACAACAACGGCCAGACCCAAGGCCAGGTCGACACCACCGGCATCGGTCAGACCCACGCGCTGCTCGACGGCTCCCCCGCCATCGACGCAGCCGACCCGGACTTCTGCCCGGACCCGATCGGCACCGACCAGCGACTGGTCACCCGTCCCCAGGGACCAGCCTGTGATGTCGGCGCCTACGAGGCCGGCGACACCGACGTCGCGGTTGACAAGAGCGTGTCGCCCATGGAGGTCGACACCGAGACCGACTCCACGTTCACCATCACGGTGACCAACCCGGCACCGTCCCAGCCCGCCGACGTCGTCGTCACCGACGAGGTACCGGCTGGCCTGATCATCAACGACGTCATGACCACGCAGGGAACCTGCGACCCGCCAGCGGGCCAGACCATCACCTGTGACCTCGGCACCGTGGCAGTCGACGCCACCGTGACCATCACCATCGACGTGTCCGGTCCCGTCCCCGGGTCCTACACCAACACGGCGACCATCGACGTGAACGAGGGCGCGGGCGATGACAACCCGGAGAACGACTCCGCCGACGCCACGCTGGTCGTGGTCGAGGACCAGGTGCTCTGCTCCGGTGGTGAGGACGAGAACGGTGATCCGATCATCGTCGACGGCATCAACCGGATCGAGGGACTGAACCGGATCCAGACCGCCATCGCAGCCTCCCAGGCCGCGTGTGGTGACGGCGAGGCGCCAGCCGTGGTGCTGACCCGTGCGGACCTGTTCCCCGACGCCCAGGCGGTGGCACCCTTCGCCATCGACATCGGCGCGCCGCTGCTGCTGTCCAACCCGGCGACCCTGGACGCCGAGACCGAGACCGAGATCCAGCGCGTGCTGCTGCCCGGTGGCACCGTGTACCTCTCGGGTGGTGAGGTGGCCCTGTCCGCCGCGGTGAACCAGCGTCTGATCGACCTGGGCTACAACACCGTCCGGTACGGCGGCGTCAACCGGTTCGAGACGGCGGCGATCATCGCCGACCAGGGTCTGAACAACCCGCCGAACCTGCTGATCGCCGACGGTGGTGACTTTGCCGACTCGATCGTGGCTGGTGCCGCATCGGTCAACGTCGACACCACCTCCGACACCGTCCAGGCAGCGGTGCTGCTGACCAGTGACGTCAACATCCCGCCGGAGACGCAGGCCTACCTGGACAGCCGGGTTGGCCCCGCTCCGACGCTCATCGCCATCGGTGTGGCCGCCGGTCAGGCCTTCCCCGCAGCGGAGGAGGTCAGCGGACCGACCCGGTTCGAGACCGCCGTCGCGGTGGCCGAGCGGTTCTTCGACAGACCACGCGCCTTTGCCGTTGCACGGTCCAATGACTTCGCCGATGGCCTTACCGGTGCCTCACTGATCGGGCGGACGATCGTTGGCCCAGGTCCGATGCTGCTGGTGGAGACCGACAGCCTCCCGAGTGCCGTCGACACCTACTTGCAGGCCAACGCCAGCGACATCGAGCGGGCGCTGATCTTCGGCGGAACCGCCGCGATCGACGCCAGCGTCGAGGCAGCGATCGAGACAGCCCTGGGCTTGTAGCCCAGATCCCTTGAGGGCAATCGATGGGCGGTCCCTACCCAGGGGCCGCCCATCGTGGTTGTCTGGAGCCCGACGCACGCGACGCGTCGAAGCGACCACCCATGACAACTGCTGCCGGGAAGCAAACCCGAGTGCTCGGCGCGCTCGGGCTGCTCGTCATCATGACGCTCACGCCGCTCCCCGCCGCCGTCGGTCAGGTGACCTTCACCGTCGACAGCACCCACATGACGGGCGTCGCCGCCGAGGACGATCCCTCGCCGGGGTCCTGTGACCCAGGGGACTGCTCGCTGCGTGAGGCCGTGATCGCCGCCAACACCAGCCCGGGCCAGGACCGCATCACCTTCGACGGCCCCGGCGTCATCGCCCTCGCCCGGGTCGACGCGATCTCGGAGACCGAGGCCACGAACGACCTGGACATCACTGACGACGTGGTGATCGCCGGTCCCACGGACGGCGACACCGTCGCGATCACACCGGCCGCGATGAGTGGCGTGGAAGCGCGGGTCTTCGACGTGCAGGCCGGGACGGCGCTGATCACCGATCTCCTGCTCCGAGACGGCGAGAGCACCACGGGCGGCGGTGCCGTGCGCGTGCGGGAGGGAGCCGCGCTCGCCCTCGGTGGGATGACGTTCCGCACGAACCGGGCCAGCATCGGCGGGGCGATCCACGTCGACGGGGGCGAGCTGACGGTGGAGGACTCGACGTTCGATCGCAATGGCGCGAACAGCCGCGGCGGTGCCATCGCCACCACGGCGGCACAGGCCCTCGACGTCTCGACCAGTGTGTTCGAGGGCAACGCCGCCGGTCGTGCCTGCTGTCAGCAGACGGCGGCGAGCGGCTCCGGCGGGGCGATCTCCCTCGACGGCGCGACCGGGCCGGCGACGCTGGACCAGTCGACGTTCACCCGGAACGTCGTGGAGGAGGATGGCGTCCCCGGAGGCCAGGGCGGGGCGGTCGACGCGAGGACTGCCGTGACCGTGTCCAACTCCGTCTTCGACACCAATGGTGGTCCCCTCACGGCCGTCGGTGGCGCCGTCAGCCTCGACAGTGCCGGGCCGACCGTCTCCGAGATCATCAACACGACCCTCGCGGGTAATGCGGCACGCACTGCCGGCGGCGGGCTCTTCCTGAGCAACGGCAGCCTGTTGCAGGTCGGGTCGAGCACGGTCGCCCGCAACCTGGCCACGGCGGACGACGGAGGTCGAGGTGGCGGCATCAGCGTCGGCGGGGTCGGAGCGGTGCTCCAGCTGACCAACACGACCATCAGCGGGAACCAGTCGTCGCTGGGCGGGGGCGGGATCCATATCGCCGATGACCAGCTGACGCGATCGCCGGCGAGTGTGCGACAGCCCGCAACCCTGGTGGAGCTGACGCACGCCACGGTGGTGGACAACGGCGGTTCTGCGGCGATCGCCAGCCAGACGGCAGGCAGCCGGATCAGCGTCGCGAGCACGATCATCGCGGCTGGCCGCTCGGCCAACTGCTTCACCCCGGAGCCCGGCCAGCTCGAGTCGCTGGGCCACAATCTCGAGTCAGCGGACCAGTGCAACCTCGACCAGACGACCGACCTCCCCGGCACCGATCCGATGATCAGGCCGTTGGCTGAGGACTCCGGCGTGCCGCAGGGGGCGGCGGGCGACCGCAGTGGGGAAGCACACGCCCTACGAGCGGGGTCCCCGGCCATCGACGCAGCTGATCCCGATCGGTGCCCTGACCCGATCGCCGTGGACCAGCGGGGTGTGCCGCGACCCCAGCAAGACCACTGCGACATCGGGGCCTACGAGCTCATCGGCGCGTTCGATCTCGCGCTGGCCAAGTCGGTCTCGCCGCGCGCCATGAACGTCGGCGAGACGGCGACGTTCACCCTCGCGATCAGCAACCCGTCGCCGTCCACCCCGGGCTCTGTGGTCGTGACCGACGTCGTCCCGGACGGCCTGTCCATCACAGCCGCCACAGCGACGCAGGGGTCCTGCGAGCCACCCGCCGGTCAGACACTCACGTGTGCGCTGGGTGAGGTGGAGGTCGATGCAACCGTGATGGTCACCGTCGCCGTCAGGGCAACGACCGCCGCGACCTACACGAACACGGCCACGACGATCATCGATGCGGGAGCCGGTGACGACGACCCGGAGAACAACGCCGCCTCCGCCACGCTGGTGGTCCAGGAGACTGGCGTCGGCTGCAGCGGTGGGACCAGCCAGGCTGGACCGACCATCAGCGACGGGATCACCCGGATCGATGGGCTGAATCGGATCCAGACGGCGATCGCCAGCTCTCTGGCGGCCTGCGGAGCGGGGGACGCACCGGCCGTGGTCCTCACCCGCTCCGACCTCTTCCCCGACGCGCAGGCCGGGACGCCGCTCGCGGTGTCACTCGGTGCACCGCTCCTGCTGTCTCAGCCGGACTCGTTGAGCGTCGAGACCGAGGACGAGATCCGCCGCGTGCTCCTCGACGGTGGCACGGTGTACCTGCTGGGCGGCGAGGTGGCCCTGTCGACCGAGGTCGAGCAGCGCCTGGCCGACCTCGGGTACGGCACCGTGCGGTACGCCGGCCAGAACCGATTCGAGACGGCCACGACCATCGCAGAGGACGGCCTGGGCAGCCCATCGACCGTGCTCGTCGCCGACGGCGGCGACTTCGCGGACTCGATCGTGGCCGGCGCCGCCTCGGCAGGCATCGACACGATCTCGGACACCGAACCGACCGAGACCGAACCGAGAGAGACCGGACCGACAGAGACCGGACCGACGGAAGCCGCGTCCGCCGGAGCGGCCATCCTGCTCACCAGCGACATCACGGTGCCGCCGGAGACCCGCGACTTCCTCGCCCGGCAGGTGACGCCGCCGACCGTGATCGCCATCGGTGCAGCTGCCGCGACGGCCTTCCCCGACGCCGAGGCGGTCAGCGGGCCGACCCGGTTCGAGACCGCCGTCGCCGTCGCCGAGCGGTTCTTCGAGACGCCCACGGCGGTCGGGATCGCGCGAGCCGACGCCTTCCCCGACGGACTCTCCGGCGGGGCCCTGGTCGGCCGCCCGATCGTCGGCCCGGGACCGATCATCCTGACGGCGAGCGACGCGCTGCCATCCGCCGCCGAGGGCTACCTCACCACCAACGCGGACACCATCGAACGGGCTCTGATCTTCGGCGGGACGGCAGCCGTGGATGCGGAGGTCGAGATGGCGATCGCCGCGGCACTCGGGCTGTAGCATTCCTCCGCCGATGCCCACCACCAGCCGCCGCCCATGAGCTCTTGGTCCGACGGCGATCCGGACCTCTCGCCCTCCCAGATCATCGCCCTGTCCTTCGCCGGGCTGATCGCCGTGGGCACGCTCCTGCTGGCCCTCCCGATCTCCCACGGCGCCGAACGGGTCGGCATCCTCGATGCGGCGTTCACGGCCACCAGTGCCGTCTGCGTGACGGGCCTGATCGTCGTCGACACGGGCACGGCGTTCAGTGGGTTCGGCCAGATCGTCATCGCCACCCTCTTCCAGTTGGGCGGACTGGGCCTGCTGACCTTCGGGACCTTCCTCGCCCTGGCCACAGGGCGCCGCCTGGGGTACGGCGAACGGCTCCGCCTGCAGCAGCAGGTCAGCGCGACGGAGATCGGCGGTCTGGTGGGTCTGATCCGCTCGATCGGCTCGATCGTCCTGATCACCGAGCTGATCGGGGCCCTGCTGCTGTACACCCGCTTCGTCGAGACCGAAGGGGTCGGACGAGGTGCGTGGTTCTCGCTCTTCCACAGCATCTCGGCGTTCAACAACGCCGGCTTCTCCCTCTACCCGGACAGTCTGGTGCGCTACGTCGGTGACCCGATCGTCAACGCCACCGTCATCGGGCTGATCATCGCCGGCGGCCTCGGCTTCATCGTGTTCGCGAACCTGGACCACTCGATTCGGGGTCCCAAGCGGGTGACGTTGACGCTTCACACGAAGATGACGCTGCGCATCACGGTGTTCCTGCTGGCCAGCGGGACCGTCGCGATCATGGTCTTCGAGTGGAGCAACCCGGCAACGCTTGCGGACATGTCCCTGGGCAGTCGCCTGCTCGCCTCGGTCTTCCAGTCGACGACGGCCAGGACAGCCGGGTTCAACACGCTCGACTATGCCGAGATGAACCCGGCCACGCTCCTGCTCACCATGCTGCTGATGTTCATCGGCGGAAACCCGGGCTCAACAGCTGGTGGGATCAAGACGATCACCTTCTACGTGCTCGTGGTCAGCATCTGGAGCGTCATCCGGGGACGCGGGGATGCGGTCGTGTTCGGCCGGCGACTGCCGACGGCAACCGTCGTCCGGGCCGGCGCCATCAGCTTCGGTGCGGTCATGATCGGCGGCGCCGCCCTCACCCTGCTGGCCTTCATCGAGCCAGACATCCCGTTCCTGCCGCTGATGTTCGAGACGGTCTCCGCCCTGGGGACCGTGGGCCTGTCCATGGGGGCCACCGGTGAGCTGAGCAGCGCCGGCAAGTGTGTCATCATCCTGCTCATGTACCTGGGACGGATCGGCTTCCTGACGTTTGCCCTGGCCCTGGTCGAACGACAGCGCTCGGCCCGGCACTCCTACCTGGCGGAGGAAGTGGTGATCGGGTGAGTCGGCAGTTCCTGGTCATCGGCGTCGGGCGGTTCGGCAGCGCCATCGCGAGCACCCTGTTCGACTTCGGGCAGGAGGTCGTCGCCATCGACCAGGACGAGGAGGCCCTGGAGTCCGTCATGCACTCCGTGACCCACGCCGCCGTGGTCGACGCGACCGATGACGAGGCCCTCACCAAGCTGGGCCTGCGTGACTTCGACACCGTCATCGTGGCCATCGGCGACAACCTCGAGGCCAGCATCCTGGCCACGGTCGCGGCCAAGGCGGCCGGCGCGCGATACGTCATCAGCAAGGCTGACCGCCGCATGACGGCGCGGATCCTGGCCAGCGTCGGCGCCGACGAGGTGGTGCGCCCCGAACACGACATGGGGTTCCGTCTGGCCCGGCAGTTGGCCTCCCCGAACGAGGTCGCGGCACTGGAGCTCGGTCCTGAGCACTCGATCGTCGAGGTCGAGACCCGCGACCGACTGTGCGGCACGCTGGAGAACCTCGAGTTGCCCTCCCGCTTCGGCGTCAACGTGATCGCCGTTCACCGCTCGGATGACATCATCGTCGGGCCTGGGGCGGACTTCGAGATTCGTGAGGGCGACCGGATCGTGGTCATCGGCCGCAACGAGAACTTCGACGCGCTACGGGACCACGTTGCCGGGTAGGAGGAGGCCGTGAACTCCTCATGGCCGCGTGGGTTGGCCCCCTACTTCTGTCTTCTTCTGCTGTTCGGCGGGCTGGTGCTCGACCTCAACACCCAGCAGGAATTGGTCGTGGCGATCATCTACAACATCCCGATCGCGGTGTCAGGCGTCCTGCTCTCCCGCCAGCTGACGATCACGACCATCATCCTGTCGCTGCTGGCCAACCTCGCTGCCGGCTACGACAACGCCATCGCCGAGGGCGGACTCGAGACGGTGGTCATCCTCAACCGCGTGTTGGCCGCCATGTCGTTCCTGCTGGTCGGGACCATGACCCTGCTGTTCGAGACCACCTCCGAGGAGGTGGAGGAGCTGGCCGAAGTCGAGCAGAGCAGCGAACGCGAGCGGGCCCTCCGCCACTTCCTCATCGCACTGTCCGGTCCACTCGAGCCGGACGAGCTGATGCAGGGCGCCACGGAGGGCCTCCGCGGGCTGCTGGGCGCCGACTCGGTCGTGATCTCCGGCCTCGATGACGACCGGTTCAGCCAGCCGCGGTGGACGTGTCCCGCCTACACGAGCCTGGCCAAGCCGGGGACGCTGGCCACCTGGGCCGTCGATGCATTGCCGGTGACGGCGACACCCGTCATCACCGTCCGCTCGGACGAGGGCATCATGAGCGTGGGTCGTTGGCGCTGCTCAGCCGCTGAGAACCTCGTGGTCCTGGCCGCCCGGCCCACGCGGCATCAGGCGTCCCAGCTGCTCGGTGAGGCCCTGCAGAGCCTGGAGCCGTTGCGCGAACGAGCACTGGTCATGCATGAGCTGCGGGCGGGGAGGCCGCCGGAGGCGATCGAAGACTCAGCCGAAGCTGATGTCGCCGCCGGGTGAGAAGACCGCCAGCGAGAAGGGGCCGTACGCCTCCCCG
This sequence comes from Euzebya tangerina, assembly GCF_003074135.1. Classification (NCBI taxonomy): domain Bacteria; kingdom Bacillati; phylum Actinomycetota; class Nitriliruptoria; order Euzebyales; family Euzebyaceae; genus Euzebya; species Euzebya tangerina. The sequence continues at coordinate 3,046,028 of NZ_PPDK01000001.1, read as the reverse complement.
ACCACGGTCGCCTGGACGACGAGCTGACCGCTGACGCCGATCGTGGTGTCCAACCGGGCGTGGGGGAAGCCTCCGCCATCATCGTCCCCGCCCACCGCGGTGTTGTTCTCCACCTCGATCAGCAGCGGGTCGGTGGTGTTCGACAGGGCCCGCATCTCCACGATGACCCGAGTCCCGGGCGCGCCGCTCATCACGACGGTCTGCGCCGGCTGCTCTGGCGTGATCTCGCTCTGCGCCTCGGCATCCGGTGCCGGGTCGACGCTGAGGAAGTACAGACCTTGGCCGTCCTGCCGGAACGTCGTCGCCTCGATCACGTAGGTCCCGGTGGCGGGCAGCGTGACCTGCAACAGGGAGCTGAAGTTCCCGCCGCTGTCATCGTCGGTCGCGATCAGTCGCCCGTCCGAGGTGAGGAGGTTGACGACCGTGTCAAGGGGTGGCCCGTCTCCCTGTGGCCCGGACAGGCGGATCCGGATGGCCTCACCGGCGGTGCCCTGGAAGCGGTACCGCCGGGCCGGGGTCGTGGCATCCAGGGTGTCGGTCACGATGTCCCCCAGGGCCAGATCGACGGTGTCGCCCGGCTCCGACGGCCCGGGATCGCCCGGATCGCCCGGACCACCGGGGTCGCCTGGACCGGGGATGGGTCCCGGGTCCAGCGGGGCGGTTGGCGTGCATCCTGTCCCGGCGGTCGCATCGGCCAGCACCGACGCCGCGGCGTCGCTGATCAGGTCGGTGTCACCGGCGATGAGCACCTGGGTGTCCAGCCCGCACACGGCATCGAGGACGGCCTGGGGAATCCGTTCACCGCTGTCACCCTCGATCGCGGCGAACACCCCGCCGAAACGGCCGGTCAGCATCGAGGCGGCCAGGACGTGGGCGAAGGCGTCGCGCTCGCGGCGCAGGTTGACGCCGACCACCACCGCCGGCGGCTGGGTGCCGTACAGGCCCCGATTGAACAGCGACACCTGTGCAGCGGTCTCGAATCGGGTCGGCCCGGCCAGGCGGGTGGTGCTCCCGGCCCCCGTGATCGCCTCGACCTCGGCGACCACCGAGTCGGCGATCGCCACGGTCCCGCCGGCGACCAGGACCCGCTCGGGGGCCAGGCGACGGAGCGCCTCCGCCGTGAACGGGCTGAGGAACTCCGTCGGTGTCAGCAGGATCGGCGGTCCCCAGAAAGATCCCAACTCGCCGACCGTGACCGCGTCCGGCCAGTTCGACCCGGTGGCCAGCACAACGGTCCCGCCGATGACGGGGGTGATGCCGTCACCCGGGTCGAGCACCTGGTCGGCGACCAGGGACGCCGTCTCCTCCCGGCCGGATCCCGCGAGCCGCTGGACCGCGAAGCCGAGGTCGGTCAACTGGGTGTCCGCGGAGGCGGGGATCGCGGCGACGCCACCCAGCACGTAGATGGTCCCGCCCGCCGGGACGACACGGCGCAGCTCGTTCAGGGTGTCCTCGTCCAGCCGGCCGTCGGGTCCGGTGAACAGCAGCGGTGCCACGCCGAAGGCCAGGGTGGAACCGGCCAGCGCGTCGGGGAAGCGGGTGGAGGTCGCGATGACGCCGTACTGCCCTTCGCCGTCGCGGAAGCTGGTCTGGGAGATGGCCACGGCCTGGCCGACCGGGTCGCTGGTGCCGCTGCCGTCGACGGTGATCCGCTGGGGGGCAGCGGCCGGTGGGGCTGGTGTCGTCGGGTCGGGGTCGCCAGGGCCGATGGTTCCGTCGATGATGCCGGCCAACCAGCCGACGTAGGTCAGCACCTCGGTGTACACGCCGGGGTCCTGGACGCCGCAGAGCCCGCCGAAGGATGTCACACCGATGACGGCCAGCACCCCGTCGCCTCGATCGGTCCACAGCGGCCCGCCGGAGTCTCCCTGGCAGCTGTCGTTGCCAGGCGACTGTTCGGTCCCGGGGTCGCCCGCGCAGACCATCCGATCACCCACCAGGGTCGGATACCCCTGCTGGCAGGCGGCATCGCTCACCAGCGGGACGCCGACCTCCAGCAGGATGGGGGACGGGTTCTCACCGAACGGTGTGGTGGCGCCGTACCCGGTGACCACGGCCGCGCGCCCAGGCTCGTACAGCTCGGTCTGTCCTGCCTGGACGATCGCGCTGGGCGGGGTCTGAGCCGGTGTGGCCAGCCGCATCAGGGCGATGTCGTTGGCGCTCGTGATCGCGTCGTAGGCCGGATGGATGACGATCTCGCTGATCGCCAGACGCTCACCGCCCTGCCGCCAGTCCACGGTGTCCAGTGCCACGGCAAGGTCCTCGGGCTGGCTGTCCCGTTCCCCCGTGCGCGGGTCGAAGAAGCAGTGGGCCGCTGTCATGACCCACTCAGGATCGATGAGCGTGCCGCCGCAGAACTGGCCGAAGCCCTGCGTGACCTCGATCACCGCCGCCATCCCGGGGTACTCCCCCGGGTCGGCCGGGACCCCGTTGATGATGTGGAAGGCGTCATCATCGGGAGCGGCGCCATCCTGGATCGGAGCGGCGCTGGTCGCGGTGGCGGGGAGCAGCGAGATGGCGAGCAGCAGGGTGAGAACGATCGACCGCATGGCCGGAACCGTAGCTCCCGACGCGGGCCGCTAACGGATTGGTCGGATCACCGTAAGAGGTTGGGTGAGGACGGCTGGCTCGGGCGGCGTCAGTCGTAGATCAGTCGTAGAAGCGCTGCTCCATGACCCGCCGGACTCGACGTCGCGCTCGAGCGACCGACTCCTCGAGGGCCTGCAGGCCGTCCACGCCGAGGAGCGCTGCCAGCTGCGCACGGCGTTCCGGGGCGACCGGCAACTGGTCGGTCCGTCGCTCACCCAACAGGAACACCCCGTTTCGGACCTCGGAGAACAACTGCCAACCATCGGCCAGCCACTCGCTCTCGGTGTCACTCAACCAGCCGTGCTCGTGGAGCAGGGAGATGCCGCGTGCGGTCCCGGGGCTGCGCAGGTCCACGGCATCGCGACCGTGGACCATCCGCAGCAGCTGGACCGTCCACTCGATGTCCGCCAGGCCGCCAGGGCCGAGCTTCAGATCCTCCCTCGACCGGACGCGCTCGGACTCGAGCCGCGCCTTCATCCGCCGGACCGCCCGCACTCGTGTGGCGTCGGTCCGGTAGACCTGATCGGTGACACCCTCCAGGAGTTCGGCCACCAGCTCGGTTTCCCCGCCGGCCGGCCGTGCCTGGGTGAGGGCGAACAGCTCCCACGGCTTGGCCCACTCCTGGTAGTAGCGCAGCGTCGAGGCGACGCTGCGCGTGAGCGGCCCGGCCCGGCCTTCGGGACGAAGGCCCGCATCGACGTCGAACGTCCCTGCCACGGGCGCGGTGGAGCCGAGCATCTCGATGACCGCGCCGGCTTTGCGGTCGGCCACGGCTGCGTCACCCTCGTGGACGAAGACCACATCCAGATCGGAGGGGAATCCGAGCTCCCGGCCGCCGAATCGACCCATGGCGAGGATGCCGAGTCGCGCCCCGTCGCCGAACCGGTTGTCGGCGGCGTGCAGCGCACCGGCGAGGAGCCCCTCACCGAGGTCGGACATCTCCCGGCCGGCCTGATGGACGTCGGCATCCCCAAGGACCACCCGCAGGGCCGTCCGTAGCAGCGTTCGCCGCGCGTGTCGCCGCAGGGCATCCAGACCACCGGTTCCGCCGCCGCGACCGACCACGGCGATGGCGGTTCGCACCTCCTCCTCGGTCGACGGATCGACGCGCAGGGCCACTCGATCGGTGAGGAGGCGCAGCGCCTCCGGCTGATGGACGAACCACCGCGCCAGTCGCGGGCTGGTGGCCAGCACACGAGCCAGAACGGCAGCGTGTGACGGGTTGTCCCTGATCAGGCGCAGGAACCCCGGCCGTCCGGCGAGTGCGTCGGCCACATCCCGCACGGCCCTGAGGCCCGCATCGGGGTCCGGTCCGGTGGCGAGGGCTTCGAGCATCGCAGGGAGCGCCACCCGCAACTGTCGCGCGGTCCGCGTGGTGCCGTTGGCCAGCGCCTCGACGTCGCCCAGTGCCCGGGACGGCGCGACGAAGCCGAGCGCCTCCAGACGCTTCTTGGCCGCACTGCGGTCGAGCCCCCCGTCGAGGCGATCGCTGGACGCCCATGCCGCCACCGTGCCGAGCAGCGGGCGGAAGAAGAGCTTCTCGTGGAGGCGACGGACTCCACGGCGCACTCGTTCCAGTTCTCGGTCGAACTCCTCCAGAGCGGACCGGGCGGGAAGATCCCGGAACCCGAGGACGATGGCGAGTCGGTGCCGCTCGGCGTCGGCCGCGGGGATGGTGTGGGTTCGGCGGAGCCCCCACAGTTGCAGGCGGTGTTCCACCGTCCGCAGGAAGCGGTAGGCGTCGCCGAACAGCTGGGCGTCGCCTTCGTCGACGTAGCCACCTCGGGCCAGCGCCTGGAGGGCTGGCAACGTGCCCGCTGCTCGCAGGCTCACATCGGTCGGTCCATGGACCAACTGCAGCAGTTGCACGGCGAACTCGATGTCCCGCAGTCCGCCAGGGGCAAGCTTCAGCTGTCGGATGCCGTCGCGGCGCACGGGCCTGGACCGCTCGACCTCTCCCTTCATCTGCTGGACGTCGGCGACGGTGTCCGGCGCGCGGCTGCCCGGCCAGATCAGGGGTTCCAGGGCGGCGTGCAGCTGCGTGCCGAGTTCCGCGGGGCCAGCCGCGTGACGCATCTTCACCAGGGCCTGGACCTCCCAGGTGCGACCCCAGCGCTGGTGGTACTCCAGGTAGGACTCCACGGTCCGTGACAGGGCGCCGCTCCGTCCCTCCGGACGCAGGTTGGCGTCCATCTCGACACAGCTGCCGGCCAGGTCCAGGACCCGCTGGGCGAGCTTCACCGCGGCCTGCTGCTCGCCGCGGTGGACGAAGATGACATCGACGTCAGAGACGTAGTTCAGCTCACGTCCGCCGAGCTTGCCCATCGCCATCACCGCCAGGTCGGCGGCAGGCTCGCCCATCTCGGCCCGTGCCAGCAGGTGAGAGCGTTGGAGGACGGCGTCCGCCAGATCCGAGAGTGCCTCCGCGGCCCGTGGCGTGTCGAACTCCCCCATCAGGTCGCGAACCGCGATCAGGAACAGCCCGCGGCGGTGCGCCTGCCGCAGGCCCGCGGCGTCGCTCGCGGCCACAGCCTCGGTCGGGTCGGGCAGCGTGGGGGTGTCCAGGACGTGGAGCAGCCAGCGGTCACGTGCAGCCAGGTCGGCCGCGGCCGGCGAGGCCCCGAGCACCACACCCAGCCGCCGGCAGCCGAGCTCCGAGGTGGGAAGGTCCGCGGGCTCCAACCGTCGCAGCGCGGACTCGGCCAGGTCGCGGTCAGCAGCAGCGCCGAGCGTCACCTGCCGCGGTTCCACGGGACCTACAGCGTGGGGAGGTACCGCTCCAGCTCGAACGGCGTCACCTGTCCGCGGTACTCGTTCCACTCACGCCACTTGTTGCGCAGGAAGAAGTCGAAGACGTGCTCACCCAGCGCCTCCGCCACCAACTCCGACCCCTCCATCGCCCGGAGGGCCTCGTCGAGCGAGGTGGGCAGGCTCTCGATGTCAGCGGCCCGCCGCTCGGCGTCGGTCATCTCGTAGATGTTGTCCTCGGCCTCCGGGGGTAGCTCGTACCCCTCCTCGATCCCCTTGAGCCCGGCTGCCAGCATGACCGCGAACGCCAGGTAGGGGTTGCAGGCAGGGTCGGGGGCCCGGTACTCGATCCGCGTCGAGCTGCTCTTGTTCGGCTTGTAGCGCGGAATCCGAATGAGCGAGGAGCGATTGTGGCGACCCCAGGACACGTGGACCGGCGCCTCGAATCCTGGGACCAGGCGCTTGTAGGAGTTGACCCACTGGCAGGTCACAGCCGTGATCTCCCGGGCGTGGACGAGCATGCCCGCCATGAATCGGCGGGCGGTCGGTGAGAGGTGGTAGGGGTCGTCGCCGTCGTGGAAGGCGTTGGCGTCGCCGTCGAACAGCGACAGGTGGGTGTGCATGGAGCTGCCCCACTCGTCCGTCAGCGGCTTCGGCATGAAGCTGGCGTGGACGCCGTTGCGCATGGCCGTCTGCTTGATCACGTGCCGGTAGGTCATGAGGTTGTCGGCCATGCTGAGCGCATCGGCGTAGCGCAGGTCGATCTCGTGCTGGGACGGTGCCACCTCGTGGTGGGAGTACTCGACGCTGACGCCCATGGCTTCGAGGGTGGTGATGGCCTGACGGCGGAAGTCCGACTGCACCTCGTTGGGGGTCAGGTCGAAGTACCCGCCTCGGTCGAGCGGCGTTGGGTCATCAGCACCCTTGAAGAGGAAGAACTCCATCTCGGGATGGACGTAGAAGCTGAAGCCGAGTTCGCTCGCCCGGTCGAGGTTGCGGCGGAGGACGGCCCTCGGGTCAGCCGCGAACGGCTCTCCGTGCGGGGTGTGGATGTCGCAAAACATCCGGGCGACACCGGGGTCGCCTTCCTTCCAGGGCAGGACCTGGAAGGTGGAGGCGTCCGGCCGCGCGAGCATGTCGCTCTCCTGGACCCGAGCGAACCCGTCGACCGAGCTGCCATCGAACCCGATCCCCTCGGTGAAGGCACCCTCGACCTCGGACTCGGTGATGGCGACCGACTTGAGGGATCCCAGCACGTCGGTGAACCAGAGGCGGACGAAGCCGATGTTGCGCTCGTCGATGGTGCGAAGCACGTACTCCTGCTGGCGGTCCATGATCCCAGATCCTATCCGGGACCACGGGTGGCACGTACCTCCGCACCAGCAGTGCCCCGGTCCCCGGCACTAGTGGGCTTGTTCCCCGATCGGCTCATGGCTGACACCGGCCGGGAACGCCTGGGCGCCCAGGGCAAGTTCGGGGTAGCCGTAGACGCCGTGCTCGTGGATGTCGAGGCCGTCGTACTCCTCCTGCTCGGAGACCCGGAGACCCATCGTGGCCTTCAGGGCCAGGAACAGACCGGCTGTGGCCAGCCCGACGAACGCCGTCACCGATACGACGCCGATCAGCTGGGAGAGGAAGAGGTCGGGACCGCCGCCGTAGACCAGCCCGCTCTCGACGTCGAACAGACCGACCCAGAGCGTGCCGAGGGCACCACAGACGCCGTGGACGCTGACCGCACCGACGGGGTCGTCGACCTTCTTGTCGACGATCGGCACCGCCACGGCCACCAGGACACCGGCGATCAGACCGACCAGGATCGCACCGAGGTTGTTGACCACGTCGGCACCGGCGGTGATCCCGACCAGACCCGCGAGGATCCCGTTGCCAGTCATGCCGACATCGAACTTGCCGTAGCGCAGCTTGGTGTAGAAGCCCGCGGCGACCCCACCGGCGGAGCCTGCCAGGGCGGTTGTGACCAGGACCGCAGCGATGACCGGGCCATCCAGCGCCAGGACGGATCCGCCGTTGAAGCCGAACCAGCCGAAGAACAGCAGCAGCACACCGAGGACCACCAGGGGCATCGAGTGACCCGGGATGGCCCGAGGGCTGCCGTCGGGGCGGTACTTGCCGGTCCGTGGGCCGAGGATCGCAGCTCCCACCAGGGCGGCGACGCCACCGGTCATGTGCACCACGGTCGAGCCGGCGAAGTCGTAGAAGCCCAGGCCGTCCAGCCACCCGCCGCCCCACTTCCACGCCCCCACGATGGGGTAGATCAGCGCGGTCATGACCACGACCACGACGAGGTAGGACTCGAGCTTCATCCGCTCAGCCACGGCACCGGACACGATGGTCGCGGCCGTGGCGGCGAACATCCCCTGGAAGAGGAAGTCGATGGCGATCGAGTCGGCCAGCGGCTCGTACTCGCTGAACCCGGTCAGGAAGAAGCCGTCGGTTCCGACGATGCCGGCGGCGCTCGCGCCGTACATGAGTGCGAAGCCGACGGCGAAGTAGGTCAGGAACCCCAGCGACAGGGTCATCATGTTCTTCATGAGGATGTTCGCGGTGTTCTTCTGCCGGGACAGTCCCGACTCGAGCATCGCGAAGCCCCCGTGCATCAGGAAGACCAGCACCGAGGCCAGCATGATGAATAGGATCAGGGTCGAGTTGGACAACTCTTCGAGCGTCATGGTGGGCTCCTTCGGTGACGCGGTGGCTCTGGCGCAGCGGTCTGCACGCAGCGGAGCTCGGCTCTCTTCGGCTCCTGGACTGACTGGAACGGAGTCTGCGGGTCCGGCATTACGCCGGTGCTAGCCGCGTGTTTCGAGAACGTAAACGGGCCCACGACCAGCTACACAGTGTGTAGCCGTGGTCGCGGGCCCGTGTGTTCACGGGGGGAAGGTTGTCCTCCCAGTGGGGAGCGTTGTCCCCTCGTGGGGAGAGTTACCCCACCTTCACCTCACCGGTCGGCGAGGTGACCGGACCGCGGGGGTAGGCCGCAGCGCCCAGTGCAGCTTCGGGGTAGCCGTACATCCCGTGCTCGTGGATGTCCAGGCCCTCGATCTCCTCCTCCTCGGAGACCCGCAGCAGACCGGCTGCCTTGAGACCGAAGGCGAGGATCGCGGAGGCGACACCGACGAACGCAGCCACAGCGACGACGCCGACGAGCTGGTCGACCAGGAGACCCGCGCCTCCGCCGTGCCAGATGCCAGTCAGGCCGTCCTCACCGGTGTTGGCGTAGATCCCGACGGCCAGGGTGCCCCAGGCGCCGGCGGCACCGTGCACGCTGAAGGCACCGACGGCGTCGTCGATCTTCATCTTGTCGACCATGGGGACAGAGATGGCAACCACAACACCGGCGATGACACCGATCGTGATGGCGGCCAGCATGCCGACCTGGTCCGCACCCGCGGTGATCCCGACCAGACCGCCGAGGACCCCGTTGATGGTCATCGAGGCGTCCGGCTTGCCGTAGCGGACCCAGGTGAACACCATCGCGGTCGCGCCGCCGGCGCAGCCGGCAAGGGTTGTGGTCAGCAGCACCGGTGCGACCAGCGCACCGTCAGCGGCGAGCACGGAGCCACCGTTGAACCCGAACCAGCCCCAGAAGAGGGCGAACATGCCCAGTGTGGCCAGCGGCATCGAGTGTCCGGGGATGGCGCGCGGCTTGCCGTCTGCGCTGAACTTGCCCATGCGGGGTCCGAGGATCCCGGCGATCACCAGCGCGGCGACACCACCGGTCATGTGCACCAGCGTGGAGCCGGCGAAGTCGTAGAAGCCCAGGCTGTCCAGCCACCCGCCGCCCCACTTCCAGTGTCCGACGATCGGGTAGATGAGCGTGGTCATCACCAGGGTGACGACGATGTAGCCGCTGAACTTCATCCGGCCGGCGATGCCACCGGACACGATCGTCGCTGCGGTGGCGGCGAACACCGCCTGGAACAGGAAGTCGACCGCGAGGAACGGGTCACCGTTGATGCCTGCGTCGCTGTACGAGCCGGCCGAGAGGGCGAAGGTGTCGCTGCCGATGAACCCACCGACGCTGCTGCCGTACATCAGCCCGAAGCCGATGAGGAAGAAGGCCAGGATGCCGAAGCAGGCATCCGCCATGTTCTTCATCATGATGTTGGCGGCGTTCTTGGAGCCGGTCATCCCCGACTCGAGCATGGAGAAGCCCGCCTGCATCCAGAAGACCAGGCCCGCCGCGACCATGTAGTACAGGACATCCAGGTTGTTCTGGACCTGCTGGGCGTCTTCGACCTCCAAGAAGGCCGCGTCCGCGGCAGCGGCCGGACTTGCGAACAGCATCAGACCGGCAAGTGCGGCCGTGCTGGCGATCAGTACTTTCTTGCGCAAAGGAATAACCTCCCAGACGGGAACCTCAAAATCGGCTCGTGGCTCGTGATTGATGGGAAGTTATGGGTAAGCGATTCCCGTCGAGTTGCCCCTTTGTTTCTCCTATGTAAAGCCTCCCGGGCCGTCGAGGGCGCAGACCTCATCGCCGTCCGTGCGACTCCACCGTCAGGGTGACCGGACCGTCGGCGGTCATGGTGATCTGCATGTCGGCGCCGAAGACGCCACGGCCGACCGGAACGGTGAGGGCGTCGCAGAAGACCTCGTACAGCCGCTCCCCCTCGGCCGGTGGTGCGGCGTCGACGAATGACGGTCGCCGACCCTTCTGCGCGGTGCCGTACAGCGTGAACTGGCTGATGGCCAGCACGCCGCCACCGACGTCGGCGACGGACCGGTTCATCTTGCCGGCCTCGTCGCTGAAGACCCGCAGCCCCTCCACCTTCGTGGCCAGCCAGCGGGCATCGGCGTCCGTCGAGTCGTGGCCGACGCCGACCAGCACCATCAAGCCCTGCTCGATGGCGCCGGTGGTACGGCCGTCGACGACGACCGAGGCGTGAGTGACCCGCTGCAGGACGACGCGCATGGAGGGCAGGGTAGGGCACGGCTGCGGTCCGCTCCGGCGTGGCCACCCTCGAGCGGGGTTGTCAGCCGGTGAGTGCACCACATTGGGCCAGCCTGGTTGCGAGATGGACCACCAGCAGTGGCCGCCGGAGTGGTCGGGCGGGCGCACGGCACACTGTTCGGCATGGTCCAACGCAGCGTCGACCGACAGCATCGACCCGTGCCCGACGGGCGGGGTGAGCCGTCCAGCAACCGGGTGAAGGTTCGCCGCGACACGACCTACCGGGGCCGCTACGACCGCGAGACGATCAACGCGATCCTGGACGCCACGCCGTTCTGTCACCTGGCCTACGTCCACGACGGCCACCCGGTGGTGATCCCCACGCTGCAGGTCCGGCTGGAGGACGATCTGTACCTGCACGCCTCCAGCGGGAGCCGCATCGGACTGGAGGCCGGTACGCCCTGGCCGATCTCGGTCAGCGTGACGCTGCTGGACGGGATCGTCGTCGCCCGCTCCGGCTTCCATCACTCCATCAACTACCGGTCGGTGGTGGTGCTGGGCGATGCCGCTCTGGTCACCGATCCGGCTGAGAAGCTGCGGGCACTGGACGCGACCGTCGATCACGTGCTGCCAGGCCGATCGGCGGAGGTCCGCCCGCCGACCGATCGTGAACTGATCGCCACGGCCGTGGCCCGCCTTCCCCTCGCGGAGTCCTCCGCCAAGCTCCGGCAGGGGCCTCCCAAGGACGAGCCCGAGGACATCGGTCTGCCCATCTGGGCCGGGGTGGTGCCGATGCGCACCGTGTTCGGACCCCCGGAGGACTCGCCCGACCTGCCGGACGGCGTACCGGTCCCACCCTCGGTCGACGGCCTGCTCGAGCAGACGTAGCGCCAGAGGTCAACGCGCCCGGAATGCCCATGAGGCCGCTGGCGTTTGCACCTCCGTCGGCCATATGATGAGGCCGTCAAAGTCGACTATCCGCTGGACCGGAACTGCCCGGCCGGCAGGAGAAAGCGAGAAGCGCGATGAGCGTGCATGCACCACCCCCCGCCACGGGGCGCCAGTACTCGATCCAGGACCTGCAGGGGTTCGCCGACCGGGGGGAGAAGTTCGCCATGTTGACGGCGTACGACTACACCTCCGCCCAGATGCTCGAGGACGCCGACATCCCGATCATCCTCGTCGGGGATTCGCTCGGCATGGTGATGCTGGGCTATGACTCCACGGTCCCCGTGACCATGGACGAGATGATCCATCACACCAAGGCGGTCCGTCGCGGCAACGGTAGAGCCGTCATCATCGGGGACATGCCGTTCGGCAGCTACCAGGGCGACCAGGACACGGCCGTCGCCAACGCCGTCCGGTTCCTGAAGGACGGGGGCGCCACCGGCGTGAAGCTCGAGGGGCCGCGCGTCGAGCTGACGCGTCGACTGGTCGACATGGGTGTGCCGGTCCTGGCGCATCTGGGCCTCACCCCCCAGAGCGTCAACCAGCTGGGCGGCTACAAGGTGCAGGGACGCGACGAGGAGACGGCACACCGGATGGTGACCGACGCCAAGGCGTTGGAGGCCGCCGGTGCGTTCGGCCTGGTGCTGGAGGCCGTGCCCTCGGCCGTGGGCAAAGACGTCACCGAAGCCCTTTCGATCCCCACGATCGGCATCGGCGCCGGTGGGGACACCACCGGGCAGGTGCTCGTCTTCCAGGACTTCCTGGGGATGACGAAGGGCCGCCTGCCACGCTTCGTCAAGCCCTACGCGAATCTGCGGGAGCAGGTCGTGGCGGCCGCGAAGACCTTCGCCTCGGAGGTGTCCTCGGGTGCCTACCCGGGCCCGGAGCACCAGTACTGAGCTAGCGAGTCCGGCTCTCCGGCGGCTCGGACGGCTGGTTGTCGACGTACGACCGAACCGCGCGACGGCCGGCCAGAACCAGCAGAAGACCGACGACCGCGCTACCCAGGACGAACACGCCGTAGGGCACATCACTCCACTGCGACTGTGACTCGGCGCTCGCATCGACCTGCTCCTCGGCCTGGAAGGGCTCGGAGGCGCCGGTGTAGGTGAAGGCGTAGCGCGAGGCCTGGTCGTCGCCGTCACCAGCGACGATGGCCCAGTCCACCAGGTACTGGCCATTGCCGGGCAGTTCGGCGTCCACCGCCAGCGCGATGATCCGGTCGCTGCGGAGTTCGGCGTCCCCCTCGGCGATGACGGTGTCCTCATCGGGGGCCAGCAATCGGATCGCGTGGGTTTCGTCCTCGGCCAGCGGCCCTTCGTACTCGAGCACGATCTCGGTGACCACGTCGACCTCACCGCCGATGGCCGGGGTCGCCGCGGCGAGGGAGGTGTGCGCCGTGGCCGGACCGGTCGTGGCTACCCCGAACACGACGGCCGTCAGGGCTACAGCGACGAGACTCGACGCGGCACGACCGAGGAGTCGGTACCCGCGCCCCGGTCGTGCCCCCCGTCGAGATTCGACGCTCAGCGGATGCCCCTACCCGAAGTCGGCGCAGAGGGCACGGTTGTCCGGGAGGTCCGCCGGGTGGATGACCAGCGAGCGGGCGCCATCGTCGACCACCATCTCATTGGTGGCCGTCATCATGCCCTCACCATCGGCGTCGCTGGTGAAGTTCAGGTGGATTTCGTTCGGCGGGACGTCGGAGCCATCCGGGTCGAACTTGAAGTGCGGACCGCCGTTCTCGTCGTCACACGACTGGGCGTGGATGTGGGCGACGTGCTCGGTGTCGGCGGGCAGACCCGAGGCGTACAGGGTCGCCGTGGTGCCGTCTTCGTTGGTGGCCAGGAACGCCTGGCCGGAGGAGCCGTCGTAACCCTCCGGAGCACTGTCGAGCACCGTGAAGTCCCCGCTGGAGAGTTGGGCGTCCGTCAGTTCGTCAGCCGGCGTGGCGTCCGGGTCACCCATGTCCATCCCCTCCATGTCGTGCCCGTCGTGCTCCCCCTCCTCCATGTCCATCTCGTCCATGGCCATCTCAGAGCCCTCGGCGTCCATGTCTTCCATGGCCTCGTCATCCATGGCCTCGTCATCCATGGCTTCGTCATCCATGGCTTCGTCATCCATGGCTTCGTCATCCATCGCCTCCTCGGTGGGTTCGACGGCGGCGCTGTCCTCGCCGCTGTCGTCATCGGCGGCGCAGGCGGCGGCCAGCATCATGAGCACCAGCAGCAGGGCTGCGGCTCGGATCGCGGTCATGGCGACGGATCTCCTTGTCGTCCGGCGGAGTTGACGTTCGGTCACAGGTGTCGTGCCTCGGGTGGCGAGAGTTCCCCGCGCCATCCCCACCGCTACCCTGGCGCGATGCCCCCCACGCCAGCTGTTCGGCTTGCGGGCGTGGTCAAACGATTCGGCGACCTGACCGCCCTGGACCACCTGGACCTCGAGGTCGCGCCCGGCTTGTGCTTCGGCCTGCTCGGACCCAACGGTGCCGGGAAGTCGACACTCATGTCGCTGCTGACCGGCGCTGCCGTCGCCACGGCTGGCACTGTGGAGGTCCTTGGTCTGCCCGTCCCGGCCTCGGCGCGCACCGCCAGGCGGCGAACGGGGCTGGTGCCCCAACTCGACAATCTCGACGGGGAGATCACCTGCCGGGACAACCTGGAGGTGTACGCCCGGCTCTACGGGGTCCCCCGGGCGCAGCGGCGGCAGGCCATCACCGAGAGCCTGGAGCTCGCCCGCCTCACCGAGAAGGCGGGCAACCACGTCGAGGAGCTCTCCGGCGGCATGCGACGACGGCTGCTGATCGCCCGCGGTCTGCTGCACCAACCTGATCTGGTCCTGATGGACGAGCCGACGGTCGGACTGGATCCGCAGATCAGACAGGATCTGTGGCAGACCATCCTGGACGTGCGGGCCCGCGGCGCGACGATCGTGCTGACCACCCACTACATCGAGGAGGCCGAACGCCTCTGCGACGAGGTGGCGGTCATCCATCGGGGCAGGCTGCTCGATCTGGGCTCACCAGCCGAGCTGATCAAGCGCCACGTCGGCACCGAGATCGTGGTGGAGATCCACGGCGAGGCGGAGCGCCGCGACCGGGTGGCGGCTCTCGTGAGCAGGCACGGGCTCGCAAGCCGGCCCGCCGGCACCAGCGTGGCGCTGTTCACCGACTCTGTGGAGCGCCTGGCCGACATCGGCGTGGCATCCGACGACATTCGGCACCGCACCCGTCGGCCGGCCAATCTCGAGGACGTGTTCGTGACCCTGACCGGAGACTCGTTGTGACGGCAACCACACCCGCCGGCACGGCGACGACTCGCCCGGAGCAGCGCTTCCGGCGCGACGCCGTCGGTGCCATCGTCATCCGCGAGTGGAAGGTGTTCAAGCGAGTCTGGCGCTCGCTGATGTTCGGCTCGGTGGTCGAACCGGTCGTCTACCTGCTGGCCTTCGGGTTCGGCTTCGGTGCGTTGGTGGCCGAAGTGGGTGGCATTCCCTATCTGGACTTCATGGCCACCGGGTCGGCCGGGATCGCCGTGTTGTTCACCGGGTTCTTCCCGGGCTTCATCAACGGCTACTTCCGGCGCAAGGAGAACCACCTCTACGACGGGGTCATGTCGACCCCGACCACCGTCGCGGAGATCGTGACGGGTGAGGCGGTCTGGACTGGCATCCGAACGGCCGGGGCCGCCGTGATCACCCTGGCCATCGCCGCCGTCTTCGGCGTGGATCTGCGCTGGTCCGTCGTCTTCGCCCCCGTCATCGGCTTCGTCGGGGGGTTCGGCTTCGCCTGCCTGGGAGCGGCCTTCGCCAGCAAGTTGCGCAGCACCCACCAGTTCGACTTCGTCATCTCCGGGGTGGTCGTCCCGATGTTCGTCGTGGCCGGCAGCTTCTTCCCGCTGGAGGACGCGCCGGCGTGGCTGCGCTACCCGGCGGCGGTCAACCCGCTGACCCACGTCGTCGACCTGTTCCGCGCCGCTGCCTTCGGCGTGGGTGATGCGACCAGCATCGCCATCAACCTGGCCGTCCTGGGCTTCAGCGTGGGATTGTCGTGGCTGCTGGCCGTCCGATGGCTGCGAAAGGCGCTGGTCAGCTGACCTTGCGGCGCGGTGGAAGTGGAGCGGCTCAGTGGATCCCGAGCGATCCCGTCGGCATGGAGGGCCTTGACAAGTCGTGGAGCGCCATCCGGTCGCGGAGATCGTCGACGGTTCTCGGGATCGCTGAGACGGGAGCCTGCGGTTCGCCGTCGATGGCTGCGATCCATGTAGCCATCGGCTTCATGCGGAACCACCCGTCCGGTCGAGTCGCCGCCGTCGCCTTCAGGTCGATCGCTCGTCGGCGGTTGCCCACTGCCCAGTGCAGACACGCAGCCATGCGTAGGCAGAACGTGACGTCGGCTACTTCCGGAGTCATGTGCGAGCGTTCGAACCTCGCCAGAGTCCGGGCAGTCTGGTCGACCGCCGTTGTGAGGTCACCAGTGGCGAATGCCACCTCAGCGAGATGGAGAGCGAGGATCGGGAGTTCCGGTCGACTCCACAGCTGCTCCTCGGTCTCGAGCGCCGAGGTGAAGGCGCTCCGAGCGTCATCGAACCGCCCCTCCGCGAGCGCCAGCCTCCCCCTGAACTCGTCGCAGTACAGAAAGCCCCTGGTCGAGTCCCACTGGGCGGCCGCAGCGTCAGCGACCGACAACCACTCGTGCGCTGCCGAGAAGTCACAGAGCATCGTCCACAGTCCGGTGAGCGCGAGGGCACTCAGTTGGATCGGCGAGGGCTCCTCGCTGCGCACAGCCAGTTCGAACAACGACTCCTGGTGCCTGACAGCGGCGGCGTGGTCACCCCGGTAGATGGCCATTTGGCCGAGGTTGTACTTGATCTCCCACAGATCCGGCCACAACTCGAAGCGCTCAGCGCCATCGAACGCTTCGACCAACAGGTCGGTCGCATGGTCCAGATCCTCGTCCTTCACGATCTCCGAGAGTCCGAACAGCGCTCGCACGCGACCCGGCGAGGCCACCGGGGAGGCTTCCAGCGCCACGTGGAGCGTCTCGAATGCCTCGGACTGAAGGTGGCGGCGCAGCCAGAACCAGGTCAGCGAGCCGGCCAGCATCTGGGCCCGACCGGGATCACGCCGCAGCCACCAATCCAAGGCCCGTCGAAGGTTCGGCCGGCTGACGTACAAGCGCTGGAGCCACTCGACCTCATCCGTCCCCCACACGCCCTCGAATCCAGCTTCGGCGACGGCGAGGAAGTGCTCGGCGTGGCGCTGCTCCAGCTCGTCCCGGACGGGTGAGTCGGCGAAGAGATCACGTGCGAACGCACGTACGGTCTCGAGCAGGGTGTAGCGGTTGGCATCGCCGCCCCGAACCATGACCAGCAAGGATGCCTCGTGCAGCCGCATGATCGAGTGGGTGATCGCCTCGACCCCGTCTCCCGCATCGGCACACACGGCGTGAGCATCATCGATGGCGAAGCCTCCCTCGAAGACCGCGAATCGGACGAGGGTGTCCCGCTCCGATGCTGACAGCAAGCCGTAGGACCACGCGACGGTGTCGCGCAGACTCGAGTGGCGATCAGGGCGATCGTGGCTGCGATTGACTATGGCATTCGGGCTGTCGGCGAGCAGGTTCAGGATCTGACCAGCCGTCACTGTTGAGGTCATCGCTGCTGCCAACTCGACCGCCAGCGGCAGGCCATCGAGCCGGCGACACACGGCTTCGATCGCCGAGAGATCCGCCTTCATCAGCGGTTCCTGGCCGGTTCGCGCCGCTCGGTCGATGAACAACTGGGCAGCCAGGCTGGGGGCCGAGGAGGAAGGATCGGCAGTCGGCAAGGGTTCCACCCGGAACAGATGCTCGGCTCGGAGCCGCAGCGGCTCTCGACTGGTGGCGAGCGTGCGTACGTGGGCTGCTCGGGCCATCACATCACGGGCGACGGACGCCGCGTCCTCCAGCACGTGCTCACAGTTGTCCAGGATCAGCACCAGTGACGATCTCTGGAGGTGGTCGAGCACCGCTTCTTGAAGTGAGCGGTTCGTCCCAGGTTCAACCAGGGGAAGGGTGGCCGCCAGTTCCCGCCAGATGCCGGTCTCCGACGTGGCTGGAATCAGGTCGACGAACCACGCCCCCTGCGCGAACGTCCGGTGCACCTCGAGACCCACCTCGGTGGCCAGGCGCGTCTTGCCCGTTCCTCCGGGCCCAACGAGTGTCGTCAAGCGATTGGTGCTCAGCAAGCCGACGACCTGGTTCACGTCGGCAGTCCGACCGATGAACGACGTGTCGTCGCCGTGCAGATTGTGATCCCGAGGCGTGGACTGCGTGGCTTGCTGCCCCACAAGCGTGGGATCCTGGTCGAGCAACCGTCTCTGGACCTCGTCGAGTGATGGGCCTGGGTTCACGCCGAGTTCCTCGCGCAGCCGGTTTCGGGTGCGACCGATCACCAGCAGCGCCTCCGCCTGACGTCCTTCAGCGGCCAGGACCATCGCAGCCAAGCCGACGAAGGTCTCCCGAAGCGCGCACGTCTCCAACCATGGCTCGACCGCCGACGCTACGCCTTCGAGACGCTGTGACTCGAGCCCCGCCCTCATCCGCATTTCGAGCGCGGTCAGCCGCAACTCGTCCAGCCGACGCGCCACCTGCGTCAGGACGGTGGAGTCGGCGACGTCCTCGAAGGCAGGGCCACGCCACAGGCCAAGTGCGGCGTCCAGCAGGTCACACGCACCGCCTGGATCGTGGTGCATCGCGAGCCGGGCAGCTTCGACCGCCCGCTCGAACCGAACCATGTCGACACTCTCGGGGGGAGTGTCCAGCCGATAGGCAGCACCCGTGTACTCGATCGGCTCGGCGATGATGCCTCGCAGACTCGAGACGTAGGTCTGGATGCACGCCCGAGGACGGGTCGGAGGCGCGTGGCCCCAGACGGCCTCGACGAGCGCGTCGGGAGATGCAGGCTGACCCACTCTGGCGATCAAGACGGCCAGCACACTTCGGTGCAAGCGCCCACCCAGCGAGGAACCACACAACCCGTTCCCGTACTCGACCGGACCCAGCACCCGGAACTGGGTGCGTGCAGTCATGTCACCTGGCTGTGCGATGTGGTGAACACTCACGATGCTGCCCCTCTGTGCCTCCCGTCCACTCTGGCAGATGGAGGTCGACGAACGCCAGGGGCCTACGTCACGAACGGGATGGCGTTCGCCGCAGTACTTGGCTCCTTGAGCGTTCCTTGAGTGGCCCCCGGCATGGTCCCTGCCATCGCCGCTCGACGAGCGGCAACCACGGAAGCGCAGCCTCTCAGGCTGCACGGGAAAGGGGAAAGACATGAAGCAAGCGAACACGATGCGGCGATCGTGGCTCAGATTGGCTCTCGTAGTGGCGCTGACGGTGGTGTTGACGCTCACCGTTGCTACAACTGCGGACGCCCGTGGAAAACTCGGCGCTGTGCGAGGCGCGACGGCGCAGTATCACCGGGTCGAGAACGCCATCGCAGACGGCTACGAGCTTGGCTACAACGGGATCATCACCGGCTGCATCGCCCATCCGACGGACGGAGCCATGGGGTATCACTACTTCCGGGCTGACCTCATCGACGACCCGGCAGTCGACCCGCTCCAGCCAGAGGGCCTCCTCTACGAGCAACGACCGAACGGGAAGCTGAGGCTCGTGGCCGTCGAGTGGGTCGTCCCGGGCCCAGTCCCGCCGGACCCGACACTCGACCCGCCGACGGTTCTGGGTGAGGACATGCACGTCCTCAACCCGGCGCTCGGCTGGTACATCCATCACGCCTGGGTGTGGAAGTACAACCCGTCAGGGATCTACTCGGACTGGAACCCCCGAGTGGACTGCCCTGAGCCCGAAGCACCTCCAGGCGACTGATCGAGCCCTGGCCGTACCAAAGCTCAAGCGTGACCCTGTCCTGGCCTCTGGCCGTCCGCTGGCTGCGAACGGCGCTGGTCAGGCAGGGTCGGCCAGGCGTCTGGCCAACTCGCCGAAGGTGCGCAGCGCGTCGGCCGTCCGCGGGCCGTGCCAGGTCAGGGCCTGTCCGTCGACGAACTCGGTCGGTCCAGGTCCGGCCAGCGCCGCCACCGCCTCCAGGTCCGCGGGGCCGAACTCATACGGCTCGCTGGGGAGGAGCACGACGTCCTGGCCGAAGACCAACCCCTCCTCCAGCCGGGGGTAGGGCTCATCGAAGCCGGAGAGGACGTTGCCGAACCCCGCCTGCCACAGCAGATCGTCGGCGTAGGTCTGCGCCCCCAGCCCCATCCAGGGCTTGCGCCACACCAGGGTGAGCGCCATGACCCGCTCCAGGTCCGCGGGCCAGGCAGCCTCGTCGATCGCGTCCTGGACGTCCTGCGCGAGCTGCGCACCCCGCTCCGCCGCGTCTGTCAGCTGACCCAGTCGCCTCAGCATGGGCGGGACGTCGCGGACGGCGCGAGGGTAGAACTCCTCCACGGCCAGCCCTGCCTCGCGCAGTTCGTCGAGGGAGGACGGCTTGTTCTCCTCGGTGTTGGCAAGGACGAGTTCGGGCTGCAGGGCCACGATGTCCGCCACCGCCGGGTTCTTGGTACCCCCGATCCTCACCGCGCCATCGGGTGCGCCACTGGTGCACCACTCGGTGACCCCCACGAGGTCCTCTGCGCTACCCAGCTGGGCGACGGCATCCGTGAGGCTTGGGACCAGGGAGACGATCCGCACGCCGGCTACTCCTCGCGCGTCCGGGTGAAGGTCCCACCTTCGACGGCGCGCGCCAAGACGAAGAGGTAGTCGCTCAGCCGGTTCAGGTACTGCAGCGGGCTCTCCTCCGGCAGCAGGTCGGCGCGCCGCATCGCCACGACGTAGCGCTCGGCCCGACGGCAGATCGTTCGTGCCAGGTCCAGGGCCGCACCAGCGCGCGAGCCGCCGGGGACCACGAACTCCTGGGGCAGGGGGAAGCGCACGAGCAAGCCGTCGATGCGCTCCTCCATCTCATCGATCATGGCCGGTGTCGCGAGTGACACGCCTTCGCTCAGCTTCTCCCAGTGATCGACGTGCGTGGCCAGTTGGGCCCCGACGACGAAGAGCTCACGCTGCACCTGCAGGACCCGGTCGTGCCACTCGGTGTCGATCAGCTCAGCCCGCGCCAGTCCCAGTGCGGACACGGTCTCGTCGACCGTTCCGTAGGCGCTGGTTCGCAGATCGTCCTTGTCGACCCGCCCGCCGTACAGCAGGCCGGTCGTCCCATCGTCCCCACGCTTGGTGTAGACCTTCATGGCCCCGAGGTTAGTCGCCCGACGTGCCTGCGGATAGCGTGCGGTGGGCATGACCGTCGTCCGCCGCCACACCGGGCCCGCGCCGCGCCATCCGGTGGCCGTGGTGCCCACCGACCCGTCCCGCCGTGGTGCGCTGGTTCGGGTGCGTGGCTGGGAGATCGCGGTAGCGGATCCGATCGCCCAGGTGGTCACCGCCGATGGGATGGCCGAGCGGGCCGAACAGTTGGGGTGGGCCGTCGAGCCCGATGCTCGACCGTCCGGACTGCCCTTCACCGACGGCCTGGTGGGCTTCATCACCGACGATCACGCGCCCGCGGCGATGGGCTTGCCACCGGTGGACGTCCGGCCCGGCCCGGCGCCGCTTCCCGACCTCTGGTTCGGTGAGTACGCCCACGCGGCTGCGCTCTCGCCCGACCGGGTGTGGTGGGTCGCGGGCCGCACGGAGCAGGACTGCCAGGCAGCCGCCGACATGATCGAGGAGGCGGCGGCCCGTCCGCGCCGGACCGAGCTGTCACGTCCGGCGGATCGTCCACTGCACGCCTGGCCCACGATCGACCGGACGGACCACGCGGCTGCCGTCCGCCAGATCCAGGACTGGATCCAGGCCGGGGACGTCTACCAGGTGAACCTGACCCTGCACGTGGCCGCCCCGTGGGAAGGAACCCCGCGGCAGCTGGCCTACAGCCTGTTCGGCGCCAACCCGCATGCCGAGCACGCCGCCTTCCTCCACGCCCCCGGTGCCACAGTCGCGTCGGTCTCTCCCGAGACCTTCCTGCGGATCGACGGCCGTGTGGCCAGGGTTCGGCCGATCAAGGGCACGCGGCGGCGCTCGACCGACCCGGCTCGCGATCAGGCGCTGGCCGAGCAGTTGGCCGGTGCCGTCAAGGACAGCGCCGAGCACGTCATGATCGTGGATCTCGAGCGCAACGACCTGGGCCGGATCAGTCGTGTCGGGACGGTCTCGGTGCCGCAGCTGATGGTGCTGGAGCCGCACCCGACGGTGTGGCACCTCACCTCCACGGTCGAGGGAACGATCCGTGACGACATCGACCTGGGCGGCGTCGTCGAGGCGCTGTTCCCCTGCGGCTCGGTGACGGGCGCGCCGAAGCACATGGCGGTGTCGAGGATCCGTGGACTGGAGCCGTGGCGTCGTGGCGTCTACTGCGGGGCGATCGGGGTGATCGGACAGGGCCTGGTGGACCTCTCGGTTGCGATCCGCACCACCGTCATGCACTCGGGACAGGCCTGGTACGGGACGGGCGGCGGGATCGTCGCCGACTCAGACCCGGACGGCGAGTGGGACGAGGCCATGGCGAAGGCGGCTGCCTTCTTCACGGCGACGGGAACGCTCCCGCCCGAGTGAGTCCGCCACCCGTCCCAGCCGTCGCTCTCAGTGCCACGCTCAGTGCGTGGAGTGCCAGTCGTAGCCACGCTCCGCCCAGTAGTCCTGGGGTCGCTCGTTCGCGAAGCGGATGCGGCCGATGCGCTTGAGCGACTTGATGCCGTAGTGCAAGGGCGTGACCAGCCGCAGCGGTGCGCCGTGCTCCGGTGGCAGGGCCGCCCCCTCCAAGCCGGACGCCAGCAGTGTCTGGGGGTGCATGGCCGATGTCATGTCCAGCCCGACCATGTACTCCCCGTCAGGCGTCTCCAGTGAGACGAACGCCGCGTCCGCCGCCTGCTCCTCGTACCGGCTGGTGATGAGGTCACCGAAGCGGATGCCGGTCCAGTGCGTGATGTTGGCCCAGCCCTCGATGCACTTGTGCTCGGTGATCTGGTCGAAGGTCGGGATGCCAGCGACTGCGTCGAAGCTCACGTCGTCGATGCTGAACTCGTCCAGCTGCTCACCCGCAACGCCCTCCACGGAGAGGGTCCAGCTGGCCGGGTCGAGTTCGGGATCGAGCCCGATGGTGCCGTTGACGCGCAGTTCGGTCGCCTGGGAGAGGGCGAACTCGGGTGCCAGGCCTCCCTCGTCGAACAGCGTCGACCAGACCGCGTCGTTCCACTCGAATCCGCTTCTCAGGAAGGCGGGGATGTTGCCGACCTCCTCCTGCCGCAGCAGGCTGCGCCAACCGAACCCGGCCAGTGCGACTATCCCGGCGGCACCGAGGAGGGACCGACGGGTCGTGCGGTTGCGTTCGGCCTTGGTGATGCGGACTGCGCCCTCGTTGCGGGAGGCCAGCAGCCGGGCGTCCCGAGCGGCCCGATGGTCGATGGGCTCGTCGCTCCCCGGTGCCTCCGGGTCGGCCTGGTCCGGTTCGGCGGTCTGGCTCGAGTCGGGGGCCGCGTCGTCCTGGTCGGTCTGTGGCAGGGGGAAGGCCGTCGGGAGCGTCCGCGCCCGCTCGGCCACTGTGCCCTCGTGTAGGAAACCCTCGACCTCGACATCATCCGAGTTGTCGTCTGAGACATCGTCAGGGAGCTCTTGGGAGGGGGTGTTCTCGTCGGTGCTCATCGGGCCAACTCCTCCTCGTCGTCGCTCGCGACGCCGTCCTCGTCGGTGCTGTCGGCTGCCGTGGCCGGTCGGTACTCGAAGCCGGAGATCATCGACCAGAAGTTGCCGACCCCGGCGCGGAGGACCTGGAGCAGGTGGATGACGAAGAAGGAGAAGAGGCCGATGGTGGTCCAGAAGTGGATCAGGCGGGACGTCTCGTAGCCGCCGAAGAGCGTGGTGAGCAGGTTCAGCTGCGTCGGCTTGTAGATCGCGAAGCCGGTCAGCACGATCAGCGCGCCCATCAGGATCACGCTGGAGTAGGCCAGTTTCTGCGCGGCGTTGTACTTGCCCTGGACGGGGGCTTCATCGGTCAGGTGCAGATCGTGAGCCACGACCTTGGTGCTGTCGGCGAAGTCGTAGCGATCCGGCACGATGTGCCGCCACTCCCCGGAGAAGGCCAGGTAGAGGATGTAGAGCAGCCCGTTGATGGCGAAGAACCACCCGAAGGTGAAGTGGAAGGCGATGCCGCGGGCCAGCCGCCGGCCCAGGCCGAGTGCGTCGTAGAAGGCCTCCGGGAAGAAGGCGAAGATCTCGGTGTCCCCGACCCCCAGCGCGAACTCGTCGTAGGCCCAGTAGATCCGCAGCCCCGACCAGATCATGATCGCGAGGATGGGGAAGTTGATCCAGTGCATCCAGCGAATCGCTCGCGGATGGGTCTCGACGGCAACCAGCTCAGCGTCTTCGGGTGGGTCGGCGGCGGTCTCGGGTGTGGTGGTCGCGGCGCTCATGCAGGGAGTCCTGACAATCTGGGGACGTGTTGATTACGCACAACTGACAGGGTCGGCCATCGAGTCCGACACGTGGGAGGCGTTAGATCTCCGTAAGAACTTCGCTCCCCCCGCTGGTCCGGGTCAGGAGAGGCCGGTGATCCGGACCCCGGATGTGGTCCGGTACCGCCGGTTGACCTCGATCAGAACCGCCGTCATGGCCTCCACGGTCGCGGCGTGGTCGAGGGACCCCACGGCGATCCCCCGGATCCCGTCGATGCGTTCGACCAGCTGGATCGTCTCAGCAACGGCGTCCTTGTCGTCGCCACTGACCAGCACGTCCTCGTCGAAGGTATGGTCCAGGCGCTTCAGGTTGACGGCGGAGAGGTTGTTGAATCCTGTCGTGACGCGCGCACCCGGCAGCAGCGCGGCGATCTGCGCCGCAGAGGATCCTTCCCCCACCGCGACGAGCCGTGGGCCTGCAGGCCCGAAGGCGAGGGGATTGACCACGGAGATGATCAGGTGCCCATTCACGGTCTCGGCCAGCGGGGTCAGGGTGGCGGCCACGCCGGCGTGCGGTAGGCAGACCAGGACCGTCCGGCAGTCCTGCATCACCGTCTGATTCGCGCCGCCGGTCACGGTCCCGGCGCCCTCGAGCGTGCTCGTCAGCTCGGCCGCGACGGCCTCCGCCTTGGCAGCCGTCCGGGAGCCGATCATCACCGACTCGCCCGCCACGGTGAGTCGTAGGGCAAGGCCCTGGCCCTGCGGTCCGGTCCCTCCGAGGATGCCGATCACTGACGGCAGCCTACCGGACTACCGCGGTTTGGGGACCGAGCCGCCCGGCGGCGGAGGTGGTGTGCCCACCGGAGGTGCCCCGCCACCGCGCGGTGACCCGCCGCGTCCGTTGGACGGTGGCCCGCCGGGCCCGACCCGCCCGTTGCCGTCACCGCTCGGTGTCTTCGGCGGTCTGCCGGCAGGGACACCGAGGCCGACGGGGGCGTGACCGTTCGACCCGCCCTGGGCGCTGGCCACCCGGACCTCGGAGGCCGAGCCGGTGAGCTGCTCCTGCAGATGGGGCGGCAGCCCCTCGCGCACGGCCTCCATCGCCTCGGCGCCGCTGATCGCCTCCTTCGCCACCAGCAACTCGGCCATCCGGTCCAGCCCCGGACGCAGCTCGGTGAACCGCTCCACCAGGTCCGCCAGGTTGGTGGCCAGGATGCGGTGGGCCTCGGCATCGATCTTGCGGGCGAACTCATCGGAGTAGTCGGCCCCGCGACCGAGCTCCTCCCCCAGGAACACCGGCCGGTCGTCGCCGTACCCGACCGGTCCGACCGCGTCGGTCATGCCGAAGTCCCGCACGATCGCCCGTGCCAGCTTGGTGGCCTGCAGCAGATCGTTGGAGGCGCCGGTGGTCGGCTGGCCCAGCGCCACGAGCTCGGCTGCGCGTCCGCCCAGCATCACCCGCAGTTTGGCCACCAGCCAGGACAGGGTGTGGATGTGCCGCTCGTCGACGGGCAGCTGGGTGGTGACCCCGAGCGCCATCCCGACCGGGAGGACCGTCACCTTGTAGACGGGGTCCGCCTCGGGCTCGAGGAAGGCTGCCAGCGCGTGTCCACCTTCGTGGTAGGCGACTGACTCCTTCTCCTCCTCCGACAGCGCCAGCGTGGAGCGCTCACGACCGATGGTCTGCCGCTCGCGGGCCCGCTCGAAGTCGTCCATCCGGATCTCGGGACTGCCTTCGCGCACGGCGATCAGCGCCGCTTCGTTCACCAGGTTCTTCAGGTCGGCACCCGCCATACCGGGGGTCCCCTGGGCCATGGTGCGCGGGTCGACATCGGCGGCGATGGGCTTGCCGCGCATGTGGATCTGCAGGATCTGCTCGCGCTCCTCCAGCGTCGGCAGCGGCACGACGATCTGCCGGTCGAACCGTCCGGGTCGCGTCAGTGCGTTGTCGAGCACGTCCGGCCGGTTGGTGGCCGCCATGATCACCACGCCGGTCGAGCCCTCGAACCCGTCGATCTCGCCCAGCATCTGGTTGAGCGTCTGCTCGCGCTCGTCGTGGCCCCCGCCGAGCCCGGCACCACGCTTGCGGCCGATCGAGTCCAGCTCGTCGATGAAGATGATGGAGGGCGCGTTCTCGCGAGCGGTCTTGAACAGGTCCCGGACCCGGCTCGCCCCCACCCCGACGAACATCTCCATGAAGTCAGAACCGGTCACGGAGATGAACGGAACACCCGCTTCACCGGCCACGGCCCGCGCCAGCAGCGTCTTCCCGGTTCCCGGCGGGCCGACCATCAGCATGCCCTTGGGCACCTCGGCGCCGGCCTGGCGGAACTTGGACGGATCGCGGAGGAACTGCACGACCTCCTTGATCTCCTCCTTGACCTCCTTGTAGCCGGCGATGTCGTTGAAGGTCGTCGACGGCTCGTCGGTCTTGTGGATCTTCGCCTGGGACTTGCCGATCTGACCGAGCCCGCCCATCTGGCCGCGAGCCTGCCGGTTGAGGAAGTAGATGAACCCGCCGAACAGCAGCAGCGGGAACAGCAGGGGCAGGATGAACCCGAGCACGCCGCCATCGTCGGCGCGTGCCTCGATCGTCACGTCGTTGGCGTCGAGGAAGGACTCGATGCCGTCCGTCCCGACGACGGTCTCGACCGGCAGGAAGGAGCTGAAGGTGCTCGCCTCGCCCTCCTCGGTCGACCCCTCGACGTACTCACCGGTGATGCTCTGTCCCGTGAACACGATCGACTCGACACGCCCATCGGTCACAGCCTCGCGGAACTGGGTGTAGGTCAGCTCGTCACCCGTGTTGGTCGTGCCGAGCCCGCTGAACAGGATGAACAGCAGGGCCATGACCGCGACGATGGTCAGCAGACGACTACGCGAGGACGTGTTCACACCTCCCAGACTCGCTGCAAACCGGTGGTCTTGCCACTTGTGCTGCTGACCAGCGGCGGCCTTCGAACCTCGTCTGGAGGTCCTCGGATACGCTCGCGGACGTCATGAGCCCCCCGCAGACCGGCACGTCCCACTTCCCCGATCACATCAGGCGCGGCTCAGAGGTGGTGGTCGACGTGGCGATCGTGGGCTCGGGCATCGCCGGACTGGTGACCGCACTGGACCTGCTGGACGCCCGCCCGGATGTCACGGTCGTCCTGATCGACAAGGGTGCCGTCGGCGAGTCCGGGTCAACGCCGTTGGCGCAGGGCGGCCTGGCGGCGGCCGTCGGCCACGACGACTCGCCCAACCTCCACGCGGCGGACACCGAACGGGCCGGCGACGGCCACTGCAACCCACGGTCGGTCGCCGTCATGGCGGCCGAGACCCCCGACCGGGTCGCTGACCTCCGCGCCAGGGGGGCCGTCTTCGACACCGAGTCCGACGGCGACCTGGCGCTGGCCCGCGAAGGAGGCCAGACGGTCGGCCGGTCGGTCCGAGCCGCGGATGCCACCGGAGCAGAGATCTTCCGGTCGCTGCGGACCGCTGCGGTGGAGGTCGCCGAGCGGGAGGGTCGCCTGATCCGCCTCCAGGGCATGGCCGCCTCGCTGGCGACGGGTTCAGCGCCCGATGCGCCCGTCACCGGGGTTTGGATGCTGCTCGATGACATCGACGGCGGCCACGCCACCCCCGCCCAGGACCCCGGGCTGATCCTGGTTCGGGCCAAGGCCGTGATGTTGGCAACCGGCGGGTGCGGCGGGCTGTACGCCGCGACCACCAACCGCGACGGTGCCACCGGCGACGCGCTCGCCATGGCCGGACGGGTGGGCGCCGCGCTGCACGACATCGAGTTCGTCCAGTTCCACCCGACGGGGCTCAAGGCGCCCGGCAAGACCTCCTTCCAGCGCTTCCTGCTGACGGAGGCACTTCGCGGTGCCGGCGCCCACCTGCTCGACGCCGAGGGCAACCGGTTCATGCCCTCCCGGCACCCAGATGCCGAACTGGCGCCACGGCACGTCGTGGCCAAGGCCATCCTGGACCAACCCGGCGGGGCGTGGCTGGACGCCAGGATGATCGAGCCCCACCAGATGAAGGAGGAGTTCCCGACGGTCCTCGACGGTGCCCAGCGGTTCGGCTTCGACCTGTTGGCCGAGCCGGTCCCGGTCGAGCCCTGCGAGCACTACATGATCGGCGGCGTGGCCACGGATCTGTGGGGCCGGACCTCCGTGCCGGGGCTCTACGCCGCCGGTGAGGTGGCGTCCTCGGGGGTGCACGGGGCCAACCGGATGGCTGGCAACAGCCTGGCGCAGTCGTGTGTGTTCGCGCACCGCGCGGCCACGGACATGGCCCGCTCCCTGCCGGAGGAGCATGCCGCCGGCGACCCGGACCAGCCGACCTTCGCCTCCGCCGACCGGCGTCCCTATCTGCGTTGGGTCCGCTCTGACCTTCGGAAGTCGATGAGCGCCGGCGCGGGCGCGATCCGCGACGCCGCAGGTCTGGCCGCGACCCGGCAGACCCTGCAGAACATCAGCAAGACGGTGACCAGTGCCTGGGGTGGTCCACGCCCACCGCTGCAGCGCGACGCCCTGGAAGTGGCCAACATGCTGGTCGCCGCCAATGCGATCGTCGAGGCGGCGGCGCGCCGTCAGGAGTCACGCGGGTCCCACTTCCGCACCGACTACCCCGACCCCGACCCGGGCTGGGCCGGCCGCCGGCAGCGGGTGCGGCTCACCGGCTCGATGCCGTAGCTCGGGCAGCCGATCGAGAATCCCACCGGCTCGGAGATCGGCGACTCGGCCCGAGCGACCAGGGGCACGACACCCGCTCACCTGCCCGCTTGAACGGGGAAAATCCCTCAGTCTCCCGCGCCCAGGCACTAGCGTGGAGCCATGCCTCAGCCAACCGATGCTCTTGACTTCAGGCGCGCCCACGAAAGCGTCATCCTGGACGCCCTCGCCGTTGGGCACCCCCTCGCCCTGGCGGAGGCCTACCACCGCGCCGTGCCCGCGGCCCACGCCGTCGCCAGACGCCTGATGAGCGGAGCGGACGCCGTCGAGGCGCTGTTGCTGAAGGTCTTCGGCAGCCTGTGGACCGACCCGCCGACCTCCGGACCGCTGGAGGGGTGGGTCCGCCGTCAGACCTGGGCAATGGGCGTGGAGAGTCTACGGGAGAGCGGCACCGCGCCGGCCTCGCCGTCCGCCGCCGGCCTGTTGCCCGACCTGCCCGCCCCCGACGTCCGCTTCCTGGACGCCGCCGAGCGAGCCATCGCCGAGTTGGCCGAGGATGAGCGCCGCGCCCTGCTCCTGGCCCACGACAAGGGTGTGCCGACGACCGGACAGGAGCCCGGGTCGGCCGACGCCCTCACGCGAGCGCTGATGGCGCTGGCGGGGCCGGAGAACTCCACCGGCGACCGCGCTGCGCTGCACGAGGACGGCTGCGACGATCTGGACAAGATCGGTGATTGGTGCCTGGGCGTCGCCTCGGCACGTGAGCACGCCGATGTGGCGACCGCCATCGAGGAGCGTCCCGGCTGTGCGGCCAAGTCGCGGGCCACGCGCCGCGGCCGACGGCGCATCGAGGGTCTTCCGGCAACGCCGGACATGGGGCAGCGCATCCTGGTCACCGTCCTCAGTTCCCAGCCGGGCCAGCTTCCAGCAACCGCGCCCCCGGCGGTCGCTGGTGCGGACACCTCCCCCGAGGCCGGCGAGACGGCGGCTGATCCGGCCGGCCCCGTGACCGAGATCGCCGAGCCCTCGAGTGTCGTCGCGGACTCCGGTGACGGCGCGGCCGATGCCCAGGGCGCCAGCCACCCGGCAGAGGACCCCACGGTCGCCGAACCACCGGGCGATGCCGAGGCCGACGATCTCCTGACCGATGACCGCTCAGCCGACGACGAGGCCGACCCGGATCTTGCCGCCGACAGTCTCGCGGCCGAGGCGGCCGCGGTGACCGGCCCGGAGGACAGTGATCCCTTCGACGCCCTCGGTGCCACGGGCCCGCTTCCGGCCTTGGACGATCACGGCGCTGATGCCACGCCCGAGCCGTCCGCCGTTACCGGCGACGATCCCTTCAGGCCAGCGGATGCCGGCGCCGATGACGCGGCCACGGCCCCCGCCGCGACGACGGAGCTGACCGAGGAGGAGCTGGTCGCGGCCGGCTTCGGCGATGAGATCGGCGCCGACGACCGCGGGCTGTTCACCGAGGCCCCGGCAGATGCACGGGCAGATGACAGCGAGGACCTGTTCGCCGAGACCGACGACGATGCTGGCGATTGGCGGCCCGACCCGGGTTCGACGGCAGAGCTCCGGCTGTCCGACATCCTGGCCGAGGGTGAGGAGGACGACCCGTTCGCCGAACTCGACGACGCGGAGCCGACGACGCCGGGTGGTGATCCGTACGCGGCCCTCGGGACGCTGGAGGGCACCTCAGACGAGGGACCGGCGTTTGCCCAGCCGGAGAGCGGGACCATCGACGTCGACGAGTACGACGAGTATGGGGGCTACGTCGAGGGTGAGGACCCGGTCATCGATGCCACCCGTGGCGGACCATCTGCGCTGACCACCTGGGTGCTCCCGGCCATCGTCGGGATCGCGGGCGGACTCATCGTGGCCATCCTCGTGCTCGGCCTGCCGTAGGAGCGTCCCCTCGTCGGTTGGCGCTCAGGTCGGATCGGACCCGACCAGCGCGAGGAGCGTTGGCCCGAGCCGGTACCGCTGGTCCCCCGGCCCGCGGACCAGCCAGCAACGGTCCGACAGCGTGTCGAGCAGGCGCGCGATGACGGCCCGGTCCAGACCGGTGAAACGGGACAGCTCCGCAACCGTGGCGCCGTCTCCGGCAGCCGCAATGGCTTCCACGACTCGGATGCCGCGGTCCAGCGTCCGCGACGCTGGCGGCCCCTGTTCCATCTGTTGTCCTCCCGGACTCCACGCTGCCGTCAGCAGCGCCCTCGGCCCGACCGGCAGGACGCCAGGCAGGCCACTACCCTGAGCGCCTCGCAACGATAACCACACGCCACAGCCGGGTCCAACGCGACGGCGTGCAACCTCAGGAGCAACCACGTGACCACGTACTCCAAGCGGTACTCCAACCTCGGACTGCCCCGCTTCGATGACGAAGAGGAGACGCCGGGCCAGGAAGACGCCGGTGCCATTGCGGCGGCACTGCAGCAGAACCCGTTCCGCAAGCTCTACGACAACCGGGTGCTGTACCTCCGTGGAGCCATCGAGGAGACCAAGGCCGACGAGATCGTCGCCCAGCTGCTCGCGCTTGGTGCCGAGTCCGACGACGACATCACGATGTACATCAACTCGCCGGGTGGCGTGATCAGCGGCATGTTCGCGATGTATGACGTCATGAACCTGATCTCGGCGAAGGTCAACACGGTGTGCGTCGGGATGGCGGCCTCCGCCGGCGCGTTCCTGCTGGCCACGGGTACCGGTACCCGGTCAGCAACCCCCAACGCGCGGGTGATGATCCACCAGCCGCTGGGCGGTGCCCGCGGTCAGGCCTCCGACATCCAGATCCAGGCCCAGCAGATGACGTTCCTGCGGGAACGCATCAACGAGATCCTGGCTGAGCGGTCCGGAAAGCCACTGGAGCAGGTCGCCAAGGACACGCTGCGTGACTTCTGGCTCAGCGCCGAGGAGGCTGTGGAGTACGGCCTAATCGATGAGGTCCGCACCACCGGCGGCCTCTGAGCCTGTCAGAGATCAGCGCTGGCACCGCGGGCAGTACGTGGTGCCTCGACCCCCGACGACGGTCTTTCGCATCGGCGTGCCGCAGCGGGGACACGGACGGTCCTCCTGACCGTAGGCCACCAGGTAGTCGGCGTTGCGTCCTGACTCGCCGTTGACCATCTGGTAGTCGCTGAAGGTCGTGCCCTCGCGCTCGACGGACTCGGCCAGCACATCGACGATGGCTTGGTGCAGTCGGTTGGCGCGGGCTCGACCCACGCGCCGGGACGTCGGGTGGATCCGGGCACGCCACAGCGCCTCGTCGGCGTAGATGTTGCCGACTCCGGCCACGGGGCGCTGGGACAGCAGGAAGGGCTTGACCTGCTGGCCGGTCTGGTGCAGCGCGGCAGCGAAGTCGGCTCGGTCGAAGGCGTCGGACAGTGGCTCGGGGCCGAGTGATGCCAATGTCGGCAACTCGTCGTACACGCCCTCCGGAACCACGGCGAGGGTGCCGAAGCGGCGGACGTCGCGGAAGTCCAGATGGGCCTGGCGTCCCTCCCGTGTCGTCACCGCGAAGGTGGCCCGGACGTAGTCGTCGCCGTCCCAGCCGTCCTCGCCGCGCCAGCGAAGCACGCCCGTCATGCCCAGGTGCAGGATCAACTGCAGACCCGCCTCCTGATGCGGCGCACCGAGATCCGCGATCAGGTACTTGCCGCGCCGGACGAGGTCGTGGACCGTGGTCTGCGCCGCCTCCGCCGGGCGGATGTAGCGCGGCATCTTCGGGTCGGCCCACACCGCGTCGATGCGGCAGCCAACGAGACGGGGGGCCAGCTGCCGACGGACGCTCTCAACCTCTGGCAGTTCCGGCATGGGCAACATTGTCTAGTTCTTCGCACCTTTTTGGTCAAGAAAATCGACCATGCTGCCGATTACTCTCACGACAGCCAAATCACCGAGAGTAATGAGAGAACCATGCAACTCCACGAGCGCACCAAGACCACCGTCGCGACCGTTCCGGCATGGTCCATCATGTTCCTACGGGATACGTGCAGCGACCTCCAGCACCGGTTGAACAAGATCGGCGGGCACGAGACGAGCATGTCGGTCGAACTCGAGACGATCTGCCGCTGGTCGGACCTGCTCAACGCCGTAGCCGACGCCCCCGAGGCGATCCAGGAGCCCCTCGAGGAGCTGCAGTTCCTGCACGCACAGATCCTCACTCGAACCGAGCAGCGCGGCGTCGCCGACATCTCCCTGCAGGTCGAGTACCTCGTCCGGGCGGTCCTCATCGACCGGCTCCAGCGCGCCACCGACGCGGCCGTTGCGGCCGTGCAGGTGTGCGCGATGGAACCCATCTGATCCCTCGGGGTCACACGCCGGCAGCACGTACTAGTGTGCTGCCATGACCACTTCAGCAAGTCAGCTCTCCGCCACCGGCGGCTTCGCCGTCCCCACGCCGGTCAATGAGCCCATCCAGGGATACGCACCCGGCAGCACGGAGCGTGAGACCCTGGCGGCGACGATCGCCGACCAACGGGCCGCCGCGCCGATCGAGGCGCCCATGCGCATCGGTGCTGACGATGTCCGCTCGCAGGACACCTTCGAGGTTCGAGCTCCGCACGACCACGCTCTCCACCTGGCGACCGTCTTCGCCGCCTCCGAGCCGCACGTCGAAGCCGCCATCGACGCCGCACTCGGTGTCGCCGAGGAGTGGGCGGCCACGCCGCTGCACGACCGCCTGGCCGTCTTCCTGCGGGCTGCCGACCTGCTCAGCGGTCCCTGGCGCAGCCGAGTGAACGCCGCCACGATCCTGGGGCAATCCAAGTCGGTCCACCAGGCCGAGATCGACGCGGCCTGTGAGCTCATCGACTTCCTCCGCTTCAACTGCGCCTTCGCCGAGCAGATCCACGCCGAGCAGCCCACCTCCTCCCCCGGGGTGTGGAACCGGACGGACCACCGCCCGCTCGAGGGGTTCGTACTGGCGCTCACGCCCTTCAACTTCACCGCGATCGCGGGGAACCTGCCGACGGCCCCGGCGATGATGGGCAACGTCGTGATCTGGAAGCCATCGGAGAAGCAGGCGTTCGCCGCCCAGATGACGATGGACCTGCTGCGGGCCGCTGGCCTGCCGGACGGCGTGATCAATCTGGTGCACGGCGATGGGGCGTTGGTCAGCGACGTCGCCATGGCCCATCCGGCCTTCGCCGGACTGCACTACACCGGATCGACGGCCGTGTTCCGTCAACTGTGGCGCAAGACGGCCGACCGGATCGACAGCTATCGGTCCTACCCCCGGATCGTCGGGGAGACCGGCGGGAAGGACTTCGTGCTGGTCCATCCGTCCGCGGATCCGGCGGCGGTTGTGGTGGGCCTCGGGCGGGGGGCGTTTGAGTACCAGGGCCAGAAGTGCTCAGCGGCCAGCCGGGCCTACGTGCCGGCGTCGCTGTGGTCCAGTCTCCGTGACGACCTGGCGGGGATGGCCAGCGAGATCACCGTGGGGGACGTGGGTGACCTCTCGACCTTCTGCGGTGCCGTGATCGATGAGGTGGCGTTCGAGCGGGTCAGCGGCGCGATCGCCAAGGCTGGGGACGCTGGTGCTGAGGTGCTGGTCGGCGGCGACTCGGACCGCACCCAGGGCTGGTTCGTGGACCCGACGGTGCTGGTGACCGACGACCCGCGCAGCCATACGATGGTCACCGAGCTGTTCGGGCCGGTGCTGACCGTCTTCCCCTACGACGACAGCTCGTTCGACGACACCACCTGGGCGGAGGTGGTCGACCTGGTCGACACCACGAGCCCCTACGCGCTGACCGGCGCGGTGTTCGCCACCGACCGGCGTGCACTGGACGTGGCGCAGGCGGGCCTGCGGCATGCGGCCGGCAACTTCTACCTCAATGACAAGCCGACGGGCGCGGTGGTCGGGCAGCAGCCGTTCGGCGGCGCTCGGGCCTCGGGCACCAACGACAAGGCGGGGGCACCCCAGAACCTGCAGCGCTGGGTCAGCTCCCGCTCGATCAAGGAGAGCTTCGTGCCGCCGACGGACTGGCGCTACCCCCACCAGGGCTGATCGGCTACTTCGGCGCCATCCTGAGTGCCCCGTCCAGGCGGATCACTTCGCCGTTCAGCATCGTGTTGGCGATGATCTGGCTGGCCAGGTTGGCGAACTCCTCCGGTTGGCCCAGCCGGGCGGGCATCGGGATCGTCTCGGCCAGGGCCTCCCGCGCGGGCTCTGGCAGCCCGGCCAGCAGGGGCGTCTCGAACAGCCCCGGCGCGATCGTCACCACGCGCACGAGTTCGCGGGCGAGATCCCTGGCCAGCGGGAGGGTCATGCCGACGATCCCGCCCTTGGAGGCGGCGTAGGCGGACTGGCCGATCTGCCCGTCGTAGGCCGCGATCGAGGCGGTGTTGATGATGACGCCGCGCTCCTCCCCGACGACGTCGCCAGCGATCATGGCCTCGGCCGCCAGCCGGATCACGTTGAACGTGCCGATCAGGTTCACGGTCACGATGCGGGTGAAGTGCTCCAGTGGCATCGCCCCTTCACGGCCGACCACCTTCGCGGCCCCACCGATCCCAGCGCAGTTGACGGCGATGCGTAGGGGTCCGAGCGAGGTGGCGGTGGCCACCGCCTCGGCCACCGCGTCGGCGTCCGTCACGTCGGTGGGGACGAAGGTGGCCCGCTCGCCCATCTGCGCTGCCACGGACGAGCCCTCGGAGGAGGACAGGTCCAGCAGCACGACCCGACCACCGGCGTCGATGATCATCTGGGCGGTCGCGCGGCCCAGACCGGAAGCCCCTCCGGTCACGATGGCTACGGCGTCGCTGATCTGCATGTCGCTCACCCTACACAGGGGCGTGTCGCCGCTGCTTTGCAGCCCACGAGGGCAGGTGGGACCATGGCCTCCACCATGAGCACCCTCACCACGC
Source organism: Euzebya tangerina (assembly GCF_003074135.1). Classification (NCBI taxonomy): domain Bacteria; kingdom Bacillati; phylum Actinomycetota; class Nitriliruptoria; order Euzebyales; family Euzebyaceae; genus Euzebya; species Euzebya tangerina. The sequence goes on along the minus strand of NZ_PPDK01000001.1, from coordinate 3,010,859 downwards.
GTTGGACGCCGTCCTCCTGGCAGGACCTACCGGCGAAGCAGTTGCCGACGTATCCCGACCCCGACCACCTGAAGCGGGTGCTCAACCGGATCTCGGGGCTGCCACCGCTGGTGTTCGCCGGCGAGGCCCGTGACCTGACCGAGCAGTTGGCGCGCGTCTCCCGCGGCGAGGCCTTCCTCCTCCAGGGCGGCGACTGCGCGGAGACGTTCGACGCGGGTGGGGCCGACATCACGCGGGACAAGCTGAAGGTGCTGCTGCAGATGGCGATCGTCCTGACCTACGGCGCCTCGATGCCGATCGTCAAGGTCGGGCGCATCGCCGGGCAGATGGCCAAGCCGCGGTCGGAACCGACCGAGACGGTTGACGGCGTCGAGATGGCCTCCTACAAGGGCGATGCCGTCAACGGGCTGGCGGCAACGCCGGAGAACCGGGTCCCCGACCCTGACCGGCTGGAGCGGATGTACCACCACTCCGCCTCGACCCTGAACCTCCTCCGAGCGTTCACCCGTGGGGGCTTCGCCGACCTCCGTCGGGTGCACGCCTGGAACCAGGAGTTCGTGGCCGAGTCCCCGGAGGGCAAGCGCTACGACCAGATGGCCGAGGAGATCGAGCGGGCCCTGGCGTTCCTCGAGGCCATCGGCATTCGGACCGATGCCGACCCGACCTTCAACACGGTTGACTTCTTCACCTCCCACGAGGCGCTGCTGCTGGACTACGAGCAGGCGATGACCCGGCAGGACTCCCTGACCGGTGACTGGTATGACTGCAGCGCCCACATGCTGTGGATCGGCGAGCGGACCCGGCAGCTGGACCACGCCCACGTCCACTTCCTCTCCGGTGTCCACAACCCGATCGGGTGCAAGGTCGGCCCCACCATGACGCCGTCCGAGCTGCTGCAGCTGTGCGAGGTGCTGAACCCGGGCAACATCCCGGGACGGCTGACCCTGATCAGCCGGATGGGCGTCGACCGGGTGGCCGATGTCCTGCCGCCGCTGCTGGAGGCGACTCGGGACGCCGAGCGCAACGTCGTGTGGATCACCGACCCCTGCCACGGCAACACCATCACGTCGGAGTCGGGGTACAAGACCCGTCGGGTCGAGGACGTGTTCGGCGAGATCTCCGGCTTCTTCGCGGCCAGCAAGGCGGCCGGCACCGTCCCCGGTGGCGTGCACATGGAGCTGACGGGCGAGAACGTGACCGAGTGCCTGGGTGGTGACCAGCGCATCGCCGACCTCGACCTGCCCCAGCGGTACGAGACGGCCTGCGACCCCCGCCTGAACAACGAGCAGTCGCTGGAGCTGGCCTTCCAGGTCGCGGAGATGTTGCGCGGGTAGGCCGGTCGGCTAGAACCGGCAGGCTCCCGTTGACGCCGGTGCGTTGCGGGCGATGGCGGCGTCCACGTCCGGTCGGACGCGCTCCGCAGTCAGGGCGAACCCGACGCCTGGGTCGGTGGTGGAGGCGGCGAAGACGATCCCGGCGATCTCACCCGCCGCGTTGACGAACGGCCCTCCGGAGTCGCCCGGCCGGACGGGGGCCTCCAGCGTCAACACCTCGCGGGTGGTGAGCGATCCGCCGTAGATGTCACGCCCGATCGCCTCCTCTCGGCCCCGGACCGCTGCCGGCAGCACGTTCAGGTCACGACTACCACCGGGGAAGCCGAGACTGGCCCCGCTGGTCCCCCGGTCCGCCGGGACCGTGGCCCACGGCAACGGCGTGGCCGTGGCAGTGGGAGAGCTGATGACCGCCAGGTCCAAGGCCGGGTCGACGTGGATCGCGATGGCATCGTGGGTTCCCCCGGCGTCGCGGACCGACACCTGACCGGTCCCGGCGACGACGTGGGCGTTGGTGACGATGAAGCCCGGCTGGACCGCCACGCCGCTGCCGGCCGACACACCGCCGCACCCTCGCGCCTCGATCTGCACGGTGGCTGGCGTTCCGGCCGCCGCCGCTGCGCCGACGAGCTCGCCCGCGGGTGGGTCGACCGGCGGCGCGGTCGAGCCCCCCAGACCGGCGAACACCTGGGGGAAGCCCTGGGTGTCCAGGAACGAGGCGACGCGACCGAAGATGTCCGGCGGTGGCGGGAGGGTGTCGTCGATCTGGGCGAGGATCGTCGAACCCTGGATCACCCGGGCGATCGGCGCCGAGGGTCCGTTGGCCAGGACCGACGCGGCGATCCACAGGGTCACCACCAGCGTGGAGAGCCCCACGACGATCCCGGCCAACGAGTCCGCGACGCCCACCCCCTTCGACTCGGCGGCCGTCCGCAGCCGGTAGCCCAGGTAGAAGCCGAGCGCCTGCCCGGCGAGGATCGCCGCGATCAGGATGGCGAAGGTCGCCAGCGACAACGCCACGCCTGGCCGATCGACGAACTGGGCGGCGACGCTCGGCGCGACCATCCCGCCGAGGACCAGGCCGACGGCTGCCCCGCCGAAGGCGAACACCTGGCTGAGCGCTCCTTGCCGCCACCCGCGGATCGCGGCACCCAGCAGCAGCACGCCGAGCACGAGGTCGATGATGTTCACTCCGGGCCAGTATGTCGCCGTGGAAGGATGGGGACCGATGGGACGACTGGTCGGTCTGGCGAGGGGGCTGGCGTGCATCGCGGTCGGTGTTCTGCTCGGCGGCTGCGGCGATGTGTCGCTGTCGTTCGGCGGGCTGGACACCGAGCAGCTCGAGTCGGAGATCGAGGCCGGTCTGGAGGCGCAGGCCGAGGGGATCGACATCAGCGCGGTGGAGTGCCCCCGGGGAGTCCAGCCGGAGGCCGGAACGGTCTTCGTCTGCCGGGCCCGGGCAACCGATGGGTCAGTCGGGACGATTGAGGTCCAACAGGTGGATGCGGAGGGGAGTGTCGAGTGGGAGCTGACAGACGTCGCCGCACCTCCGACACCGAGGTGAGCCGTCCCTCTGGTCAGCGCCGAGCGGCGGGCTCAGGTGCGGGCGGAGGCTACTCCAGCCGCTTGATCCGGCCGTCTGAGGCGCGCAGGACCGCCTGCGCGGCGGCCCGGATCAGCTTGTGCGCCTCGCGGAAGGACCGGCTCTCCGCGTCGAGCAGCTCCACGGAGCCCGTCTCGTCCTCCTCGTCGAGGGGCCCGGTTGTCGCAGGCACGTCGTCGTCCGCGGTCGCGAGACCATCCAAGGCTGCAAGCTCGGCGTCCCAGTCGGTCTTGGCAGCCTCGCGACGGAGCCGGGCGCGAGGGGCCTGCTGCAGGGCGCGTTCCAGGTCCTGCGCGATCGTCAGCACCACGTCGCTGGTCGTCGCCACGCGGCTGGACGTCAACAGGTGGAACGCCTGCAGCTTGCGCATCGCCAGTCCCATGACGTACTGGACGTCGACCAGTTCGCGGTTGCCGCTGTCGATGTCGGCCAGGCTGAGTGGCAGCGTCTCGGGCACGTCGAACCAGCGCTGCAGGGTCTCGAACAGCTCCACGCACGCGGGCCGCGCCGCAAGGAGTTCTGCCGGTTTGGGGATGCGATCCATGGGCCGACCGGCACCCTAGAGGACCGTGGACAATGCCGCAGCCCTGCTGATCACCGTAACTGGCCGTGACCGCCCTGGCCTGACCACCGAACTCTGTGCGGCGCTCGCAGACGCCGAGGCACGGATCCTCGACATGGAGCAGGTCGTCATCCAAGACCGCCTGGTCCTGGGCATCCTGGCGGTTCCGCCGGCCGACATCGAGCCGCTCCGCACCCGGATCGCGGCCATCGGTGCGGCGAAGGGCGTGACCTGCGAGCTGGAGCAGGTGGCGCGGCATCGCCGATCGCACCGTGACCCGCAGCAGATGCACCACGTCAACATCCTGGGCCAGCCGCTGCGCCCCCAGGCCATCGCTGACATCACCGCCCAGATCGCCGCAGTGGGGGGCAACATCGACCGCATCGAGCGGCTGTCCAGGTACCCGGTGCTGTCGTTCGAGCTGCTGGTCAGCGGGGTCGCTGACACCCAGGAGCTCAATCGGGTCATCGGACCGGTCGCCGCAGCCGCTCGGGTCGACGTGGCGGTCCAGCGTGCCGGCCTGTATCGACGTGCCAAGCGCCTGATCGTCTTCGACGTCGACTCCACGCTGGTGGACGGCGAGGTCATCGAGATGCTGGCGGAGCACACCGGCTGTGCCGGCGAGGTGCAGGCCGTGACCGCTCGAGCCATGGCCGGCGAGCTGGACTTCGAGGAGTCCCTGCGGACCCGCGTCGCCCTGCTGGAGGGCTGCCCGGCGGAGGCGTTGGACGACGTCCGACGGGACCTGCGCCTGATGCCCGGGGCCCGAACGATCCTGCGGACGTTGTCCCGGCTCGGCTACGTGACCGCGATGGTCTCTGGAGGGTTCGACGCCATCACCGATCCGTTGGCTCGGGAGCTCGGTGTGGACTACACCTACGCCAACACCCTGGAGGTGGAGGACGGCCGGCTCACCGGCCGGCTGGTCGGCCCGATCGTGGACCGCCGGGCCAAGGCCAAGCTGCTCGAGTCGGTCGCGGTGGAGGCTGGGGTTCCCCTGTCCCAGACCGTTGCGGTGGGCGACGGGGCCAACGATCTGGACATGCTGTCCGCTGCGGGGCTCGGCATCGCCTTCAACGCCAAGCCGGTCGTGCAGGAGCAGGCCGAGGTGGCGGTCAATGTCCCCTACCTCGACGCGGTGCTGTTCATGCTGGGCCTGACCCGTGAGGAGATCGAACGGGCGGACGCCGACGACCCGGACATCGACCTCCCGGAACCCCCCGCCGTCCCCGAGGCGTAGCGAACCCGTCGAGCGGCAGGTGGCGGCCCGGACGGGACCAGGCAGTACGATGCCCGGGTGATCACGACACAACCGATGCCGCTGTTCTGGGAGGACCAGGCCCGCGCCCAGTTGGGAGCGGACCGCTTCGCTGCCGCCCGACGGGACCCGATCCACCCGGACCTGCTGACCTGGAACATCTTCCAGTCGCTGGAGACCCACTTCGATCAGGACTGGCTGGCCTACCGTCTGCAGCAGTTCGGAGGCACCGGGGTCGCCGCGCCCGTCCGCCTGCAGTTGTGGACCGGGACTCACGACGCAGCCAAGCTGCAACCCTCCCGCGGGTACCTGGCCACGGTCCGCGAGCGGGCCCTCGCAGCCGGCGCCAGCGAGGAGGACATCGCGGGGTTCCGAGCCCCCATCGAGGTGCCGATCCGCATCGAGTCGCCCGACGTGCTCTGCCTGGTCGACACCGCTATGGACCGGGCTGATCGTGGGGCCAAGGGCCGTGACCGGCTGCTCGAGTTGGTCGACGCCGGCCTCGAACAAGCCAGGAACCTCTCCAAGACGCTGGCGGTGGCCACGGTGTACCGGGCCGGCTCTCCCGCGGCCGACGTGATCAGCAGGCGGATGGAGCAGCTCCGCGCCAACCTGGCCGACGAGCTCCCCCACCAGCCAGCGGCCAAGACCGTCCAGCTTCGTGAGGTCACCTGGCAGCAGCTCCTCCGCGTCTGGGAGGCGGAGGTGGACTACCTGAAGCTGCCGACGTCCGCCAAGCCGTTCCTGCAACACGTCAAGCGGGCCGGCCTCTACTGATGCGACCCACGCGGCTGACCGGCCGAGCGCTGCAGCTGTCGGCCAAGGCAGCCGGAGTCCCGGTCCTGGCGGCTGGCGTCCGGGCGGTCGGCCGTCCTCTGCTCGGCCTGGATGAGCTGCGGGACGCGCGGCTCGGCCCGGTCCAGCCAGATCTCGGCCCCCCACGTCCTGAGCGCGGTCCGGGCAGCCTCGACGCACCCGCGACTCCGCCCCGGCGATGACCACCGTCGCGGATCTGCATCGGGCCTACCGCGACGGAGTCACCACCCCCACCGCTGTGGCCGAACGGTTCCTGGCAGCCGATCCCGTGGTGGGGACCCTGGCCAGCTTCCGGGCTGTCGATGCCGACGACGTGATGGCGCAGGCCGCCGCCTCGACGACCCGGTGGGGGGACGGGGCGCCGGTCGGACCGTTGGATGGTGTCTTGGTCGGGATCAAGGACTTCTTCGCCGTCAGGGGCTATCGGACCTTCGGGGGGACGCGGGCGCTGTCGGTCCACGGTGAGGCGGAGGCGACACTGGTCACCCGGCTCCGGGCGGCCGGCGCGATCATCGCGGGCAAGACCCACACCACCGAGCTGGGCCTGTCCCCTACCGGGACGAACACCGCCCAGCCGACGCCTCGCAATCCGCACGACCTGACCCGGCTGCCCGGCGGCTCCTCGAGCGGGACGGGCGCGGCGGTGGCGGCAGGCCTGGTCACCGCTGGCGTCGGCAGCGACGGCGGCGGCTCGATCAGGATTCCGGCCGCCACCTGCGGCGTGTTCGGCCACAAACCCAGCTGGGACCTGGTCCCCACAGATGGCTCGATGCACGTGGGGTGGTTCTCCCTGGACCACGTCGGACCGCTGGCCCGGTCGACGGCCGATCTGGTGACGATGGTGGAGGTGCTGGCCGACACCCGGCTGCCGGTGAGTGATGCGCCGCTGCGCTGGGGCGTGGACTGGTCCTGGTGGGGCACGCCAGACCCGGCGGTCGATGGGCCGTGCCGTGCCGTGGCTGCCGAGTTGCGGCCGACCGAGGTCGCCCTCGACCGGGTCGATCTGGCGCCGGTCGCCGGGTACGTCACCGCCATCTCGGAGCTGGTCGCCGGCATGTGGGAGGTGCTGGACGAGCAGCCGGACGCGCTCTCCCCCGACGTGGTGACCGCAATGGCCCAGGCACCCAACATCACTGGCGCCGACTACGTCCGGGCGCAGCAGGTGCGTGCGGCGCTCGCTGACTCCTTCGCGGCCGTCTTCGCGGACGTCGACGTGCTGGTGGTGCCCACGGTGGCGGTGCCGGCTCCGGCCCGCCCGACTGACCAGGAGCTGTCGGCAGGTGTGCTGGACTCCGACCTGATCGCCGCCATGACGGCCTACACCTTCCCGGCGAACCTGTGTGGCCTGCCGGCGGCCAGTGTCCCGGTGGGCGTGACCCAGGGCAGTGGCTCGTGGCCCCGAGGATTGCCGGTTGGATTGCAGGTCATCGGGCCTCGCGGCGGTGACGCGATGGTGCTCTCTGCCTGTGCGGCACTCGAGCGGGCCGGACTGGCCGTTCGACCGCACCCCGTTGCCGAACATGCAACACTGGACCCGTGAGCAGTAGCGATCACAACACATATGCAGGATTCCGCCTGACCAGCACGGCCTTCGAGGACGACGGTGACCTTCCCATCCGCTTCACACAGGCTGGTGACGACGTCTCTCCTCCGCTCGCCTGGGAGGGGGTGCCGGAGGGGACCGAGGAGCTGGTCCTGATCTGTGAGGATCGCGACTCCGAGGAGGGCGTGATCACCCACTGGGTGGTGTACGGGATCATCCCGGGTGAGGTGGACGGGCTGCCAGAGGACCTGGGTGATCAGGCGCTGGTGACCGGTGAGGGCTACGAGCTGTACCAGGGACTGAACGAGTGGGACATCTCCGGCTGGACCGGGCCGCAGGACGTGGACGAGCTGCCCCACCGCTTCTTCTTCCGGCTGCACGCGATGGACACGGAGTTGGTGTCGCTCACGCCCGGCGCGAGTCGGGACGAGCTGCGCGAGGTGGCCAAGGGCCACATCATCGCCACCGCCGAGCTGGTTGGGATCGCCTGATTGTCAGACCGGGACGAACACGGCTTGACGAGCCGTGACGTCGACGGAGACGAGGCGGAGCAGCACCTCGGTGCCGGGCAGAACCTCGGCCTCGGTCCGGGTGATCACGGCCGGGTCCCGGAGCTGGACGTCGGTGCCGGCCTTGGTGGAGCGGACCGCCACCCCGGCGAAGGTCTGTCCGACCAAGGGGTCGAGCACCTGCGCCTCGACCAGATCGGTCATGGCTCGGTCGAGGGCGGCAGCGCGGCTGCGGGCCTGCGCCATGACACGAGGCAAGTCCGGCAGCCGTTCGGTGACCCACGTCGGCACTTCCTCACCGGAGACGATGGCCAGCGCCACCTCGCTGGCGTAGCGGTCGACCAGCCGGCGAAGCGGCGCCGTCACGTGGGCGTAGACCGACGCAATGGCCTCGTGACGGTGATGCCGTGGAAGGGGCGTCTGCGCGTCTAAGGCGACGTACCCGGCACCGCGAAGGCCGACAGCCGCGGCGGAGATCATGGCGGCGTTGGCTGGCTCGTGCGGATCGAGCGTGCGGACGAAGTCGGCGTAGGCCACCTCGGGCGGCCACGGCAACCCGAGGGCCCAGGCCCGTTCCCGTAGACCCTGAATCGTCTGCTCGTCGGGGATCGGCAGGGTCCGGAGGATGCCGATGCCGGCCTCGACCATCAGCTGACCCGCGGCGATCCCCGTCAGTAGCGAGACCTGGGCGTTCCACTCCTCGATGGGCAGCGGCGCCCGGTACCGCAGATGGTAGTGACCGTCCGCGCCGCGATGGACCTCCTGATCCGGCAGTTCCAGGGATACTCCGCCGCGGACCCACTCACGCTCGGCCCGCAGCCGCCCGAGCCGGGACAGCCGCGCCAGCATCGGATCCGTCCCGTGGTCGATGGCGGACTGAGCGTCGGCGTACGTCAGCTGGGCACGACTCCTGACCATGGCCCGTCGGACGTGGGTGTCGATCAGCTCACCGGAGGCGTCGAGCGTGAGGGACCACAGCACCACCGGCCGATCCTGCCCCGGGATCAAGCTGGCGGCGCCTTCGCTCAGCGCTGGGGGATGAAGGGGTGTGACCCGGTCGGGGCTGTAGCGGGAAACCCCACGGTCCCACGCCTCGGCGTCGATCGGGTCGCCGGGGGCCACGAAGGCAGCGACATCCGCGATGGCGTAGTGGACCACCAGGCCCCGGCCCGGACCGACGAGGACGACGACGGCCTGATCGAGGTCCCGGGACCCGGGCGGGTCGATGGTGACCAGTTCCAGGTCAGTGCGGTCCTCGCGATCGAGTCGGGGGCCCGCACCTGCGGCGCTGGTGGCCGCGTCGATCACCGTCTGCGAGAAGGTGCGTGGCACATCCAGCTCATCGCGAACGGCCTGGAAGGCATCGTCCGCCCCACTCTGCGCGGCGGCGTCGTTGCTCAGAACCCGTCTCGCCAGCGTCACGCCGCACAGCCTACGGGCTGGCCATGTCCTCCCGGGGGCAGCGCTCCAACGTCACGGCCCGCAGGGCTGCCGAGCGGCGGGACCGAACTGGGCGCGCCGCACGACGCGTCGGCCGCTCTGCTCGAGTCGCGTCCCCAGCGTGATCATCAGGGCGCCCGCGCGGAGCGTCATCGACGGCCGTGGACGACGGCCTGGGATGCGGTACCGACGTGCCTCCTCGTGACGTTCGGCCATGATCGTGCGGGCTCGTGCCTCGCTCAGGATCGGGTGCATCGTGTCGCTCCTCTCGGGGTCGGGGTGAACCCCACTCTGACTGCTATGATCCTGTAATCAACTGATTCGAGGAAAGCAGGAACAGATGGTCGCTCGGTTTCGATTACCAGCGGATCGTGCGGTGGATCTCATCGGCTTCGGCTGGTCACCGATGCACGAGGCCGTCCTCTCGCTGCCGGCGGTGGTGTATCCGAAGCGGACACCCATGCACCTGCCGTGGGCTCGCCGCTGCCGCGAGTTGCCTGCGGAGTTGCTGGACGAGATCCGGCTGCTGGCCGGCACGTTCGACGGGTTCGTCCCCGGCTTCTTCGAGGCAGGCCTGGCAGGCGACGATCCGACGTTCGAGGCCGAGCTTGATGCACTCCGGCGGGTCGATCCCACGTTGGTGGCATACGAGATGTCCCTCAGCCTCGGCGGCTTTGGCTGCGGGCCGAAGGACGGCCACCACGGGCCCCACTTGGTCGAAGACGGTTCCTATCGCGCCGAGGTGTTGGCCTCCGCGGATGCCACGGGTCCGGACGCAGCGTTGCTCGGTCGCCAGATCTTCGAGGATCCCGCTGCCGTGACCGAGCGACTGGCCTCGATGTTGCGGCACTACTGGGAGTTGGCCTTCGCCGAGGAGTGGAGTCGGATCCTGCCGCGAATCGAGCGGGATGTGACTGCCGGAGCGCGGGCGCTGGTGACCGGCGGCGTGCCGGCCCTGATCTCCGAGCTGCTGCCCGAGGCCGCATGGGATCCGGCGGCCTCCGCGATGACGGTGGAGAAGACCTGGGAAACCGACAGCGATGTCGGCGAGCGCGGCGGCCTGACCATCGTCCCCACGTCGTTCGGCTGGCCTCGGGTCTTGATCGAGACCGGTCGGCCGTGGCCGCTGGCGATCTTCGTGCCCTTGCAGGACATGCGCCGTCCGGAGGTACCTCGGGCGAGTGACCACGAGGTCGCGGACGGGCTTCGCGCGCTGGGTGAGGAGACCCGACTGCAGATCGCACGGATGGTGGCCGAGCAGCCCCGCTCGACCACGGAGTTGGCCGAGCTCTTGCGCCTGTCCGACTCGGCGGTGTCCCGGCACCTGAAGATCCTCCAGTCAGCCGGCGTCGTCGACGGCCGTCGGGACGGCTACTTCGTGCTGTACACCCTGCAACCGGACCGGGTCGAGCAGCTCAGCCGCGCACTGGGTCACACCCTGGGCATCGCGACCGCGTCGACCGGAGTCGTCGAACCGCTTCCGGTCCGTGTGGCGCAGCGCCGTTGAGCGACGCGCTCAGCCGAACGCGATCGCGCCGTTGAGGACCGTCGCGAAGGAGACCCAGGCCAGGTAGGGGATCTGCAGCCAGCCGGCGACCCTGCGCACCCGGGACGCCTCGAAGGCCCACCACCCGGCGGCCAGCAGCACGGCGACGATGACGACGAACCCCGCAGCTGGCGCGCTCATCCCGAAGAAGACCGGCGTCCAGGCGAAGTTGACCGCAAGCTGCACGGCGAAGGCCACGGTCGCACGTGTCCGGAGGGGGAGATCCACGCGCGCCACCATCCACGCGCCGATGGCCATGACGGTGTACAGCACGGTCCAGACCGGACCGAACAGCCACGACGGTGGCGCCCACGTGGGCAGGTTGAACGTCTCGTAGGCGTCGGTCTGTCCGGCGAAGGCCACGCCGATGAGCGCGCCGCCGAGCACGCAGAGGGCAACGAAGCCGGCAAGGATCGGCCAGCGCTTCGGGCCCACCGGATCGCCGAGGGCGTCGAGTTCAGCGGATCGTTCCGAGGTCTGGCGGGCGGGCGGGGCGGGGCTCTGCGGTGCGGCGGTGCTCATGGAGCAACGATTCCCCGCACGGTCGCGAGTACACGCCTGAGGCGGCCGGGCCGCCCCCCCCATCACGGCGGTGACCGTGCGACTCGGCACGCCCTGTCGGCGGGTTGAGCAGCTGACGCGAGCTGCACCGCAGCGTGATAATGTAAGTGCTGAACTTAAGTCCTTAAGTAATGGAGGAAGTCATGTCAAGGACCGCACGGACCGCTGCCGTGATTGCGGTGACCGCTCTGGCCAACGGGGCGCTGTTCTCCGCAGGCCACGTCGCCGGTGCCTTCGACGGAGTGGTGGCGAGCCAGAACGGCGAGCCGCTGACCTGGGCTCTGATCATCGCCGTCTCGTCCGCAGCAGCCATCGCGGCCGTTCTCGGACGCCTGCTGCTGGCACAGCTGTTGGGTCCGCGCCGGGGTCGTCGCTGGTTCATCGGGCTGGCCGCGGCCGTCACGGTGGTGAGCCTCCCGAGCCCCTTCCTGGGCCTCGAGGGCGCAGGAATCGCCGCTCCGCTCGTCCTGGACCTGATCCACCTGCTCACCTTCGTCGGTGGGGTCATCGCAGCGGACGCTGCGTCGCGGCCGACCTGGCGGTGGGGACAGGAGGACTACCCACCCCGTGAGGTACACGGACCGGTTGTTGTGACCGGAGCGACTGGCGGCATCGGCCGGGCCGTGACCATGGCACTGGCTCGTCGTGGCATCGACGTCATCGGCGTGGGCCGCAGCGGCGAGAAGGCCTCCGCGGTGCAACGCGAAGCCCATCCGCTCCCCGGCGAGGTCCGGATGACCACCACGGATCTCTCACTGATGTCCGACGCCACAGCCTTCGGGAGGACGGTTGCCGCGCAGCACCCCGAGGGCATCGGTGGGGTCGTCCACGCCGTCGGGACGCTCAAGCCCTCCGCATCGGTCACGGCTGAGGGGATCGACGCCAACATCGCGAGCTCCTGGCTGGCACGGGTCGCGATCACCAGGGCACTGCCGCCGCTCACCGAGGGGGGACGACTGGTCAACATCGCTGCCAGTGAGTCCGGGGCTCCCCCTCCGCGGCGCGCCACCGTTCCGAACCACCCCGCCGATATCACCGGTGGCATGTCCGCGCACGGGCAGGCGCAGCTGGCCAACGACATCTGGATCGCCGGCCTGGCTGCGTCGGGCACCAGGGCCATCGGCTATGGTCCGGGCTCCGTGGACACCGACATACGACGCGAGCTGCCGCGAGTCGTCCGCGCCGTGATGGCGCCCTTCTTCCACTGGTCCACACGGCCGCCGGAGGAGGCGGCTGCCGACATCGTCAGGCTGTTGCTGGACGCTGAACTCCCCTTCACTGGCTTCGCCAGCCGGGATGGTCTGTTCGACCCCAACCCGCTCGTCACCGATGCCGACAACCAGCGAGCCGTCAACCAGCTTGCTGACACCCTGCTCGGCCGGACCAGCAAGGTGGGCTGACCGCGACCGTGGAGCCTGCCAGCGACGGACCATCGACGCCCACCGTCGTCGACGCCACGACCGTGTGGCACAAGCTCGTCGCCGTCGTCCAGCGGATCAGCAGGGCAGGCGAGGCCGAACTCGACGGTCCGGTCAACGCCGCCCAGTTCCTGATCCTCAGCCACATCTCGCGTTCGGGGCCGGCGGCGCAGTCCGGCCTTGTCGCGGAACTGGGCACCACGCCGGCCAACATCTCCCAACTGGTCACCAAGCTCGAAGCGGCCGACCTCGTTCGGCGCGAGGCCGAGGGGACGACCCGACGCGTCCACCTCACCGACGACGGCCGGGCCGTCATCGCTCACCTGATGCCCCAGTACCGAGCGTTCATCACGGCCCGATTCGCGGTGTTGGGCGAGGAGGACCTCACGCAGTTGTTGCGGCTCCTCGCCATCCTCGACACAGAAGGCCGATGATGCCGGAGCAGGCATGAGCAGAAGGGACTGACGATGACCAGTGTTCGGTATGAGGTGTCTGACCGTCGAGCGTACGTAACGCTCGACCGACCCGATCGGCTCAACGCCATCGACGACTCGATGCCGGCCGAGATCGCCGCGGCCGTCGACCGGGCGAACGAGGATCCGGACGTGACCGTGATCGTGGTCCGCGGGGAGGGCCGGGCCTTCTGCGCGGGCTACGACCTCAAGATCTACGCCGAGGACGAGTCCGGACGGTGGTCTCAGGGTCCGGTCTGGGACCCGATCAAGGACTACCAGCAGATGAAGCGCAACACCGACGACTTCTTCTCGCTGTGGCGGTCGCTGAAGCCCACGATCTGCCAGGTGCAGGGCTACGCCATCGCAGGCGGGAGCGATATCGCGCTGTCCTGCGACCTGGTCGTGATGGCCGAGGACGCGAAGATCGGCTATCCGCCCGCTCGCGTCTGGGGGTGCCCCACGACGGCCATGTGGGTCTACCGTCTGGGGGCGGAGAAGGCCAAGCGGATGCTGCTCACCGGCGACACCATCGACGGTGTGACGGCGGCAGAGTGGGGACTGGTCGCGGAGGCCGTTCCTGCCGAGGACCTCGAGCGCCGCGTTGAAGAACTCGCAGACCGAATGGCCGGCGTCCCCATCAACCAGTTGGCGATGCAGAAGCTGATGATCAACCAGGCCTACGAGAACATGGGGCTGCACTCCACCCAGGTCATCGCCACCCTCTTCGATGGGATCACCCGGCACTCACCGGAGGGTCGGTGGTTCAAGGAGTTCGCCGAGACCCACGGCTTCCACGCCGCGGTGGCTCATCGCGATGCCGGTCGCCGGATCCCGGATGGCGGCGGGCCGATCCCCGAGCCCTGATGCTGATTCCGTTCGACTCGGGTCGGGGCTGCTCTCGCCATCCAAGGCCGACAGCAGGACCAGACCGAGTATGACCGCGACGGCGATGGCGCCGAGTATCAGCGTGGCCGTGCGGCTCATCACGGTCAGCCCGGCTCCTGGCTGTTGCATGGATCGCTCGTCGTAGTGCGGGTCGTCTCGGGTCATGGGTCCTCCCCCAGGTGGTCTCGGTCCAGGTTGTATCGCAACATCGGGCCCGGGATGCGGAGAACGAGGACGAGTGACGCCAGCGCGCACAGGGTGGTGATCGCCGTCACCGACGAGAGTCCGAACCGCTCGGCTGCCAGACCACCCGAGAGCGCGCCCAGTGGGCTGGCGCTGAGCGCCAGGACGCGCATGACGGAACTGACGCGCCCGAGCATCGCCGCAGGCGTGAGCGTCTGCCGCAGCACACGATTGGTGACGTTCCAGAGCATCCCAGCCGCGCCCAAGACCACGAGGGAGATGCCCGCGATGACCGGGGACCGAAGCAGCCCGACGAGGGCGTAGGTGGCCCCGTTCGTGGTCACGCCGACCAGCAGGACCGCGCGGTGTCCAAGGCGCCTGACGGCCCACGCACTCATCACCGTTCCGATGACGGCACCTGCAGCGAGCAGGGCCAGGGCCAGACCGTAGGCGCCACGGGGCAGCCCGTACGGGCCGATCAGGAACAGGACGCCCACACCGAAGAAGGCGGAGTTGCCGAGGTTCGTCACGCCGTTGGTCAGGCCGATCGGGCGGAGCGCAGGGTGCCTCCAGAGGAACCGGAACCCCTCGCCGACGTCCCGTCGAACCGACCCGCCCCGCTCCCTGCCGCCACCCGGCGTCAGTGCCCCGAGCGTTCGCGACACCAGACCTGCCGCCGCGTAGAGCACGGCGGAGACACCGAGGAGCCATCCGGTTCCAAGGGTGGCCAGCGCTCCACCGACGGGAGCACCGACTGCGGAGTTGGCAACCTGCTGCGTGCCGATCATGCGGGAGTTGGCCGCGGCCAGCGCCGCTTCCGGAACGATCATCGGAACGGCGGACTGCGCAGCGATGTCCGACAACGTCTCGAGCGTGCCGAGCAGGACCCCGGCCAGATACACAGCGGCCAAGACCCACTGTCCCGTGGCCACGGTCAGCGCAAGTCCCGCCAGTCCCGCCGCCCGGACGAGGTTCGAGCGCGTCATCAGCTTGGTGCGGTCGTTCCGATCAGCCGCGACGCCGGAGGGAAGTGCCGCGAGCAACATCGGCCCGAAGACCGACACGTGCACCAGCGAGATGAAGACCGGAGAGGTCGTGACCGTCGACGCCACGACCGGCAGGCCTGCCAGCAGCAGGCCATCCCCGAGGTTGGCCATTCCCGTGGATACCCAGAGGCGTCCGAAGCGGTTGTCAGCCCGTTTGGAGAAGCCTCTGACTCGTCGAGCCAAGATGGAGAGGGCCGGCGCCGTACCGGCTGGCGGGGTCGAGCGGCGCTGACGATCACCTGCGTGCGGCATCAGACGTCTGCGGCAAGGCCGGCGAGGTAGTGGTCGAGTTGGCGGTGGGCGATGTCCTGTTCATCCTGTCGGTCCAGCCCGATCGCCAGGGGCCGACTGAACCTGATGGCCGCGTAGGTGATGTCTTCGCCGGTGATGCGCTGACTGATGGCGCCTGACTGCTTGGCACGATGGAGCAACTGGTCCAGGACCTGCGCAGCCGCTCTGGTTCGCTCGGGCCACTCGGTCTGGTCCAGCAGAGGCCGGATGATGTTCACCACCCCCATTCCGTTGTCGATGGCGGCGTGGAGATAGCCACTCAACGCGGCATCACCATCCTCCGCAAGGGCAGTGTGCCCAGCGGCGATGGTCCGGTCCAGCACGTCCAACACGACAGCGCGGAGCAGGTCCTGGCGCTCGGGGAAGTTCCGGTAGAGCGTGGCGATGCCCACACCGGCCCGAGCCGCAACCGCGTCGCGCGGCGGTTCACCGCCGGTCTCCAGGATCAGGTGCGTCGCCGCAACGATGAGGCGTTGCCGGTTTCGGCGGGCGTCAGCACGCACGTCGGGGGCCGTCCCACTCCCTGGGTGACGTCGTCATGAAACGGAGTATATTCCTCCACATCAGCAAGTGGCGACTGTGAGGGACCATGGTGAACGACTCCTCCTCCGGATCTTCGATCGAGGGCGGCCAGGAGACACCGTTTGTACCGGTGACCTATGACCGCTGCGACCACGTGCGCGGCCCGTTCTTCCACGGCACGCGGCACATCTTCGCCGCCGGAGACCTGCTCACCCCGGGGCACCTGTCGAACTACCACCAGGGTCGGACGTCAAACAACGTGTACTTCGCGGCACTGATCGAGCCTGCGGTCTGGGGTGCGGAACTGGCAGTCGCGTTCGCCGGTGACGATCAGGTCGATGCGCACGTCTACCTGGTGGAGCCGACCGGTCCGTTCGAGGACGACCCGAACCTGACCAACAAGCGGTTCCCGGGCAATCCCACGCAGTCCTACCGCACCCGCCACGCACTGCGCGTCATCGAGGAGGTCGAGCGCTGGGAACCGCACAGCCCTGAGGTCGTACAGGCGATGCTGGACAGCATCGCGAACCTCCGAGCACGCGGCCTCGACGTGATCGAGGACTGAAGCCTCGCCTCGCTGTTGCGACTGGGGCGTCGGTCCCCCGGCGACATCGCGCAAGACCCCGCGGCTCTCATCACGCAGCGTCATCCCAGCGCCGCTTGGAGGGCCTCACCCAGTGCAACTGGAGGTCGAAGGCCAGAGCATCCATGCCTTGCACTCTAGGACTCGAGTCCGGGCTCGGATTCCGGTCTCCACTTCGCTAGCCAGCAGAGCCTTTCACGATCACAGCCGCAGCGAGATTCCCCGCTGAGCGGAGTACTGCTCGAACACGCTCCACGGCATCGTCGGCGTTAGCGCCGCCGGTGTGTGTCCGGATGGGTCATGGAAGGACACATGGCCGTCCACGTCGGCGGTGACGAGCACCAGGTGTCCGCCTCTGTGAGAAGGTGCTGCGTTGTTTGGTCGTCGGATCTCGGGGTGAACCGAGGCGATCACCAGCCTCCCTGAAGCGAGCACCTGTTGTAGGCGGTCTATGGAAAGATCGGTGTCGACCTCGGCGTCAAGGTCGAAGCGTTCGCGGACGTAGCTGACGAAGGGGCGGTAGATCAGGCCTTCTGGCTGGTCGGGCTCTGACCGATACGCGCCGTAGGACTCGGCACCCTTCGCAAGGTCATAGAGCGATGGCGCCTGTCCGTCCCGGGCCAGCAGGACCATTCGGAGACATGCCATGCCGCACCAGCGCACACTCCAGGGGGCGTACTCCTCCAGCGTCGGGCAGCCCGTCGTGCGCCACTCGGGGTCCTCAGTCCTCTCTCGATCACCGTAGAGAATCTCCCCGATCAGCTCAGGAGACGCGTACTGGGTGAGGGTGGGAATCCCCATCATGCTGCGGGCCGGCCTCCCGCCACTCGTACCTGCAGGCCAAGTGCAGCCGCGATGAGCAGGAGTGGTGCCGTCAGGAGCATGGGTGCTCGAAGCCCGAATGCGGTTGCGAGCAGACCGCCACCGAGTGCACCCAGCGCCGCGCCGCTCTCCACCACGGTCCGGATCGTCGTAGTCACCCGACCAAGCGTGCCCTTGGGTGCAAGACGTTGGCGTGCGGTCACCGCAGCGATGTTGAACACCGCAAACGCGCCGCTGGACACCGCCAAGGCCGCCGCCACGATCATCACCGACGCGGTGAGCCCGATCGCCACCTGCGCCGCGGCGGTGACGATCAGCGCACCCGCAAGCTGCCGCCCGACCCGGGCGTCGGTGAGGCGATCCGCCAACAGGGCGCCAAGAAGACCGCCAAGCGCACCCACCGCGAGCAGCAGTCCGAAGGCGGCATCGTTGAGCCGCAGCTCATCCCCCACGAACAGCACCAGCAGCGCAAACCACGCCGCGTCCACCGCCGCCAGGATCGTGGTGCCCAGCGCCAGTCGACGCAGCGACCGGTTGGCACGCACCACCCGGATCCCCTCCCCGATCCGGCGGCCCACCAATTCCCTCGTAGCGCCGGCAGGTCGGACGTCCTCGCTGCCGCGTAGGGTCCGCGGCAGTGTGAGTAGCAGTGCCCCTGCGATCGCCAGCAGACCGGCGTCAGTGATGACCGGGACTGCGGCACCGACCACGAACAGTGCCCCGCCCAGCGGCGGCCCCAGGAACTCGTTGGTCACGATCTGCCCCGAGGACATCAGACCATTGGCCCGCTGCAACTGACGGTCGTCCACCAACTCGGGGATCGCCACGATGGCCACGCTGTCCGCAACGATCTCTCCCGCACCAACGGTGAACACCACGGCCAACAGCAACCACACCGGCGCGACCCCGACCAGCAGACCCATGGCGAGCGCACCCAGCGCGCCCGCTCGCACCCAATTGGCGACCCCTGACACCTTCCGTGGGTCGGCGCTGTCAAGGAGGGCACCCGCGGGGATGCCGACCAGCAGCCACGGCAGCCGCTGTGCCACCATCACGCCGGCCACGATCAGCGGATCCCTGGTGATCGCGGCAGCCACGAGGGGCATTGCCGCCTCCCGCACCCCATCGCCGAGGTTGGCCAGCGTCGACGCACTCCACAACCGCCAGTACGAACCGGACAGCCCGAGGGTCGTCATGCAGGCCGAGCGTAGCGGCCGTCGGTCATCAGACGGGGCCGTTGAGCCTGATGATTGAGGCTTCCGTGGCCCAGATGGCAACAACCTCGAGAGCGCCTTCGCGTGCAGTCGCAGACCGGACGATGCTCGGGGACACGAGCAAGCCCATCGCCCGCTGGTAGGCACGCGCGAGCCACGTCACTCCTCAGGGGGCTCCCAGTCGTCGAGGGCAGCTTTGAGTGCGGGGACGTCCTTGGTGAGCGTGTTCCAGACAACGGTGTAATCGAGCCGGTGGTAGATGTGATCGACCATGATCCGTTGACCGATGATGTCTTTCCACGGCACTCCGGCGGGCAGCTGATCGGGGTACTTCTGGATCAGTTTCTGTGCCGCGTCTCCGATGCGGCCTAAGGCAGCCTCGGCCGCATACTGCGAGACTCTGTCAGTAAGGAAACGATCACGACCCCCGGCAACTAGACGCTCCACAACCTCAATGGCGTCCAGGAGATCTGCCGCGATGTCAGCCCCGGAACGTGTCACAGAGCCACCATCTCCGAGCGGATCCGGTCGTCGTCGGCCAGAGCGCCGAGCCCGACGACGTCCACCGGTCGTCCGAGAAGATCGCTCAACGCCTCCATGAGGCTCCCTTGGTTTGAAAGCGTGGCCTGTTCTTGGAACTCGACCACGACGTCAATGTCGCTGGCGGGTCCTGCCTCATCCCGTGCCAGCGAACCGAACACCCAGGCACGCTCCCCCTGGTGTTTGCGGACGAGGTCCAGAATCTTGGAGCGTTGGTGCCGTAGGTCTGCGATCGACGGAGGTGCCAGGTTGATCCCGTCGGTGCCTTCCGGCGAGCAGTCCAGTACGACGGTGTCGATGGTGACGTCGAGTAGCTTGGACGTGACGGCGGCCTGATCGTCCAGTTCGTCCTGAAGCCGGGCCGGAACCCATCTGCTGGCGTGTCTCCGTCGATAGTCGCCGGGATCCCAGCCTAGTGGATTGAACCAGCCGACGACGTAGATCCCGTGAGAGCGTCCCGTGCCTAGGAGGTAGCGACGGCCCAGTTGGCTGTACATCGCTGTTAGTAACCCAGAATTCCAGACGGCCTTCACCTCGATAACCACTTCCCAAGGACTCGAGGTCGCGGCTCCGTCGGAGTTGAAGCTGACGAGGATGTCCATCTCCTCACCGCCTGCCTTGCCGAGCCGGCGTCCTTCGACCTCACGGCTAACGACCGCTCCTGACGCGGCTAGAGAATCCTCAAGGTATGAAGCGATGAGGTCGGAGAGGGCGGCTTCGTCCTTCGGTGTTCGTCGCGGCGTGTCATTCCACAGGGATCGTGCCCGGTTGTGCCGTCGCAGTCCTGTGTGGTGGAACTCACGCAGCGTCTCCAGCACGCGCTCGTAAAGGTGTGCTTGCGAGAGGATCGTCGCACTGTCCTCGGCCAGCGCTGCGACTACGTTCGCCCATGGCCGCGCAGGCTGGTTCGTATCCGCCAGGCGCTGTTCGGCCTCCTCCGCCAGGTGCCGGTAGCCCCAGTCGCCGGACGGGTCGACCCGAGCGAGGCCCCGGAGGGCGCCGGGGGCCCGCGGGTCGTCCTCATCGCGAAGCCGGTTCAATAGTGCGCGTCGGACCGCACCGGGGTCATGCCCGCTCCACGTCACGTCGTTCTCGAACCGGTCCTCACCGGCGGGCGCGGTCGCACATGCCCAGCGGGCCATCGCGTGCAGGACTGGAAAGGGGAGCGTCAAGGGCGGCTGCCAGCGCTCCCCGAGTTGGATCAGCACCTGGCGACCAAGTTCCTTTTCACCTTGCAAGACCTGGGCCAGCCGCGGCCATGTCGCAGCCGTCTCGTGGCGCAGCATCGCTGCCGCGGCCATGGATCGGCGCGGACCTGCCGCCTGATCATCGACCGCGGCGGCGCCGATGTCTGCTGCACGTTGCGAGCCGATGCGGAACAGGGCGTCTAGGAGTTCTTCCCAGGCCTGATCGTTGCGCACCTCCGGCAGAATGGTGATGACCGTGTCGCTGGCTTCCGGGCCAGGCAGAAGTTCGAGCAGGGCGACCGTCCGGCCGATGTACCCGTCGCGGTCATGGATCGCTGTCCTAATCGCGTCGCGCACGGCCGCGGGGACGCGCCGATGGAGTAGTGCGATTAACTCCCGGTGCATGTCGCCTGCAAGAGAGATCACGAGTGGGCAGAGCGCTGCGAGTCGCTCGTCGGGCAAGCCCTCCACCAGGTTGGCGCCGGCCGCCATGGCGACTTCCAAGCCGGAGAAGAGCGCCATATTCTTAATCGACCAACTCCCGTGCGAGAGCTCCGTCCCGGGTGACGTCGGATCCAACGCATACAGCTTCGCCGCATCCAGCAACTCTCCTTGACTTGATGGGTCCAGGTCCTTCCACCCTCCCCACTTCGCGGGGGAGACGGACGTCCCGAACGGCTGGAGAACCCGGTGGAGTTGGTGCATCGCTGCGAACCGGTTCGGCCAGGACTCATCCTCGTTGATCACACGTGCCATGAGGCCCTGCCGGCGCCGCTCAATCTCCTGCGAGCGGGCGGCCTCAGACGCCATGTACTTCGGACGGTCATCCAGGCTGCAGGAGCCTAGGAAGAAGTCGAATACGTCCTCTGTAGCTACCGAGTAGTCCGACGAGAGCGCCACGGCGCGATGCCTGGGGATTCGAGGATCGAAGACACTTCGCACGACTGCGCCGAGATCGCTTCGTTGGTGGGCGGGCGCGGCCTGGAGGACCTGGCACCACCACTCAAGATCATCTGGGTGGAGCAGGCCCGGCAAGTGGAACACCGTCCCGAAGAAGCGGTCGGAGATGTCCTCATCAGCAGCCGTCCGCTCGAGGATCGCCCTGAGCAGGGTCCGTCGACTGCTGCCCTCGGTCCAGAACAACGGTCGTTCATCGTCGTTCTGGTGAAGCTGCCAGCGAGCATCACTTTGCAGGTTCGCTAGGACATCAGCGACAGCTGCGACCACATCCGATGTTGGTTGCCGATCTGCAATGTGGTGCAGGACATCTGACAATATCTTCGCGCTGTCATAGGTGTCGCTCCATCTGTTGGCCGCGTTTGCCGCCCAGCGAACCAGGTCGGGTAGGTGGTCTGGACGGGCGCCCGCCAGCAGGTCGCGGAGCAAGAACGCTTTGTAGGCACCGAACAGGTTCGGAGTCCTCGGTTCGTGTAAGACGGCGATCAGGCCGTGTAGATCAAGTATGTCCGGCCAAGTTGCGCTAAGTGCGGTTCCCCGCAGTTCGTCGTCCGGGTCGTTCGGGTCGTCGAGGAGAACCAGCAGTAGCCGGCGAACGGTTGGACCAGGATGGTCCCGCAGCGCATAAGCAGCCTGTTGCCTCTCGACGGGGTCCAAGGCGGTGTCGGCGGCGATCTCGATCAGATCATCGACAAGCTCGGTGTCAAGGCAGTGGCGTGCGATCCGAATTGCGAGCCTACGCGCCTCCGCGCGCGCGCCCGCGTCCTGCAGTACCGGGCGAAGCTGGCCCGCTAGGCCGGGATGCTGCAGCCCGCCGAAGCGCAGATCCTGCAGGTTGAGCAGTCGCCCTTCGCTCGCCTCGGCGAGCAATCCGTCGACGACCTTCGGTGCGACGTCAGCTGGAACGGGAAGCTCTTGGTGGACCGCCGCGCGAGGATTCGCCGCCAGCACGGCGCCATACACGTCGGGCTGCAAGGCAACGAGCCACCGCAACACCCCCCTCAACCCGGGAGGAACGAGTGCTCCATCATTGGTGATCAGGTGCGTCACACGCTCCGAGGACCGGGTGGCCAGCCACTCGGCCGTCAAGAGTTCACGGTATGTGGCATGGGTGAAAGCACCGATGCCAGCGGGGCTGACGCGAAAAAGGGGAAGGTGCGTCACGGTCTTCAGTTGCTGGGCATCCAGCCCCTCGGGTGCTGCGATCTGTGACAACTGGATGCCCGGAGCACCGTCGCGAAGCGATAGCGATCCTTCATCGCCTAGCGTCAGCGCCGCGGCGACTGTCCCGGCAAGCGTGCGACGATGCGCCGAGTCGATGAGCGGGAAGGGCCGGTAGTTGTCCGGCTCTATTAGCAGCAGGTCGACGTGGTCGGAGTACAGAGCAACCGGATCCAGATCTTCCTCGCTATGTCCGCGGCTGAGCGCCATGACAAGCGTCTGCGGGACGGCTGCGATCGCGCCGGCCCTGGCCAACAGCGCATCCGCGTCGTCGTCGGAACAGCCCGCGCGCGTAGCGACTCCGTGGGCGTCTGTGTAGCGCAGTGGGAGGAGCTGGGCCACGGTGCAGGACCCGACGACCTCCGTGAGCGCGTCGCGCCACGCCGGGACGAACTCGGCGGTTCGGCAAGCCACGATCACCCGGACGCGTCCCTCCATACCGCGAAGACGCTGGACTAGCCGCTTGGCGGCAGGCGCAAGAGGCGTGCTCAGGCCGTCGAGGCCGTCGAGCGTCAGTAGAACCTCGCCTTCGCCCGCACTCACCGCGGCGCGAAGTCGCTCGGCAGGACCATCGATGGCTTCAAGATCTTGGAAGGTCAAGTCAATGTGCGCGCGCGTGAGCGTCGAGACATCGCGCAGGATCTTGAGCGCCTCAGTCTTGCCAAGCCCTGGCTCGCCGAGCAGGACGACACCCGGAACCTCCGCGAGGTCTACGAGCGGGAGAACCCCGTCACCGCGCGGCGCCCATGGGTGAAGGAACCCGTCGGGTGTCAGAACCGGTGGGTTTCCCTCGTCGACGACGACAAAGCGCTCGGCTAGGTGGTCTGTGTCCACGATGCCAAGTATCGGGTATGAACTGGGCGCCGCAGCGGCGGAACCACGCATCAACTGGCGCTGACCTACTGGCCGACACGCAAGAAGGCATCGACCTTGCCAGCCGCACGCTGATCTGCGGCAAGGGCCACAACCCTCGCACGTTCCGCCTCGGGCAGCAGCGCCCCTGCGGCGGCGAGCGCGTCAGCACGCCAACGACCGCTTCCACACGTCCTCAAGCCGACCCCGAGGCCGTTCTCGTGTGAGCCAGGTGTGAGCCAAGCGGGCCTACCAAACACAAAACCGCAGGTCAGATGGGATAACTGAGGGGAGTCGGTCTGTAAGCCGGATTCTGTAATCGACGACCATCTGTCTGGGACCACCGTTGCCGGTGGCCTCGTGCGGCCTACCCGATGCTCGGCGGGTCACCTGCAAGCGCATCTGCTCGGCCTTGCTCCGGACGGGGTTTACCTGGCCACCGACGTCGCCGCCGATGCCGGTGCGCTCTTACCGCACCCTTTCACCCTTACCCGCTGCCGAAGGGACTTCGGCCCGCTGGCGGTCTGCTCTCTGTTGCACGTGCCGCGCATCACTGCGCCTGGGTGTTACCCAGCGTCCTACCCTGAGGAGTCCGGACTTTCCTCGACACCGTCTGGCGATGCCGCGGTCGTCCGACCAACTCCCCTCAGCACCGCTCACTGTACGCCGGGCGGGTCCGCAGTCCAACCCGGACGATCCGACCGATCTGGTCAACTGGTCGTCGGACACCCCACCAGGTCCGGCACACTCCGAGGGTGATCGACACCTCATCGGACTTCGGTCCTGCGCCGCTGGACGCCCCGGCGGTGTACCCGGGGCGCTGGCCCGGCGGGCCGGTGGAGGTCACCCACGATCAGGTCGTTCCGCTCCGACGCCCCCTCGACCCGCTGCAGAAGATGGGCCGCACCCCGGTGCTGGCGATCGGCTCCAACGCCTGCCCGGCCCAACTGCAGCGCAAGAGCCTCGGCGACCTCGTCTACCTGACTCCGGTGACGATCCGCAACCACGTGATCGTCTATGCCGGCCACCTCACGCGCTACGGCGCGGTGCCGGCAACGCCGATGCGCTGGGCCGGCGCGCGATCGGAGGTGTTCATCGCTTGGCTCACCCAGGGCCAGCAGATCACGATGGACCAGAGTGAGAACGGCAACTACCAGCCGGTCCTGATTCCCACGGAGGCCGGACCCATGGCGGCGTACCGGGCGGTCACCGGGATCCTCCAGGACGACGCAGGACACGCGATCCGACTCGCCTCCGTGACCACCCACGGGCCGAACCTGCCGCGGGCGATGACGCAGGCCGAGGTCCAGGATCAGGTCAAGGGATCACAAACTCTTACCCTCCGGTGACACCAAGCCCAGCCGCATGGGTAACACTGATTCCATGGCCACGGCAACCCTCGAGATCTACCGCACGGAGTCCGGCTCCGTGTACGAGGTTGCCGACGGACGGGTCCGCCGGGCCGCCACCTCTCGAATCGGCGAGGTCGATCAGTGGCAGCCCTACGTCGCCATCAACCGCATCCCCGCCGCCCTGTTCACGCCGGGCACCGCCGGCGAAGTCCTCGAGATCCTCCTCGAGTCCGGCCAACGGATCTACACGTCACGGTTGATCCCGCCGGGATAGCGCTCACAGGGGTGGCTCGTCCCACTCCCACTCGGTGCCCTCCCGCGTGTCCTTCACGCTCACCCCGTCGGCGTCCATGTGGTCGCGGATGTGGTCGGCCACCTCGTAGGCCTTCTTGGACCGTGCGTCGTCGCGGACGTGGAGCAAGGTCTCGATCAGCGGGCTGACCAGCTGGCGGTGATCATGCATGCCCTCCGCGGCGAGGACCCCGAGCCGGGTGATCATGCCGCGCAGTTGCGCCACCGCACGGTCCATCTCGTCGGAGTCCAGCGAGTCGCCCGACCAGTCCCGGATCAACGCCTGGGTGTCCAGGGTCGCCGCGACCGCCTCGTCGGCGTCCCGATCCACGAGCGCCCGGTCGAACCGAGTTCGGAGATCCGCCAACTGCTCCACCATGGGTGAGGAGGCTGCGCCGACGGCAAGCTCCGGTGACGCGGCTGGCGCTCCACCCTGGGACGTCGATGCACCCCCGGTGCCCGCGCCAGCGTCGTCGGGTGCGCTGCCCATCCAGGCCGAGGCGACGTCCGCAGCCGGCACGGAGGTCCCGGCCGGGATGGTCAGCATGATCTGGCCGCGGTACCGGACGTAGGCGGCACCGCGCCCCTCGACCGACACCGTGTCCCCCTCGATGATCAGTGCGGTGTGCTCGTCGACGCCGAGGATCCAGGTCCCCTCGGGCAACTCCCCCTCCAGCATCCTCAGTCGCCGCTCCCCGAGGTAGCAGAAGCGCGTGTCGTGGGTTCCACCTTCGGCGTTGTCGAAGTGGGGGATGACCACACACGGCCAGCTCACCGCCGCGTTGACCAGGTCCAGCCCGTCGACCCAGTGGGCATCCTGCCCGGCCTTGTACACCTCGTAGACGGGGATGGCGTGGGATCCGCCGGTCACCGCCGCCGCGGAGGCGAGGACGACGGTGCCGCCAGCCTCGAACACCTCGACCATGGCGTCCCGCACGGGTGCCGCCGACCACTGGCGCAACGCGTACGTCGGACTCCCCGGACCAGCGAACAGCCAGGTCGATTGCCGGATCGCGTCGAGGCGCCGCTCGCGCTCGGCGCCGCCCAAGGACTCCACATCGGCCAGGTCGATGAGCTCGACGTCCTGCTCGACGTTGTGGGAGAAGTACTGCTGGGCCTTGGCCGTGATCTCCCCGGCGTTCTCCTGGAAGCCGTATGGCGTGTTCAGCAGGCGGGCGGTCGGCGCTCGTCCCGTTCGTTCGGCAACGGCCGCGAGCAGCCGCTTGTGGGTCGTCACCATGGTCGGGGTCGTCTCCCCCGAACCCATCAGCACCAGCGCGCCGGTCATGCGGGCACGATGATGGATCCGCACTGCTGGCAGTACGCCAGGGAGGTCTTGGCCGTGTCCTTGATCTCCTCCAACTCGATCGCCGTCAGGTCCAATTGACAGCCGGTGCACATGCGGTTCTCGAGGCGGGCCACCACCCGGCGTCCCTGTCGCTTGGTGCGCAGCGACTCGTACGCCTCGACCAGCTTGGGCCGCAGCAGGTCTGCCTCCGCCTGCCGTCGGTCGTGCAGCTCCGCGAGCTCGGCGTCGAGCTCCCGCGAGGCTTCGTCCCGCTTGTCCGTGAGGTCGACGATCTGGTCGGCCAACTCCTGCTTCCGGGCGGTCAACTCCTCGACGACGGCGGCGATGTCCTCGGACTGCTGCATGATCTCGAGTAGTGAGTCCTCGATGTCGTTCTTGGTGTCGTGGGCCCTGGCGATCTGCTCACGGAGCGCCTGGAGCTCGCGCTCACTGGTGATCTGACCCGAGTAGATCTGGCTCTCGGAGTGCTTCCTCGCCTCGTTCGCCGTCTCGATCCGCTGCTCGTGCTTCCGGGCCTCCTTGGCCAGGCGGTCCTGCTTGGTCGTGGCGTCCACCAGATCCACGCCGACGTTCTTGTGGGTCTCGACGTGCAGGTCGAGGGTCTGCTGTTCGGGGAGGTTGGCGCGCTTGTGCTCGAGGCGGCGGATCTGCTGGTCGGTGTCGGCCAGGACGAGGAGTTGGGCCTGATCCTCGGGTGAGGCGTTCATGCGTCGGTGCTCCAATCGGTCCACGGGTCGGTGCTGACGGTCGAGCGATGCAGCGGTGCGGTCAACGACAACAGCGTACGGATCGATTCAAGCCGTTCGAGCACCACGTCCATGGTGGAGTTCTCGGTGGCGAAGTGCCCGGCATCGATGACCGCAAGCCCCATCGTGCGGGCGTCGAGTGTGACGTGGTGCTTGAGGTCTCCGGTGATGAAGAGGTCGACGGTTGGGGTGCCCGCCGGGTCGATCAGGCTGGGGATCATGCTGTCTCCGGCGCCCCCGCAGATGGCGACCTCGCTCACCCAGGTGGTCGCGTCGGCCGCGGCCAGCCGGAGGTGTGGCGATGGCAGCTGGGTCCGCAACGTCTCGGCGATGTCAGCCAACGTTCGCGGTTCGGGCAGCCGACCCCGGCGTCCCAGGCCCTTCGCCCCATCAGCGAAGGCGTCCAGTCGACCCTGCGACGAGGTGGCGGTCGTGCGCAGCGGGACGACGTCGTAGGCGACCTCCTCGTAGGGATGCGCATCGATGAGCTCCTGCACGACCACGTCGACCTCGCCGGCTCGCAGGACCATCTCGATGCGGTTCTCGGCCACCTCCTCGGTCTCGCCGACCTCGCCGATGGCGGGAGAGGCACCCTCACCTGGTGTGAATCGACCGGTGCCGGGTGCGACGAACGCGCAGCCCGAGTACTCGCCGATCTGACCGGCACCGGCACTGCTCATGGCGTCGATCACCGCATCGGTTGCGGCCGCCGGGACGAAGGTGACCAGCTTCATGGGCGCATCGGCGGCGGCGGCCGGCAGTGGCTGGATGGGGCGGGTGTCGACCAAGCCGAGGATCCGCGCGACCGGATGGGACGTTCCATCTCCCGCACTGTCCACGTTGGTGTGCGCCGCGAGCACCGCGCAGCCCTGTCGCGCCGCTCGGAGGGCCAGTCGACCGGCAGCCGTGGCACCCGTCAACCGCTCCAGCGGAGCGAAGAGCAGCGGGTGGTGCGCGATGATCAGATCAGCGCCCAGCTGGGCGGCCTCATCCAGTACCGCATCGGTCACGTCGAGGGTCACCAGGACCCCGGTGACGCGGTCACGCCTCGCCTCCCCCACGTGGAGGCCGACGGCGTCCCAGCCAGCCGCGTCGGCCGGGGGGTAGGCGGTGTCCAGGGCGGCGATCCACTGGTGCAGCCCATCGCCGGGAGGGTCACCAGGATCGGGGCGATCGGCGTGCGCGCGGGGTCGGACGGCCATCGTTGGCGTGATCCTAGCGACCACCGATCTAGCCTGCCTCCAGGTGCTGTTCCCCACCATCGAGTTCGCGATCTTCTTCGTCGTCGTGCTGACGACGTCATGGTTCTTGATGCCTCGCCGACTGCGGTGGAAGCTGTTCATGCTCACCGCCTCCTACGTCTTCTACGGCTGGTGGAACGCCCGGTACGTCCTGCTCCTGGTGGGCGTCACGCTGATCAACCACTTCGGGGCGACGGCGATCTCACGGATGCGGGCCGGTCGCGGTCGGCGACTGGTCCTGGCGGCCACGATCACCGCGGACCTGTCGATCCTGGCCTACTTCAAGTACTACGGCTTCTTCGTCTCCTCCCTGACCAACGCCCTGCGCTCGATCGGGGTCGAGCCACCCCTGCCACTCCTGCAGATCGTGTTGCCGGTCGGCGTCTCGTTCTTCACCTTCCAGGCCATCAGCTACGTCGTGGACGTCCACCGGGGCGACACCCGGGCGGTCCCGCTGCTCGACACCGCCGTCTACCTCTCCTTCTTCCCCCAACTGGTGGCCGGACCGATCGTTCGTGCCCGCGAGCTGGTGCCGCAGCTCCGCAGACCGCAGGACCCTCGAAACGTCGACGCCGGACGTGGGTTCTGGCTGATCGCCGCCGGGATGTTCAAGAAGGTGGTGATCGCAAACCTCCTGGCCACCGAGCTGGTGGACCGTGTCTTCGCCAACCCCGACCGGTTCAATGCGGTGGAGCTGTGGCTGGCCATGTACGGCTACGCCGTCCAGATCTACGCGGACTTCTCGGGCTACACCGACATCGCCATCGGCGTCGCGCTGCTGCTGGGGTTTACCTTCCCCGACAACTTCGACCGGCCGTACGCTGCCGTGACGCTGCAGGAGTTCTGGCGCCGCTGGCACATGACGCTGTCGCGGTGGCTCCGGGACTACCTCTACATCCCGTTGGGCGGGTCGCACGGGTCGAAGCTCGCGACCGAGCGGAACCTGATGATCACGATGCTCCTGGGCGGCCTGTGGCACGGTGCGGCGTGGAACTTCGTGTTCTGGGGCGCCGTCCACGGCGGCTGGCAGGTCCTGGAGCGGCGTGGCGTGCTGTTCGGCGGCTACGCACCACCGACACGGCGAGATCGGGTACTCCGGGCGCTGATCACCTTCCACGTCGTCTGCTTCGCCTGGATCTTCTTCCGTGCCGAGTCGTTCGGCCGGGCGTGGACCTTCCTCGGCCGGATGGTCACCGGCTGGACGTCGGCCCCGGCGCTGGACCCTGGCGTACCGGTCTGGTGGCTGGTGGTCGCGATCGTCGTGCCGCTGATCGCCCAGCTGACGCCCGGCGACATCGGCGAGCGGTTCATGGCCCTGTTCAGCCGCCGCAGTGCCCTGTTCCAGGGTGTGGCGCTGGCGGGGTTCCTGGTCGTGGTGGAGACGCTCGGCCCGGTCGGCGTGGCGCCCTTCATCTACTTCCAGTTCTAGCCATCAGCCGGCAGGATGTGAAACGGAAGGCTGTCGAACGCCGGGACCGTGCGGAAGTGGCGTTGGTCCAGCGTCAACACCTGGTTGGTTCGATACCGCTGGGACAGGACCACGATCGAGGCGTCGGCGATGCCCAGGTTCAGATCCCGGTGTTGGGCCGCCACGTCAGCGGCCGCCGCCACATCAAGCGCTCCGAACTCCGTCAGCTCGTATGCCCCTTCGGCCACGTCCTCCAGGAGCGCCAGCTCAGCGTCGACCCCGGCATGTCGGGACACCAGGTAGTCCAGCTCGGCCAGTACGAAGGGCGAGAGCAGCAGGGGTGGCTCCGCCGCCTCGAGCACCGCTCGACACGCATCGTGATCCCGTTGATCCGTGAACATCGCGGCCAGCAGGCCGCTGGTGTCCACGAGGATCACCGACCGAAGCCCTCCTCCAAGAGATCGTCCACACGGCGGGCGGCGTCCGGATCACCGAGGGGCTCGTTGACCAGCGGCAGCGTCGGCGGCCGGCGTCGGGGTCGGCTCACGTGGTTGCTGATCGCGACTCGGATGACCTCTGCCTCCGATCGCCCCTCCAGGTCAGCCACCAGCGCGAGCTGACGCTTCAGCTCATCTGGCAGGTACACCGTCGTCTTGATCATGCCATACAAACTACCACCCAACCGTCCCGCCCATCCACGGTCCACATACCGCCGGGCCGGGTAGGGGCGCCGTATGACCATCCCTGAACTCCTCGGCTCCTCCTGGTCGCAGCTGGCCGCCGTCGTCATCGCAACGGTGGGCGTGTTCGCCGCGATCATCGCCGCAACCCGACTGCTGGGCCTGCGGTCCTTCGCGAAGATGTCCTCCTTCGACTTCGCGGCGACGGTGGCCATCGGGTCGATCTTCGCCGCAACCGCGACCGGGAGTGCCAGCCTGGCCGCCGGCGCACTGGCGGTCGCCGTGGTGTACGCCTCCCAGGGCATTATCGCCAAGCTCAGGCACCGCCCCCCGGGTGCGGTCTTCGACAACACCCCGACGATGCTGATGGTCGAGGGCGAGTTGCTGCGCGACAACCTCCGCCGCAGCGGGGTCACCGAGGCAGACGTCATGGCCAAGCTGCGCGAGGCCAACGTCCTACGCATGGAGCAGGTCAGGTACGTCATCCTCGAGGCGACGGGCGATGTCTCCGTCCTCCACAGCGACGGCCCTGACGCGACGGTCGACCAGGAGCTGATCGGCGGGGTCGCCGGCATGGAGACGATCGACCGACGGTAGGGCGGGCGGAACCCGTCGGACCGCCCCGGCGTTGTCGGAGCACGATGACCGATGTTCCCAGACGTTCACCGCTCACCCGGGGGTGGCGTGTCCACACTGGTCGCATGCCCGTTCGCGTGTCCTTCCTGCTCCTCGTCCTCGCCGTCATCGCGGCGGCCTGCACCCCTGCTGACACCGATGACGACGCAGCGGGCGGCGCCGACGACGTGGCAGCGGAGGCCGAGGGCGGCGACGTGGATGAGGCCACTGACGAGGCCCAGACCGAGCCAGCCGAGACGGAACCGGACGAGACCGGACAGACCGAAGACCCATCTGCCGAGATCAGTTCAACCAGCTTCCCGCCCGCGCCCCCGACACCCGAGGGTCCCGTCGACGCCGACACGCAGGCGGCGCTCGAGGTGATCATGGACAACCCCGGCTCACCCGACCGTGACGCCGTGGCCGCGCTGGGCCGCAGCGAGGACCCGCGGGTGCTGTGGGTCCTGTCCGACCTGATCCGGTTCTCCTTCCAGGAGTTCGACTACCGCGCCGCCACCGACGCCGCCACGGAACTGTCCGGACTGGACCTCGACGAACTGGATGACTTCAGCTGGGGCCCCCTCACCGATCATCTGATCGCGTGGGACCTGCCTGACTTCCCCGGCTACGTCGAGGTGAAGCGGGCCATCTTCACCTCCTTCGAGGACGGATGGGAGCCCTTCTTCGATGACGACGATTCCAACATCGACTGGCGTCTGACCTCGTGGGGCGGCGTTCGGATCGATGACCGACCACTCGGCGAGTCACCGCAGGGCTGCCCCGAGGGGTGCATCCCCTCCCTCGACGAACCCGAGCTCACCCCCGCGGAGGAAGGCTCCTGGTACCCCGACGACGGGATCGTGTTCGGCGTGCAGATCGGCGATGAGACCGTGGCCTTCCCGAGGAACATCATGGAGGTCCACGAGATGGTGAACGCCACCATCGGTGGACGTCGGATCGCGATGCCGTACTGCACGCTCTGCGGAGCCGCGCAGGTGTTCTTCACGGACACCGAGGGCGGCGGCAACGGGGACATCGTGATGCGCACCTCGGGTCTGCTGCGGCGCTCCAACAAGGTGATGTTCGACCTCACCACCGACAGCGTCTTCGACACCTTCACCGGCGAGGCGATCAGCGGACCACTCCTGGACGAGGGGATGGTCCTCGAGCAGGCCACGGTCGTCACCAGCACCTGGGCCGAGTGGCGTGCGGCGCACCCCGACACGACCATCGTCGCCTCCGACGGTGGGATCGGCCGGACCTACCCGCTGGACCCGCTCCGTGGGCGGGACGACGACGGTCCGATCTTCCCGATCGGTGAGACCGACGATCGGCTCGGCGTCCAGGACCAGGTGGTCGGGATCATCCTGCCGGACGGAACTCCCGTGGCCTTCCCGGCCGAGGCGGCGCGCACCGCGCTGGACGATGGCGAAGCTGTGAGCGAGGGCGGGGTCACGTTGGCCACGGATGGGGCGGGCCTGACCGCCGAGTTCGAGGGCGAGGCCGTCCCATCCCACCAGGCCTTCTGGTTCGCCTGGAGCCAGTTCCACCCCGACACGCTGCTGTGGGAGGCCTAGCTGACCTAGCGAGCGCAGCCGTCGAGCAGTAGCCGTCGGGCAATCCGGGTACGAACGGGGTATGGCTACCAAGATCCGAGTCTGGCTGAACGACGACCGAACCGAGATACACCACGCCGACTCCGGCAGCGTCGAGGGCATGCAGAGCGCTGGGGCAGACGGAGCCACGGACTGCGGGCGATCCGGGCATCTCAGCCTGGTCCACCACGAGAACGTGGACATGGGCAAGCTGTGCGCCGGCTGCCTGGCCGTGAGCGGCACGCGGCCAGCCCTGGAGGGCAACAGCTACGGGCCTGTGTAGCAATACTGGCAGCACGCTGTCGATCGGCCTTCGTCGGCTCCGTCCTCGTTGGTGATCGCCCGCTCCGGGCGTCACCACCCAACGAGACAGGAGCAGACCATGACACACGACACCGCGGTGCACGGCACCATCAGCTACTTCGAGATCCCCGCGGCCGACGCCGAGCAGGCCAAGACGTTCTACGCCGATCTCTTCGGCTGGACGTTCTCCCCCGGCAACGCGCCCGGGTACGCCATGATCGACGGCGGTGGCACCCAGGCTGGCTTGGCCGGCGCCGACGCCTCAACCAGCCCCCGGCTGTTCTTCACCGTGGAGGACATGGACGCGGCCCGTGCCCGCGTCACACATCTCGGTGGGACCGCGGCTGAGCCCATCGCCATCCCAGCAGGTCGGTTCGCTCGGTGCACCGACGACCAGGGCGTCACCTTCACGCTGTGGGAGGATGCGTCGTGAGCGGGCTTCTGCGTGGCAAGACCATCGCCGTCGTCGCTGCAACCGGCGCCATCGGCTCGGCGACGACGGTCGAACTGGCAGCCCAGGGTGCCCACGTCGTCGCCATGGCTCGGCACCAGCACAAGCTGGACCGACTGCTCTCGGAACTCCCCGACGACGCCCAGGTCACCGCGATGGTGCTGGACGCGACGGACGAGAAGTCGGTCCAGCAGGCCTTCGACGAGGTGGCCCACGACCACGGGCTCGATGGGACGTTCAATGCCGTCGGGGCGGCGCCGGCCGAGCTCGGCTATCCCGCCCGCGCCCATGAGACGGATCTGGCCACCTTCATGAAGCCACTGGAGCTCATCGTCGGCTCGACCTTCCTGACGTCCCGGACGGCGGCCTCACTGATGGCCCAGAACGGGGGCGGCGCCGTCGTCACCCTCTCGGCGACCCTCTCCGGCGGGGCGTTCGGCTTCATGGCCAACATCTCCGCCGTCTGCGGCGCCGTCGAGGCGCTCACGCGGTCCCTGTCCGGCGAGTACGGGCCAGCTGGCGTGCGCATCAACTGCCTTCGGGGCGATGCCATGCCCGAGACGACGACGATCCAGGCGACCGCAGCTGGACAGGCCCGGCTGCTCGGCCTGTCGCCGGAGGAGTTCCAGATGCCCCCCGGCCCCTCCGGACGTCCGACGACCACCGCGGAGACGGCCGCCGCCGCGGCGTTCCTGCTCTCCGACGCTGCGCGTGGTCTGGCCAGCCAGACGCTGACGGTCTCCGACACCCCACGTATGGGAGGCTGAGGGGCATGCACTACATGCTGTTGCTGACCGGCGATCCGAGTCGCTGGGACAACCCGCCCGTCGTGGAACCCGACAACGTCATCGACGACTGGGTGGAGATGACTGAGGCGCTGGCCGACGCGGGAGTCCTCCTCGGCGGTGATGCGCTGGACGCATCGGACACCGCCACAACCGTCAGACGTCAGGACGCGGATCGCCTGCTGACCGACGGCCCGTTCGCCGAGACGACCGAGATGCTGATCGGGTACTACCTGATCGACGTCGACGATCTCGACGCTGCCGTCGCGTGGGCCGAGCGGATGCCCAACATCCGCTACGGCGCCGTCGAGATCCGTCCAGTCCGGCAGAGCCCGGCGTCGGGCAATCTTGCGCTCTGATGGTCCAGGTTGGGTTCTGATGGGCACCGCAGCGGTCGGCAGCGAGTTGGCACACGCCTTCGCCGCCGACCGCGCGGCTGTCCTCGGCGCCGTGCTGCGCAGGACCGGGGACCTCCAACTGGCCGAGGATGCCGTTCAGGAGGCCTTCGCTGCCGCACTGCGCAGTTGGGGTCGGGACGGCGTCCCGGACGACCCGCGTGGGTGGCTGACCACGACGGCGTGGCGCAAGGCAATCGACCGGATGCGGGCCGAGGGCGCTGCCCGGCAACGGGCGGAGCGAGTTGGGATCGACCGATCGCAGGAGACCATCGAGACCGTCGATGTCTCCTCGGCCGAGGACGACCTGCTGGTCCTGGTGCTGGCGTGCGCCCACCCGGCATTGTCCCACCAGGCCGGCACCGTCCTGACGCTGCGGAGCGTCCTGGACGTACCCACCGAGGCCATCGGCCACCTCTTCGGCGTCTCCACCGCGGCGATGGCCCAGCAGATCGTCCGGGCCAAGCGGAAGATACGGCAGGCCGGCATCCGCCCCGCCGTTCCCGAGCCCGCCGAGATCCCGGAGCGGCTGACCACCGCGAGGTCCGTCATCCACCTGCTGCTGACGCACGGACACGCCGCTCGCCGTGGAGACACGGCAACTGATCTAGGCGTGCTGCGTGAGGCGCTCTGGCTGGCACGGGAGCTGCACCACGTGGTCCCGGCCGATGACGAGACCCGCGCGCTGCTGGCGCTGACCCTGTTCACAGTTGCGCGCGCCCCAGCTCGGGTGGCTGCAGACGGGTCGGCGGTGCTGCTGCAGGACCAGGATCGGACCCGGTGGGATCACGAGCTCATTGCGGAAGGCCAGGACCTGCTCGCCAGCGTCCCACCGCTGTCGGCGGGCGGGTCCTACCGACTCGAGGCGCTGATCGCCGCCGAGCACTGCACCGCACCGTCGCCGGAGGAGACCAACTGGGTCCGACTTGCGGCCCTGCACGGCGCGCTCGTGGCGCGTCTTCCCTCCCCCGCCGCCCGGGTTGCTCACGCCGTGGCGGTGGGAGAGGCGGACGGACCGCACGCCGGGCTCCGCCTGCTGGCGCACCTGGCGACGGAGGAGGAGGTCGAGGACATGGCGATCTTCCACGCCGCCGCAGGCCGACTGTTGCGGACGGCGGGGGAGGCACAGGCAGCCGACGAGGCCGACCGGCGGGCGCGCGAGGCGACCACCAACCCGGCCCACCGGACCGCCATGCTCCGCGCCGCCCGACGGGCACAGCCGCCCGCACGGCCACCGACGTCCTGACTGGGGACCGCTGTCGACCCGGGGAGCAGCTCAGCGGACCGAGAGTCCGTTCAGGACTCGGCGGACACCAGCGCCTGTGCCGCCGCCAGATCCGGTGGGAGCGGCTCGGTCAGATCCACCTGGGCACCCGTGACCGGATGGTCGAAGGCCAGCCGTCGGGCGTGCAGCGCCTGCCGCTCGAGCCCCAAGTCGGCCGCCAGCGACGGCGACCCGTTGTAGAGGAGGTCGCCGGCCACGGGTCGGCCGATGGCCCGTAGGTGGACGCGCACCTGATGGGTCCGCCCGGTGTCCAGGGTCACCCGCAACTCCGCGGTGTCCGACGAGACCCCTCCGGTGGCGCGGTGCACCGCCAGGGTGTCGTAGTGCGTCCGCGACTCCCGGCCGCCGTCGCCGGTGGTGAAGGCCGTCCGGTTGGAGGTGGATCGAACGATCGGCGCGTCGATCGTCGCGGCCGGCGGGTCAGGCCAGCCCTCCACCAGGGTCCAGTACTCACGGTGGACGTCGTGCGCCTTGAACACCTCCCGCAGCCGCTCGAGCGCATCCATCGAGGAGGCAACCACCAGCAGGCCACTGGTCCCACGATCCAACCGGTGGACGATGCCCGGCCGCCCCGACCCGTCATCGGCCAGCGGCACCCCCTGAGCCTCGAGCGCAGCCACCAAGGTCGGACCACGGACGCCGGCTCCGTCGTGCACCACCAGATCCGCCGGCTTGGCCACCACCGCGATGTCCTGGTCGGCGAACCGGATCTCCACTTTGGGTGGCGGCTGAGGCGCCGGTTGCGGTGGGGCCGGCGGCGAGAGCACGACCTCGCTCCCCGCCACGACCGACAGCGACTTCTGGGCCGGCGCGTCGTCCACCAGCACCCGGCCCTCGGCGATCAGCCGCTGGATACGCGATCGGGACATCCCGGTCTGACCGGCGAGCACGACGTCCAGCCGTGCCCCCGCCTCCTCGGCCGTGACCGTCCACACGACAGGCTCGTCGCCGGCCACAGCCGCTACTGGTCGGAGGGCAGCAGCGGCGTGGAGCTGCTCTCGGAATCCTCGGCCGCACGCTCGGCTTCCCCGTCGGACTCAGCCAAGGCCTCCTCGCCTTCGGCCAGCACCGCCGGATCAGGCATTGCCGCCTCTCGCCGCTCCAGCAACACCATGAACAGCAGGACCAACCCGGCGCCCACCGTGATGCCGATGTCGGCGACGTTGAAGACCGGGAAGCTCTCCAGCGGCGGGAAGTCGAGGTCGATCATGTCGACGACCGCACCGTCGCGAAAGATCCGGTCGAGCGCGTTGCCGATCGCACCACCGACCACCAGGCCGTAGGCGCCGGCCAGCCGCACCGACGGCGTGTCCGGCAGTGCTCGGGCCACCAGTGTGACGACCAACACGGTGACGGTCACGAACAGCCACGGCAGCCGGATCGGCAACGAGAACGCCGCCCCGGTGTTGTAGACCAGCCGCAGGACGACGGGTCCGAGGTCGTCCGGCGCGCCATCGCTGTAGGCCCGGACCGCCAGCAGCTTTGTCGCCTGGTCGAGCACGACCCACACGATCGACACCACGATCGTCGTGGCGTAGATCAAGCTGCGGCTGGGGGCATCTCGGGGGACGGAAACCATGGTGGAACCACCGAGTCTGCCATGCCGGATACCGGCAGCCGACAGTACGCTGCGGCCCATGCCTGGCTCCACATCGGGCGGTGGTTCGCCGCTCCTCCCCCGTCGACGCACGATCGGTGCCTCGCCCGATGCCCATGTGGTGTCGGCTGCCGGTGAACCCCGCTGGGTCCGAGACCTGGCGGGTTGGGTGCCCCAGCCACCACGGACCCCGGTGGGCCGGATCGTGGCCCTCATCTGGGCCCTCCCCCCCACCGTCGGTGGCCTGATCCTCGGCGTGCTGTCCGGCGTGCGGCCACGCGTCGAGCACGGCGTCCTGCTCTTCGCCGGCGTTCGCGGCGCTGTCGGCTTCGGTCTGAAGCGTGGTGGCTACGCCGCCACCACCCTGGGCCATGTGGTGTTGACCCGGTCGACAGCGCCGTCTGATCACCTGCTGGCCCACGAGCTTGCGCACACCCGGCAGGCAGAACGGTTCGGGCCGCTCATGGGGCCGCTGTACTACTACCTCCTGGCTCGATACGGCTACACCAGGCACCCGATGGAGCGAGCGGCCCGACGCGCGGGGCGCGCCGCCCGACGAGAGGGCCAGACCCCCGCGGCGTGAGACGGCTCAGGCCGCCGGTGGCGGCGGCGGGGGCGGCGGTGCGCCCTGTGGCCCTGGTGCGGGCTTGGCCTTGGGCGGCGCTGCAGGGGGTGCGGGGGGTGCCCACCCCGTGGACGGCGCGGGCGGCGGGGCTGCTGGCGCAGGGGGTGGCGTCGGCGCCGACGGTCGCTCGGACGGCTTCGCAGGCGCCGCCGGCGGCTTGAAGACGGCCTCGTCGATCGTCTGCTCCTGAGCGGACTGAGCAGCGGGGGCGGAGGCCGCGGGAGCGGGGCTCTCTGCCGGACGGGTGCTGGTCGGGGATGCCTGGCTCGCGGGTACGGTGTCGTCGCGACGCAGGACCTCGTCAGCCTGACCTTGGCCCTCCGACCAGGCAGCACCCTTCCAGGTCGCGGCGGAGCCGGGCTCGTCCCCAGCGACCGTGGCGGAGCGCAGTGGCTTCCCTCGACGTCGTCCCTGCACCCACGCGATCATGAGGAAGAGCGCACCGAGCAACGCCGCCGCGATCGAGGCGTAGAGGACTGAGGTCTCCTCGGTGACGTAGCCCACCCCAAGCGCAATTGCGGCTGCCACGACGCAGATCAAGCTGATGATGATCATGGTGGCCAGAGCGTAGCCGGAGTGACTTACATCTCTCCGTGTCGGAGCTCGATCAGGTCGATGTCATTCGCCGGCGAACCGGCAGGCTCGTCGTCGTCTTCCGGCGTCTCCCGCGATGCGGGGCCGGCAGCCCGATCGCCGGTCCCCGAACCGGCCGCCTCGTCGGGACTGGGGACCACGGACAGGTTCCGACCGCTGAAGCCGGCCCGGATGGACGCAGCCGAATCCAGCGACTGCATCAGGTCCGCTGGCGGGTGGGAGGTCGCGGCGGCCGCGTTGAGGATGGAGAGCTGCTCAGTGAGAGCATCCCGCAGCACAGTGGCGAACCGCTCGCGCCGCTCGGTCAGCTGTCGGGCAGCCGCCAACGCCTCGTCGAGCGCCGCAGTTGCCTGTGTCTCGGCCGCGGTCGCGTGTTGGTCCGCCACCTCGAGCCGTTGCCGGGCGTCGTGCGCGGCGTCCTGCAACATCTGCTGCGCCTCGACGCGAAGCCGGGTGGTCTCGTCCTCGACTTCGGCGACGAGCGCGTCACGGTGTGTCTCCGCTTCGGCCCTCACCCGGGCGGCGTAGTCGTCGGCCGCCGACTCGGTGATCCGGCGGTACTCGTCGGCCTCGATGACCTGCGCCGCCGCGTGGTCATCAGCCTGGCCACGGGTCACCGTTGCATACTCATCGGCTTCGGTCCGGACGCGATCGGCGTACTCGTCTGCGCCCGTGCGCGTGTCACTGGCGTAGGCGTCGGCAGGGCCGGTGATCTCGGCCGCATAGGAGTCGGCGTTCGAGCGGGTCTCTGCCGCGTAGTGGTCCGCCTCGACCGTGACCGTGGTGACGTAGTCGTCGGCTTCGGCCCGGGCCCGCCGGACCTGCTCCTCGGCGTCGACCACCATGAACTCCGCCTGAAGCCGGGCGTCTTCGACGGCCTGTGCCGCGACCGATCGTGCGTCATCGATGGTGCGCTGCGCCTCCGCCCGCGCGTTCTCGGTGAGGTTGGTCATCTCCTGGGCGACCAGCTGGCGTTCGTGGTCCACCTCTTCGCCCGCCCGGGCCAGCATCGCGGCAGCCTGCTCGGATGCGTGGTTCTCGATGGCCGCCGCCTCGGCCTCGGCGGTCTGACGGATCTGGTCGACCTCCGCACGCGCGGCCGCGACGAGGTCGGCCGCCTCGGTCTGTGCGGCGGCGACGATCTGGCCGGCGATCTCTTCCTCGGCCCGGCGACGCTGGTCCAGCTCGTCCTGCTGCTCCCGTGCGGACCGCTCGGCGTCCAGCCGGACCTGCTCCATGGTCCGCGCGGCTTCGTCTTGCGCGGCCGTGACGGTCCGCTCTGCCTCGTCCCGCGCCGCCAGGACCAGTCGCTCTGCCTCGCGCCGGGCTGCGTCGACGGTCTCGGTGGCCGTGGCGGCGGCCGTGCTCCGGGTTGCTTCCGCGTCCTCCCGAGCCTTGTCGACCATCGCGGTCGCCTCGCGGCGTGCGTCGGTGCGCAACTTCTGCGCGTCCGCGCGCGCGGGGTCGGTGATGGCGCTGGCTTCGACTCGGGCCGTGGCCTCGATGTCCCTGGCCTTCGTGCGGGCCTCGTCCAGGGCGCGCTCGGCGACCGCCTTGGCCTCCTGCACCGTCGCGTCGGCCGTCCGCTGAGCTGTGATCAGGGTCCGCTTGAGCAGCTTCTCGGCTTCGAGGGCCTCACCCGCCGCCGACTCGACCCGTGAGATGCGCGTCGATGCATGCGCTTCGGCGGCAGCCATTCGCTGCTGCGCCTCGGCAACCCGGTCCTCGGCGAGTGTTATGGCATCCCGGGCGTGCCGGTCCGCATCTTCCAAGCGTCGCTGCAGTGCCTCGTTGTCGCGCTTGAGCTCTTCGATGGTGTCCACGACACGATCGAGGAACGAGTTCACATCATCACGGTGGTAGCCGCGGAACTCGGTCTCAAATTCCTGTCGCTCGATATCCTCCGGTGACAGGCTCATGGGGGCGTACTCCTGGGTGTGGTGTCACCTGCAGATGAGGCCCTGCAGGATGTTCACCCCCAAGAACAACACAATAATGCTCAAATCCAATGCAACCGCTCCCATTCGGACGGGAGGAATTACCTTTCTGAGGGGCTCGACGGCCCACTCGGTGGTGGTCCGGGAGAACTTCTCGACCGGCATGAGAGGCTCCGGTGGCCGGGGGATCCAGCTGAAGAT
The DNA here is from genome assembly GCF_003074135.1 of Euzebya tangerina. Classification (NCBI taxonomy): domain Bacteria; kingdom Bacillati; phylum Actinomycetota; class Nitriliruptoria; order Euzebyales; family Euzebyaceae; genus Euzebya; species Euzebya tangerina. The sequence continues at coordinate 2,970,104 of NZ_PPDK01000001.1, read as the reverse complement.
CACGCGGACGATCAACAGGATCAGGAAGATCGTGAGCAGCGGACACACGATCACCGAGATCAATTCCACGGCGGGTCGCTCCCGTCACGGCAGCTGTCGCGCACTACTGCACCAGGCCGCGTTCCCGCAGCCGGTCCATCTCCGTGACCGCCACGTCGGTGTCGGCGGGGATCAGCAGGAACACGCGGTCACCAGCACGTTCGATGCCGCCGTCAAGCCCGAAGATGAGGCCGGAGGCGAAGTCGAGCAGCCGCTTGGCGACCCCCTCGCTCGCGCCCTGGAGGTTCATCAGCACCGGCACGCCGTGGCGGAACTGCTCGCCAACCTCCTCGACGTCGTTGAACGCCGTGGGGCTGGTCACGTGGACGTGATCGACGATGCTCGGGCCGGACGGCTCCGGCTCGCGTGGTGTGTCCGCCGCGGTCGAGCCCGTCGCGCCGATGACGTTGACGGTTCCGGACGGCTGGGCGGGCGGCGGCGTGGCTGCCGGGCCTGCCGGCACGCCACCGTCATCCGCGGTGGGGATCCGGCGGACGTTGGACGGCTCCGGTCGTGAGGCAGCCGCAGCGGGTGTCTGCGGAGCTGTGGCCGACGGAGGCAGATCCCCGTAGTCGTCGTCGTACTGCTCGACGATGCCGAGGAAGTGCAGTGTCTTCTTCAACAGGTCATTGGCCATCAGATTGCCCTTTCGGTGTACCAGTGCGCGCCACCATAGTTGGAGCGGATTGGAATGGTGTCATGTCCTACTCGCCTACTCCTCCCGGGGACCGAACAGCGCCGTCCCGACACGAATCAGCGTGGCTCCGTTACGGATCGCGGACTCGAAGTCCGCTGACATGCCCATGGAGAGGTGGAGGACCTCCGGGAAGTTCCGTCGGAGGTCGTCGCGCAGCGACCGCATCCGACTGAAGGCCTGATCCGGGTCGGCGTCCAGCGCGGGGATGGTCATCAGGCCCTGCACGCTGATGCCTGGCATCTCGCGGACGGCGGCGACGGCGTGATGGGTCTCCTCCGGGCTGAACCCGCCCTTGGCCGGGTCGTCTGAGATGTTGACCTGGATCAGCACCCGTTGGACCCGACCCTCGGCGGCACTCGGTTCGGCGATGGCCGTCGCCAGCGACATGCGGTCCACGGAGTGGATCAGGGTGGCACGGCCGCGCACGAGGTCGACCTTGTTGCGCTGCAAGCGACCCACGAAGTGCCAGCGCACACCCAGAGGCGGATCGGCCTCGAGTCTGGCGTCGAGTGCCTGCGGACGGCTCTCGCCGAAGTCCAGCTGTCCGGCCTGCTTCGCCGCCCGGATGTGGTCATCGGGAAAGGTCTTGGAGACCGCCACCAGTGTGATCCCGCTGGGGGAACGTCCGGCGCGCTCGGCGGCGGCGGCGACCCGCGACCGGACGTCGGTCAGCCGGGCGGTGATGTCGTCCGTGATCACGACTGCCCTGCCGCGTCGTGCACGATCCGGCGCACGATGACGCCGGCCTGTCGGCCCGCCGGCCGTCGTTCCACCTCACCACTGGCGCGATGGGAGAACCAGCGGCCACCGCCGTCGCAGCGCGTGCAGCCACCCGCCCGCCGGATGTCGGTCACGCCGGTGTCGCGGAGCTGCCGGGTGACCCCCTCGACCAGGTCCAACGACGGGGTTCCCCAGGTGGTCAGTCCCGCTGTTCCGGGAACCGCCGCCTCGACTTCCTCGGCCAGCGATTCCGGTACCTCGTAGCAGCAGCCGCCGATGGCGGGACCGATGATCGCCGTGACGGGTGCGGTACCTGCGTTCGGCAGGGAGCGGAGCCGTCCCACCACGCTGGCCGCGATGCCGGCAACCGTCCCCGCCCGTCCCGAGTGGGCCGCGGCCACGCCGGCCTCGCAGGCGAGCAGCACCGGTACGCAGTCCGCCACCAGGACGCCGAGCGCCCGTCCCGGCCGGGCCGTGACCAGCCCGTCCGCGGTGGGCGGCTCGACCGGGTCGGTGCTGACCGGCCCCGGCTCCACCACGGTGTCCTGGTGGACCTGCCGCATCCAGGCGATGTGATGGGCCTCGACTCCGACCTCCTGCGCCAGCCGAGCGCGGCTGGCGGTGTGGTCGCCAACCCCGACCGACGCCGACATGGTGCCGGTCGTCGCGTCGGAGAAGGCGTAGGCCACCGCGTCCAGCAGCTCCCCGGTCAGGGGAGCTGCTGGCAGCGTGTCACCGGGGGAAGACGGTGATCGTGTGGTGGTCATGGGGAAGAGACCAAGAGGCTGGGCCGTGGTGGTTGTGGGGAGTGGTGCTGCCTACCGCCGGAGGAAGGACGGGATGTCGAGGTCGTCGTCGGCCGGCTCCGGGCTTGGCCGTGCCGGCTCCGCCGCCGGTGCCGGCGCACGGAACACGTCGTCCTCATCGTCGTCGTCCTCCAGGATCGACGGCAGCGGTGGCGGCGACTCGACCCGGACCGTTCGACCGAAGTCGGGGCGGGGAGCCTCGCGCACCGGGCGGAGGTGACTGACGCTGGCGGCAGCCTGCCCGGACATCTGCGTGGGAGCCTGCTGCTGCTTCGCGGTCGGGCTGTCGTTGAAGCCGGCCGCGATCACGGTGACCTTGACCTCGTCACCCAGCGAGTCGTCGATGACGGTCCCGAAGATGATGTTGCCCTCGGGGTCGGCGTGATCCTGGACGGCGGCTGCAGCCTGGTTGACCTCGTGCAGTCCCAGGTCCGAACCACCAGCGATGGTCAGCAGCACACCACGGGCGCCGTCCATCGAGGCTTCGAGGAGGGGTGAGGAGATCGCCATCTCCGCCGCCTGACGGGCACGACCCTCACCACGGGCCTTGCCGACGCCCATCGTCGCGGAGCCCGCGTCACGCATGACGGTCGAGACGTCGGCGAAGTCGGTGTTGATCAGGCCCGGCGTGGTGATCAGGTCGGTGATGCCCTGGACGCCGTGGAGGAGGACGTCATCCGCAAGTCGGAAGGCCTCCAGCATCGAGGTCTCGGTGTCGCTGACCTCGAGCAGACGGTCGTTGGGGATGACGATCAGTGTGTCGACGGCGGCCGCGAGACGGTCCACGCCGTGCTCGGCCTGCATCGCCCGCCGCTTGCCCTCGAAGCTGAACGGCCGGGTCACCACACCGATGGTGAGGGCACCCAGACCCTTGGCGATGTCGGCCACGATCGGCGCACCTCCGGTGCCGGTCCCACCCCCTTCCCCGGCGGTCACGAAGACCATGTCGGCGCCCTTGAGGACCTCCTCGATCTCGTCGCGGTGCTCTTCTGCTGCCTTCTCCCCCACCTCGGGGTTCGAGCCGGCGCCGAGCCCGCGGGTGAGCTCGCGTCCGACGTCCAACTTGACGTCGGCGTCGGACATGAGCAGGGCTTGGGCGTCGGTGTTCACCGCAATGAACTCCACGCCCTTGAGCCCAGCTTCGATCATCCGGTTGACGGCGTTGACACCGCCACCGCCGATGCCCACCACCTTGATGACAGCCAGGTAGTTCTGGGGTGCGGCCACTGACGTTTCTCCTAGTTTCAGACCCTAACCCTCAACTAGAGGGTTATAGTTATGTAAACCTCGTTACTTGACAGACCTTACTGACCGGTGACGAGGTCGTCAACTTGCCCTGCTGAACAGGACGTCCGGCCGCGCCGAGATCAGGTCTGGATGACGGGACGGTCGGGGATGCGGACGTCAAGTCCGGCCGGCGTGAGACCGCGGGCGCGCACCTCGTCGATGAGGGCGCCCAGCGCAGCCGCCTTGCGGTCCATGTCGGTGGCACGGCCGAGGTGGGCCGTGAACTCCAGCGCCTCACCGCCTGCGGTCGGGATGCGCATCAGCACGTCCACCTCTCCACGAGGGCCGGGCGTGGCCGCTCCCATCGCCGTGTCGGCTGCGGCGTGGTAGGACACGATCCACTGCCGGAGCCCGACCGGCATGGCCGCGGCGATGGCTGCGGCGTTGCGGACGGACGGCATGGCGACCTGGTCGCCGACCACGGGCGCCTGCACCATCGTGACGGTGGGCAACGCGGCAGCATCGGTCGACATCGACGCGGGCCGTCCGTCCGGAGCCACCGCCTCGACGACAACTCCGGCCTCGTCGACCAGGTACCGGGTGTCCTCCACCACTGCCGACACGACCGGTGTGGCCACGGCCACCCTGACCTCCAGGGTGTCGGGCAGGTGGCGACGCACGACCACACCCGACGTCCACGGCAGGCTGTCGATCGCTGCCGTGACGGCCGCGAGGTCGAGGTCGAACGCGTTGGTGCCCTGGGTGCCCTCGAGGACCCCGGCCAGTGCGGCGGCCTGGGTCGGCTCCACACCCCGCAGCGCGACGGTGTGGATGTCGAACAGCGGCGACCGAGTCGTGCCGTAGCTGACGAGGCCGGCAACGGCCACGCCGAGGACGAGCAGCGTGATGCGCATCTCCCGCCGTCGGCGCACGCGGGCTGCGGCCTCAGCCCGTGCCCGGATTCTAGGATGAGCGGTCCTGGCGACCGGCGTCTGGACCAGCCCGGCGACGCGCAGCGCCCGCATCGACAGCAGCGACCGCTGCCGGGTCGCCGGGGGGATGACGGGGGTGGTGGCCGATCTGGCAGTGGCCGGCCGGGGCCGCATCCTCGGCTCGAGCCGGCGGGCTGGGGGGTTTACCAACCCGAGGAAGCTCAGGGCTCTGAGCAGCAGCGTGCGGTTCAGGGGGGCAGGAAACGCTGGGGAAGAAGCGCTCACGGTTAGACCTCCGGGTCGAAATCACCGATCAGGACGACCTCAGTGTTGAGGACGATGTCGAATTCTCGTCGGACCTCCCGCTGCACATGTCGGATGATCGCGTACACGTCAGCGGCCCGTGCACCCGGTTCGGTCGTGATGAAGTTGGCGTGTTTGTGACTGATCACGGCCCCGCCGACCCGATGGCCCTTCAAGCCCAGCGCATCGATCAGTCGGCCGGCCGAGTCGCCGGGAGGGTTGCGGAACACACTGCCGCAGGAGGGCTGGTTGATCGGCTGGTGGTCGCGACGCCACTGCCGCATCTCAGCCATGTCGGCGGCCAGCGGCTCCGGCTCGACCAGCGGCAGGCGGACCAAGCTGTCGAGCACGATGACGTCGTCGGGGAGCGCGGTGTGCCGATACGTCATCGCCAGCTCCTCCGCGGAGATCGTGCGGGTGGTGCCGTCCGTCATCGACAGGACGGTCGCGGAGACCAGCACATCGGCCATCTGTCCGCCGTGGGCCCCGGCGTTCATCCGGACTGCACCGCCGACCGTGCCGGGAATGGCCACGGCGAAGGCCATGCCGCCCAGTCCCAGCCGTTCCAGCGCGACGGCGAGCACCGGCATGGGTTCGGCCCCGCCGAGCTGGACGGTCGCCGGGGTGTCGGGCGCGGCCCCCGGGGTCAGGACCTCCACGCCGCGCAGGCCACGACCCAGCACGATGGCCACACCGGGCCAGCCCTCGTCGGCGACCAGCATGTTGGAACCGCGGCCGATGATGAGCCACGGCACCGCATGGCCGCGGCAGACGTCGGCTATCGCTCGGAGGTCATCTACGCTCTCCGCTCGGGCCAGCAGCGCAGCGGACCCGCCGACCTTCAGCGTGGTCCGGTCGGCCAGCGGCGCTGCGCGGGTGGTCTCCCCGTTCAGGGCGGTCTCGAGGAGGCCGATCCAGTCCGTCCCGGTCGAGGAGGTGCTCACAGCCGACCACTCATGCGTCGGGCCCTGCATCGGGACGAGCTGACAGCGACGCCAGCACGCGTGGGCCCAGCGTGGTGATGTCACCGGCCCCCATGGTCAGTAGAAGATCCCCGGGCGCCAGCTCCTCCTCGAGCTGTGTGAGCGCCTGGTCGAGGGTCGTGGCGTACCGCACATCGGTGCCCACTGCGCGGACCGCGTCGGCCACGAGGTGGGCGTCGACCCCGGGGATCGGCGGCTCGCTGGCGGCGTAGATCTCGGTGACGATCACGACGTCAGCGGCCCCCAGCGCGGTCCCCAACTCCGTGCCCATGGCCTGCGTCCGGGTGTACCGGTGGGGCTGGAAGACCGCGACGACGCGGCCGTCCGGATTGGCCTGTCGACCGGCCTGGAGCGTGGCGGCGAGCTCCGTCGGGTGGTGCCCGTAGTCGTCGACGATGCTGATCCCAGCCGCCTCTCCGATCCGCTGATAGCGACGGAGCGCCCCGGTGAAGGAGGCCAGACCGTCGGTCATGGCGCCCACGTCACCGCCGGCCAGCCGTCCGGCCACCATGGCCGCGGCCGCGTTCAGCACGTTGTGCCGCCCGGGAACGGCAACGGCCATCGGCACGACGGTGCCGTCGATGTCGGTCACGGTGAAGCGGGAGCCGCCGTCCGGCGTGGGCCTGATGTCGCGGATCGGGATGCCGGCGTCCGCCCTGGTCCCGTAGCTGTGCACCGGGACCTGCACGTCGCGCAGCAGATCTCGGGTTCCAGGGTCGTCGGCGCAGACCAGTGCGGGTGCTCCCGGCGGTCGCCGGTCGAGGAAGGCCACGAACGCGTCCCGGTACGCCACGAGATCGTCGTAGACGTCGTGATGGTCCATCTCCAGGTTCGTGATGATGGCGATGTCGGGCGTCAGACGGAGAAAGGACCTGAACGCCTCGTCGGCCTCCGCGACGAACACCTCGCCGGTGCCGTGGTGCGCGCCGGGGCGCCCCTCCCCCAACGAACCACCGATGGCGTAGGAGGGATCAAGACCGGCGGCCTGCAAGGCCACCGTGACCATCGAGGTGGTGGTCGTCTTGCCGTGGGTCCCGCTGATCAGCACCCGGGTCCGGCCCGCCATCAGCAACTCGAGGTAATCCGCCCGCAGGATGATCGGCACGCCGTCCTGCTCGGCCGCCTGCCACTCGGGGTTGTCCGCCGGCACGGCGTTGGAGACGACGACCAGGTCGGCGGGGCCGATGTTGCCCCGGTCGTGGCCGACGTGGACGACGGCACCGAGATCCCGCAGTCGCTCGGCCGCGCCGCCCGCCCGGACGTCGCTGCCGCTGACGGTCATGCCACGCTCCGCCGAGATCTGCGCCAACGGCGCCATCCCCGCGCCACCGATGCCGATGAAGTGCACCCGCGACTCCGGTGACACCCGGACGGTGCTCGCGTCGGCGTACCGCTCCACCACCCTCACCGCTCCCGTGGGGACAGCTGCGCCGCCCGGGCAACCAGGTCCGCGACGTCGGCTGCGGCGTCCGGACGACCGAAGTCGGCGGCAGCCCGCGCCATCCGGGCACGGGCGTCGTCATCGACCAGCAGCGGCTCGACGGCGGCGATCATCCTGGCCGAGGTCACCTCGGCGTCGGCCATCATGACGGCCCCACCGGCACGAGCCACGGCGCGGGCGTTCACGGTCTGGTGATCAGCGGTGGCGTAGGGGTAGGGCACGAGCAGGGATGGCAGCCCGAGGGCGGTCAGCTCGGCGATCGAGGACGCCCCTGCGCGGCACACGACGAGGTCAGCCGCCGCGTAGGCCAGGTGCATCTGCTCGATGAACTCGACGCAGCGGACCTTCAGACCATCGGGACCGCAACTGCCGTCCGGGTCCACGCCGCTGGTCTGCCAGTCCTGCCGGGTCTGGTCGATCGTGCGCTTGCCCGCCGCGTGCAGGATCTGCAGTTCGCCGGGGGCGTTCCACCCTCCGACGCTGCCGGTCAGGGCCTGGTTGATCCGCTGTGCACCCTGGCTGCCGCCGAACACCAGCAGGGTGCTGCGGGTGGGCTCCAACCCGAAGTGCTCCAGTCCCGTCGAGCGGAGGGCACGCAGCCGCGTCCGCAAGTCCTCGGAGTCCTCATCGCTGTCCGAGATGTCGCCGTCCGAGATGTCGCTGTCCGAGATGTCGCCGTCCGGGATCAGGCCAGGCCGCACGGGGTTGCCCGTCAGGACGGTCGGGGTGGAGCCGAACCCGCCCATCGCCTCCTCGAAGGTGACGGCGACGGCCTTGGCCGCTCGTGCCGCCAGCTTGTTGGCCACGCCCGGGACCGCGTTCTGCTCGTGGACGATCAGCGGCACCTTGCCACGACGCGCGGCCAGCGCCAGGGGGACGGAGGTGTACCCACCGAACCCGATGGCGGCCACCACGTCGGAGGCGCGCAGGATGCCGCTGACCTGCCGCACGGCCCGCAGCAGCACGGCGGGGAGCTTGAAGGTGCTCAAGGACAGCTTCCGCGAGAGGGCCATGGCGGGGACGGTGTGGAGGGTGTATCCCGCGTCTGGGACCAGGGTCGCCTCCAACCGGTCTGCGGTGCCGACGAACTCGATGGTCAGGTCCGGATGGGCCTCAACCAGGGCAGCGGCGGTCGCAAGACCGGGGAAGACGTGGCCGCCGGTCCCGCCCGCGGCGATCATGACGGTGCGACTCATGGAGAGCCCGGGGAGGCGGCTGCGTCGTTGAGTTCGCCGTCCAGCTCCAGCGACTCGTCCAGACCGGCGTTGTCACCCGCCTGGCGCGCGATGGCGACCAGGACCCCGATGCCGGCCATGGTGATCACCAACGACGAGCCCCCGAAGGACACCAGCGGAAGCGTCACTCCCGTCACCGGCAGGACGCCGACGACGGAGGAGATGTTGATCGCCGCCTGCAGGGCCAGCCAGACCGTGATCGCGGCAGCCAGCATACGGCCGAAGGCATCGGGGGCCCGGGATGCGATCCGACAGCCGAGCAGCGTCAGCACGAGGAAGGCGATCAGGACTCCGATGCCGCCGACGAGGCCGAGCTCCTCACCGATGATCGCGTAGATGAAGTCGGTGTGCGCGTTGGGGACGTAGAGCCACTTGCCGCGCCCCTGCCCCAGGCCGGTGCCCCAGATGCCACCGTTGCCGAGCGCGATGAAGCCCTGCGTCGTCTGGTAGCCGTAGCCGTCCCGGAACGCCTCGTTGGTCGGATCCAACCAGGCGTTGATCCGGCCGATGCGGTAGGCGCTTCCTTGGATCCCGAACCAGGCCACGGCGCCGAGCGCGGCACCGGACACGGCCAGCAGCCGCATGGGGAGGCCGGCGATGAACAGCGGCGTCAACCCGATCACGGCCACGAGGACAGCCGACTCAAGGTCCGGGCTGAGCACGACGAGGAGGGCCGCGGCGGCGATGGCCGGCATGGTCGGGAGGAGCAGGGCGAACAGGTCGCCACGCCGCACGCGGTTCCAGCGCTTGGCCAGCACCGCTGCCACGTACATCGGCAGGGTCAGCTTGATGATCTCCGACGGTTGCAGGTTCAACGGTCCCAAGGAGAACCAGCGGCGCGCACCGTTGATCTCCTCGCCGATGAACAGGACCAGGACCATGGCGGCCAGCGTTCCGATGAGCGCGACGGTGGCCAGAGGTCGCCAGCGTCGGTAGTCGACCACGGCGGCCAGCACGGCGATGGGGACGCCGATGGCAAACCAGAACGCCTGCCGGTTGAACACGCCGAAGGCGTCGCCGGTCTGTGCGGTCGACTGGACGAAGGAGGCGCTGAAGGTCATCACCAGGCCGAGCAGCAGCAGCAGCAGGGACACCCCGATCAGCCACAGCGACTCGCGCGTGTGGCGCGCCGGCAGCCTGATGGGTCGTGCCCTCTTGGAGATGGCGGTCATGCGGTTGCCCTCTGCAGGTCGGACACGAGCGCCGCGAACGTCTTGCCCCGCTCGGCGTAGTCGGTGAACTGGTCCATGCTGGCGGCGGCCGGCGCGAGCAGTACGGTCACGCGTCGGTCCAATCCCTGGGCGATCCGGTGAGCGGTCGGTACGGCCTTGTCCAGCCTGCCGGCTTCAGTGACTGCGACGCCGACCCGACGCGCCGCCGCGGCGATCTCGGGCCCACACGCACCGATCGTCACGACATGGCGGACCTGGTCGGCGATTGCGGGTCCGAGCAGGTCGAAGGACAGGCCCTTGTTCAGCCCTCCGGCGATCCACACGATGTCGTCGTAGGACTGCAAGGACGCCAGCGCCGCGTGCGGGTTCGTGGCCTTGGAGTCGTTGACGTAGGCGACGCCGTCGATGGTGGCCACGCGTTGCAGGCGGTGATCGCCGACGTCGAAGGCGTGCAGCCGTCGACGGACCTGGTCACGGTCAACCCCGAGCGCCACGGCGGCGTGCGCCGCCAGCGTGGCGTTGGCGACGTTGTGCGCGCCGGCAGCAGTCATCGCCTCGGGATCGACCATGCCGTCGCGGGTCGCGCTGGCCTGGATCACCGTGCCCGGAGGCGGATGCGTTGCGGCCGTCTTCGCAGCGCCGGGATCATCGGCGTTGATAACGGCGATGTCCTGGGTCCGCTGATTCCGCCAGATCCTGGCCTTGTCGGCCCGATAGCCGTCCGCTCCCCCGTGCCAGTCGAGATGATCGTCAGCCACGTTGAGCAGCACTGCGACGTCGGGGCGCAGCGTGTGGGCGTAGTGCAGTTGGAAGCTGGAGAGCTCAGCAACCACGATCGGCGCCGGATCGACGGTGAGTGCCGTGACCAGCGTGGGTCCGATGTTCCCGGCCGCCGGCGCGTCCAGGCACGCCGCGATCATCTGTGTGGTCGTCGTCTTGCCGTTGGTGCCGGTGACGCCGACCAGGCGGGTGCGACCGGCGTTCAGCCGGAACGCAAGCTCCGGCTCGGACCAGACGGGGATGCCCCGACGCTCGGCTGCGGCGAGCACGGGTTTGGTCGGCGGAACACCGGGACTGGTCGCCACGACGTCGATCCCGTCGAGGAGATGCTCGCCAAGCGGTCCGAGGGCCACCGGGACGGTGATTCCGGACACGTCGGCGTCCTCGCGCTCCTCGACTGCGACGACGGTCTCACCCGCCGCCAGCAGCGCATCGACCATCGCTCGACCGCTGGCACCCATCCCGACCACGAGCACCCTCATCCGGAGCCGGCCCGGGACAGGTACTCGGCGTAGAACAGGCCGATGCCGAAGGCGGTGCAGAGGCCCCCGATGATCCAGAAGCGGACGATGACGGTGTTCTCGTGCCAGCCCAGCTGCTCGAAGTGGTGGTGGAACGGCGCCATGCGGAACAGCCGTCGGCCGCCCCCGAGGCGGAAGACCGCGATCTGCAGGATCACGCTGACGGTCTCCGCGACGAACAGGCCACCGAGGATGATGACCAGGAGCTCGGTCTCGGTCAGGACGGCCAGCGACGCGAGCATCCCGCCGATCGCCAAGGATCCGGTGTCGCCCATGAAGATCTTGGCGGGATGGGCGTTCCACCACAGGAATCCGGTCGTGGCGCCCATGGCAGCGGCCGCGGCGATGGCCAACGTGTCGGCATGGATCCACGCCTCGCGGGTGTAGTCCATCTCGTGCCGGAAGATCCAGAACGCGATGATCATGTAGGCCCCGAAGACCATGGCGCTGACTCCGGCCGCCAGGCCGTCCAGCCCGTCGGTCAGGTTCACGGCGTTGGACGTGCCTGACAGGATGATGAAGCAGAAGATGGGGAACAGCACCGGTCCGAAGTCCAGCGGCAGCGGTCCGATGAACGACAGCTGCGTGGAGGTCTCCGCCACGTACTGGGCGCCGAAGGCGAACACGATGGCCACCAGCGCCTGGCCACCGAACTTCGCGGTCTTGGACAGGCCCAGGTTCCGCTTCTGGCGCAGCTTGATGAAATCGTCGAGGAACCCGACCAGCCCCATCCCGGCGAACGTCGACATGGCCAGCGCGCCGCCCGCGGAGTCCAGCCGTCCGGCGAACGCGGCAGAGACGATGTAGGCGACGAGCCCCGCGATGATGATGGCGGTGCCGCCCATCGTGGGCGTCCCTCGCTTGGTCTGGTGGCTCTGGGGGCCGTCGTCGCGGATCAACTGGCCCATCTGGCGGGAGCGGAAGAAGCGGATGACCAACGGTGTCCCGACCAGGGACAGGGCCAGCGAGATGGCGGCCGCCAACAGGATGAACCTCACGCGCCGGCCTCCCCGTCGGTCAGGTGGTCGGTCAGGCGCTGCGCCACGGCCTCGAGCCCGGCGCTCCGGCTTGCCTTGATGAGCACCAGGTCGCCGGCGGTGACGCTTCCGGTGACAGCCGTCGCCGCGGCCGCCGCATCCGCCACCACGTCCAAGGGCCCGTCGAAGCCGCCGTCCTGGGCGCCCTGGGCGATCGCGACTGCACGCTCCTCCACCACGATCAGGCGATCGACGCCCGACTCGGCCACCACCTCGCCCACGGTCCGGTGTGCCGACTCCGTGCGATCCCCGAGCTCCGCCATGAAGCCGAGGACGGCGATCCGGCGGCCGTCGACCCGCATGCCGGCCGCCGTCGCCAGCGCCGCGCGCATGGAGTCGAGGTTCGCGTTGTAGGCGTCGTTGACGATCGTCACCCCGCCGACGGTGCTGATCTCCATCCGCCAACGCGACACGGCCGCGGACGCAAGGCCCTCCGCGGCAGTCTCCAGGTCCACCTCAGCGATCTCGGCCGCTGCGAGAGCGAGCAGGCCGTTGGTGACCTGGTGCTGGCCTGGCAGCGGCAGCCGGACCCGCTGGCCCTTGACGGTCATGGTTACAACAGCATGGTCGTCGGCCTCGACGGCATCAGGCGAGAGGTCCGCGGAGCCGCTTCGTCCGACGGTGATCACCCGCCCTGGCGCGCGTTGGGCCAGGCCGGCACAGGCCGGGACGTCAGCGTTGAGGATGGCGACCCCGCCCGGGTCCAACCCCTCGACCAATTCACCCTTGGCCTGGACGATCGCCTCGATCGAACCGAACTCGCCGATGTGGGCTTCGGCGATGGTCGTGACGATGGCCACGTCGGGGCGCAGCATCGGCATGACCTGGGCGATGTGGCCGATCCCTCGGGCGCCGATCTCACAGACCAGCACCTCGGTGTCCGGCTGCAGCAGACAGAGCGTCAGCGGGAGCCCCAACTCGTTGTTGAACGACCCGGGGTTGGCGACCACCCGGCGGCCGGCGCCGATGGCGGCGGCGGTCAGATCCTTGGTCGTGGTCTTGCCGTTCGAGCCGGTGATGGCGATGACCAGCGGATCCACCGCATCGCGAACCCAGGCACCCAGACCGGTGAGGGCGTCCAAGGGATCGTCGACGACGATGGCCCCGGGACCTGCCACCGACGGGGCCTGGGCGGCGGCGCAGAGGTGGGCGACGGCGCCAGCGGCCTGTGCGCTGCTGATGAAGCGGTGCCCGTCGGTGTGTTCGCCGTCGAGGGGGACGAACAAGTCGCCTGACCTGGTGGTCCGGGAGTCGATCGAGATGCCGGTGACCTCGCCGGTTCCGGCTCCGATCAACTCACCACCGACGATGTCAGCGACGGCCTCGGGGCTCAGCGGGATCATGTGGCACCCCCGGAGCGGGCGGCCAGCGACTCGCGGGCCACGAGCCGGTCGTCGAAGTCGATACGGCCGTCTGCCAGCTCCTGGTACGGCTCGTGTCCCTTGCCGGCGATGACGATCACGTCGCCGGGCGCCGCGAGGTCGACGGCGTGGGCGATGGCAGCCCGCCGATCGGTGATCCGTGTCACGCCGTCCGACGTCGACAGTCCCGCAACCATGTCGTCGAGGATCGCCTCCGGATCCTCGGTCCGCGGGTTGTCACTGGTGAAGATGGCAACGTCAGCACCGTTCTGCGCGGCTCGAGCCATCATCGGGCGCTTGGCCTGATCGCGGTTCCCACCGCAGCCGAGGACCACCACCAGGCGGCCCGAGGCGACGGCACGGGCGGCGGCCAGCACCCCCGCGACCGAGTCCGGGGTGTGGGCGTAGTCCACCAGGATCTCGAAGTCCTGGCCGGCGTCCACACGTTCCATGCGACCTGGCACACCGGGCAGGCTGCGCAGCCCGCGCGCCGCGACCTCCAGATCGACGCCGGCGGCGTGCGCCAAGCCGATGGCACCCAGCGCGTTGGCGATGTTGTACGTCCCCGGCAGGTTGATGGTGACGGGGACCTGACGGCCGTGGACGTCGGCGACGAAGGAGGAGCCGTCGGCACGACGTGTCACCTCCGTCGCGGTGAGGTCCGCCGGTCCTCCCAGCGACAGCGTCCACACCGAACAGGTGGCCTCCGCAGCCAGCCGACGCCCGTGATCGTCGTCGATCGTCACGATCCCCAGCGGGGTGTAGGACGGCGTGAACAGGCTGGCCTTGGCCTGGTAGTACGCCTCCATGTCGGGGTGGAAGTCCAGGTGATCCTGGGAGAGGTTGGTGAACAGCGTCGCCGCGAAGCGCACGCCGCCCAGACGGCCGAGGGCCAGGCCGTGGCTCGACACCTCGATGGCGGCCGCCGACACACCCTCGTCGCGCATCCGGGCGAACAGCCGGTGGAGATCGGTGGCTTCGGGCGTCGTCCGGACCCCCGGCACGCCCTCGCCGGCGATGCGGGTCTCCACCGTGCCGACCAGGCCGGTCGTCCTCCCGTCGGCCCGCAGGATCGCGTCGAGCAGGTACGCCGTCGTCGTCTTGCCGTTGGTGCCGGTGATGCCGAGGACCGTGATCGCATCGGTCGGGCGTCCGTGGATCAGGTCGGCCGCCGGTCCCATGGCCGCGGCCACGGACGGCACGACCAGCTGTGGGACCGCGAGGTCGAGCGGCCGCTCGACGAGGACGGCAGGTGTGCCGGCTGCAGTGGCAGCGGCGGCGAAGTCGTGACCATCGACGTGCGCACCCGGACGCGCGGCGAACATGACACCCGGACCGGCGTCGCGACTGTCGTGCGTGAGGTCGCGGATGATCCCGATGGATCCGTCCGAGTCAGGCGTCGCCGAGTCCACCCAGGTGCCGGAGAGGGCATGGGCAAGCCGGTCGGGGACTGAGGTGGTGGTCACGTCGCGTGGAGTCGCTGGCTGGGAGCGTCTGCCGGTGGTCGAACGGAGGGTCGGGCGCGATGTCCGAGGTGGCCGTGTCCGGGGTGGCAGGGTCCGAGATGCTCGCAAGGATACGAGCGAGCGGCGTCGGATCGGCGGTACCGGGACGTGCAGGCGACCACTGACCGCTCGGGCAGCACCATGCGTGTGGCGATCGACGACGCTCACTGCGCCGGGTCGTCGCCAGGCTCGTCGACCAGCGGTTCCGCGATGACGGCGTCATCCTCAGCAGCGTCGCCGTCGGGGATGCTCACTGCAGACTCCGGCTGTGCGGCGATCGAGTGACCGAGGTCCTGGCCGACGGGCATCGGCACGGGCGGGTTGGCCGGTGCCACCCGTTGGTCCCGCAGGGCGAACTGCATGATCTGGGAGAACGTCGGTGCAGCCGAGAGTCCGCCGTAGAACGGGGTGGGCTCGTCGAGCATGACGGCCACGACGAAGCGCGGGTTCTCCACGGGGGCGAAGCCGGCGAAGGTTGCGATGAAGGCGTTCTCGGCGTACCCGAGCTCACCCTCGAGCGGCTTCTGCGCGGTTCCGGTCTTGCCGCCCACGCGGTAGCCGGGTACCGCGGCCAGGCCGCCGGTGCCGTTCGGGGACTCCACGACCTCGATCAGCATGTCGGCGACCGTGGCCGCGGTTGCGGAGGACACGACGCGCCGGGGCTCGCCGGCCTCCGTGGGGAGGAATGTGCCTTCGTGGTCCACCGTCCCCTGGACCAGCTGGGGTTGCGTCCACACGCCATCGTTTGCGATCACCCGGAAGACCTGCGCGGTCTGGACCAGCGTGGCGGCGACGCCCTGTCCGATCGCGATGGTCGGCAGGCTGGCTCCGCTCCAGTCATCCACCTCGGCCAGCAGCCCGCGCGACTCACCGGGGAAGTCCAAGCCCGTCGGGGAGCCGAGCCCGAAGTCGGTGACGTAGTCGTACAGGCGCTCCTCCCCCAGTTCCCGCGCGATCTGGATCGTCCCGACGTTGGACGACCGGGTCATGATGTCGCGGGTCGTCCACCACCCGTCGGGGTGTGGCTCGGAGTCGCTGTACGTCTCGGGTCCGAGCGTGATCTCGGAGGGGACGTTGCGGTACTGGTCCGGCTGGACGACCCCATCCTCGAGCGCCCCGGCGATGGTGATGACCTTGTTCACCGAGCCCGGCTCGAACACGTCGGTGATCGCACGGTTGCGCCGGTCGTACTCCGTCGAGGCGGCGTAGTTCGACGGGGCGACGGAGGGAACGCTGGCCATGGCCAGGATCTCACCCGTCTCGACCTCCATCACGACGGCGGAGCCGCCGAGGGCGCTGTACTCCTCCACCGCCTCGATGAGGATCTGTTCGGTGTTGAACTGGACCTCGCGGTCGATGGTGAGGCGCACGTCCACGCCGGGGGTCGCGGGCACGACCTCGCGGGGCGCGGAGGAGATCTCGATGCCTCCGGGGGCGCGCTCCAGCCGCAGCGTCCCGTCGGTGCCCGCCAACGCCTCGTCCATCTGCAGTTCGAGCCCGGCGAGACCGTTGTTGTCCAGCCCCGCCCAGCCCACGACCTGGCTGGCCACACGGTCGGAGGGGTAGACGCGCTTGGGCTCCTCCAGCACCCCGATGCCCGGCAGGCCCAGATCGGTGACGGACTCACCGACCTCTCGCGGGAGCTGTCGACCCAGGTAGACGAACGCCCGGTCGCTCGACAGCGACTCGGCGAGGGACTGCACATCAACGCCGGGGATGACCTCCGCCAGCTCACCAGCGACGATGAACGGATCGACCTCCGCCTCCTCCAGCACGGGTGGGTTGGCGTAGATCGTGGACGTGGACAGGCTCATGGCCAGGGGGTCGCCGTTGCGATCGGTGACGGCGCCGCGGCTGGCCGGCAGGTCGATCTCGCGCTGCGTCTGCTGGGCGGCCCAGCCGGCGTAGACCTCTGCATCCACCAGCTGCACGGCGGCCAGGCGCCAGCCCATGATCAGCGTCAGCACCAGGTACCCCGCGGTGATGAGGAAGAGGCGACGGCTGGCCTTCGCCCGGTGCTGCGCGCGCGAGAGGGAGTCCCACAGCGCGAGCAGGATCAGGCGCGTCAGGCTGGGTCGGTCCTTGGGTGGCTGCCGCGTCGGTCGCTGGGATCGTCCCGTGCGACGTCGACGTTCCAGCGGAGGGGCGGCCATCGCGCGACTAGTTCCCGGCTTCGGCGTCGTCGGCCGGGTCGCCTGCGGTGGTCGGGGCCGCCAGGATCGTGGCGTCGCCCCCTGGGGCAGGCCGATCGATGCCCAGGATGTGACCCTCGGGTGAGAGCACCACCATGGGCTTCGGCTCCGGGGGAGCGAGTTGCTCGGGGTGCAGGGTGAGGAATCCCGGCTGCTCCGGCTCGAGCAGGCCGAGCTGGGCGCCTGCGACGAGGCGCACGCGATCGGGGGCTTCGAGGCTGGCCACCTCGGCAACCAGATCGTCGTGCTCGAGTGTCAGGTCGCTGATCGCCGCCTCGAGCTCGCGGGCTTGGAAGGATGCCTCTGCGGCGAGCGCGTTCAAGGCGACGACCCCGATGATCCCGAGGACCATCACGGCGACGGTCACGATGCTGTACAGCCGGGCACGAAAGCGCGCTCGCGCCAGCGCGCTCGGACGACGACGGCGGCGCGGCCGGACGGTGGCATCAACGGCTCGAAGATGCGGGCGCGCGCCGGTGCGTGGACGTGGCTGGCCGGGTGCCACTCGCGCTGGGGCGGCACCTGAACTACGCAACGCGCTCACGTCAGATCGACCACTGGTAGGCGCTCAGCCACCCGGAGCCGCGCCGAGCGGGCCCGGGGGTTGGCGTCGACTTCATCCTGGCTGGGCGTCTCGGCGCCCTTGGTGACCAGGGTGAGGTTGGGGACGCGGCCGCAGCCGCACACCGGGAGACCCGGCGGGCAGATGCAGCTGTCGGCCGCGTCGGAGAAGAACCGCTTGGCAATGCGGTCCTCCAAACTGTGATACGCGAGGGTCGCGAGCCTGCCGCTCCGGCCGTCAGGACGAACGGCCGAAGCGGCGGCAAGATCCAGTGCCTGGGGAAGCGAGGCACTGAAGCGTTCCAACTCGCTGTTGACGGCGATCCGGATGCCCTGGAAGGCCCGGGTCGCCGGGTGGATGCCCTTGGCTCGATCTGCTCGACGCTGACCACGCGGCAGTGCCTGCGCGATCAGGTCGGCCAAGCCGATCGTGGTCGTGTGGGGACGGTTCTCGACGATCGCCCGAGCGATCCGGCCGGCGTGGCGCTCCTCGCCGAAGTCGCGCAGGTAGCGCTCCAACTCGGCCACGCTGGCGGTGTTGACGATCTCCGCTGCCGTGACCGTCTGGTCGGGGTCCATCCGCATGTCCAGCGGCCCGAATCCCCGGAAGGAGAACCCACGGCCGGGCGTGTCGAGTTGCATGGACGACACACCGAGGTCGTACAGCACGCTCATGAGCGGGCCGATCCGGTCGACCACCGGTGCGACGTGTTCGGTGAACTCGTCGAAGGGGGCGTGGATGAGGGTGATCCGGTCGGCGTAGGCGGCCAGACGGTTGCGGGCCAACTCGAGCGCGTCGCCGTCGCGGTCGAAGCCGACCAGGTGAGTCCGGCTGCCGCTGGCGGCGAGCAGGCGTGCGGCGTGGCCGCCTGCACCGAGGGTGCAGTCGACGATGACGGCCGGCTTGTCGTCGCGGACTGCGAGCAGTTCGACGACTCGGTCGGCCATGACGGGGTCGTGGGGTGCGGTGGCCATGACTCGGGGGTGGATGCGTGCGCGGTTGCCCCGGCGGCTACGGCTCCACTCAGGCCTGGAGGGTAGCCACTCTGCTGCGGTCAGCGATGCGGCCATCTAGAGGCTCCCCATCCCGGTGGTCTCGTCGGTGTTGACGTAGAGGTCGTTGGCCTCGCCCTGCTCGGACTCCCAGCGGTCCTGTGGCCACACCTCGATGAACTCGCCCATGCCGACGACCACGACTTCCTTGGTCAATCCGCACTTCTCGCGCAGGTTCGGCGGGATGGTGATCCGGCCCTGCTTGTCGAGGGTCTGCTTGCTCGCGTTGCTGAACAGGGCACGCGCGGTGCGGCGCTGGCTGCGGTCCCCGCGTCGCATCTCCCCCACGGAGGCCCGGATCTTCACCCAGTCGGCGGGAGGGTGGATCGTCATGATGTTGTCGAAGCCGAGCGTCATGTGAATCGTCTCCTTCCCGATGAGTGAGCGGTGGTCGGATGGCAGAACCAGTCGGCCCTTGGCGTCCACCGAGTGGTGGAACTCGCCGAGGAACTCGTCGTCCAGTTCGATGCCGTCTTCCACGATGTTGTCCTGTTCCCCCACTATGCCCCACATCGACCCACTCTGGCAACAACTTAACCCACTTCTTCTTAACACGAGCCACAACAGTTGACTCAGAGCCCAGCTTTCCGGGGGTTTGCGGGTACTCGAGAAGTGCCCCGCCAGGACCCGAATCAGTGTGCCTGCAGGCCGATGACATGGTCTTTTGGCCGGTCAGACGCCGTTGGTGGCCCGCGTTCACGCGTTTCGGACCTGCTGTGAGGGCTCGAGTGGGACGAAGTGGGAGGGTTGGCCAGCTGACGGTCGCGATCAGGCCGATGAACCGTTCTGCCTCCAGACCGGCCCGATGCAGCATCGCGTGGAGGCAGATCGCCCCACACCGCCCCACCCCACCGACCTATCGGCAGGATGGCGGAGGCAGGATGGGCGCGGCTGGAGGCAATTCGCCTCAGCCACCGCGGCGCTCTCCCGATGGGCTGCCGCCGAGCGGCCGCTGACTCTCCCCCGACTCCCCTCCCGCAGCGACTCGGCTACATGGCCTCGACGACGTAGTCGATGCAGCCGAGCAGCGCATGGACGTCCTCGGTGTCCACGGCAGGGAACACGCCGAGGCGAAGCTGGTTGCGGCCGAGCTTGCGGTAGGCGTCGGTGTCCAGGATCCCGTTGGCCCGCAGCACGTCGCTGACGTCGCTGGCATCGATGGACTCGTCGATGTCGATGGTGCAGACCACCGGTGAGCGCTTCGCCGGGTCGGACACGAAGGGCGTGGCGAACGCGCTGGCATCAGCCCACGCGTAGACCAGCCCGGCCTTGGCGGTGCTGGCCTCGGCGACGGCGGTCAGCCCACCCTGCTCGAGCAGCCACTCCACGTTGTCGGCCAGCAGGAACAGGGAGCTCACGGCCGGCGTGTTGTAGGTCTGGTCCTTCGCCGAGTTGTCCAGGACCAGGGACAGGTCGAGGGACGGCGGGATCGGGCGGCCGCTGGCGCGAATTGCCCCGATGCGGGCCTGGGCGCTCGGTGACAGCAACGCCACGAACAGGCCGCCCTCGGCTCCGAAGGCCTTCTGAGGGCTGAAGTAGTAGACGTCGGACTCCGTCACGTCGACGTCGATGGCCCCGGCGCCCGAGGTGGCGTCCACCAGGACCAGCCCGTTGCCCGCCGGCCGGGTGATGGGCATCGCCACCCCCGTGGAGGTCTCGTTGTGGGTCAGGGCGTAGACGTCGACGCCGTCGACTCGCTCGACCTGGGGGTGGCTGCCGACGGGCGCCTCGATCAGGACCGGATCGTCCAGGAACGGCATGAGCGCCGCCGACTTCGCGAACTTCGCGGAGAACTCTCCGAAGACGGCGTGGGCCGACCGCTGCTCGATGAGGGAGAAGCCGGCGGCATCCCAGAAGAACGTGGCGCCGCCGTTGGAGAGGGTGACCTCGTACTCGTCGGGGAGTCGGAAGTACTCCCGCAGACCCGTGCGGATGCGGGCGACCAGGCTCTTCACCTCGGGCTTGCGGTGGGAGGTCCCGAGGTACCGCCCGCCGGATGCTGCCAGGGCGTCGACGGAGGCCTGGCGGACCTTCGTGGGTCCGCAGCCGAATCGGCCGTCGGCCGGGAGCAGGTCAGCGGGGATGGTGATGTCAGCCGTCATGGGGCCAGAGTGCCTCCGCCCGTTCGATTCGCTACTGGTTGATCGGGGCGAAGCCCTCGGCCTCGTCCTGGCCGCACAGGCGAGCAACCTCGTCGTACACCTCACTCGTGGCCTGTCGACGGCTCCGGGAGGAGTCATCAGCCAGCTCGACCGGCGCCCCGAAGGTGATGCTCAGCCGGCCCGGGGGTGGGCGACGCGGGCTGGGCAACGTCTGGCCCTTCGGCCAGACCGACTGCATCCCCTGCATCCCCACCGGGACGATCGGAACACCCGCGGCGGCCGCCACACGGCCCATCCCCGACCGGAACTTGAAGAGCTCTCCCGTCGGTGACCGCGTCCCCTCCGGGAAGATGCCGACAACCGCCCCCGCCGTGAGGGCATCGATGACCACCTGCAGCGCGCCCAGGTCCGCACTCCCTCGCTGGACCGGGATCATGCCCATCGTCATGTTGAACCAGCCGAACGGGCCGGACTCGAGCTCGACCTTCCCCAGGAAGCGCATCGGTCGGGGGGACGCGGCTGCCAGCGTGAAGTGATCCAGGAAGGAGCGGTGGTTCGGAGCCAGGATCACACCGCCGTGCGTCGGGACGTTCTCTCGACCCCGGACGTCGCACCGCAACCAGGACAGCACCGGCGGTCCCGCCAGCCGGTGGGCCACCCGCATCGGCAGCATGTTGCGACCGCTCGTCGTCACGGCAGGTCAGGCAAAGAGACCGCCGTCGACCTGGAAGACCGCGCCGTTGACGTAGGAGGCGGCGTCGCTGCACAGGAACGCGATGACGGCCGCCACCTCGTCTGGATCGCCCAGGCGGCCCGCGGGGATCTGGTCGAGGTAGCCATCGGTCTCGACGTCCTCCGTCATGGAGGTCGTGATGAAGCCCGGGGCCACCGCGTTCACCGTGATCCCTCGCTTGCCGACCTCCCGCGCCAACGACTTCGTCAGTCCGACCAGCCCGGCCTTGGACGCGGCGTAGTTGGCTTGGCCGGGGTTGCCGTGCAGCCCGACGACGCTGGAGACGTTGACGATGCGGCCGTAGCGGGCGCGCAGCATCTTCCGCAGCACGGCGCGGGTGAGCGCGAACGACGCGGTCAGGTTGACCTGGAGGGTCTTCGTGAACGCATCGTCCGACATGCTCATCAGCAGCCCGTCGGCCGTGATCCCGGCGTTGTTCACCAGCACGGCGACATCGCCGACGTCATCAACGGCGTCGGTCAGCGGTGAGAGATCGGCGCCGAGGTCGGCTGTGACGGTCCGGGCCTTGACACCGGCGTCGGTGCAGGCCTGCGCGGTGGCGTCCGCACCGGCACGGTCGCCCCCGTACCCCACCAGGACGTTCAGGCCCTGGCCGGCCAGCGCCGTGGCCGTCGCGGCTCCGATGCCCTTCGAGGCGCCGGTCACCAGCGCCCAGCGGGTGTCCGCGTTGCTCATGTCACATCGTCTCCTCCGTCGACGGGCTTCCTAACCCTGCCAGATGCGCCGCCGGAACGTTGGCTCGGCCGGCCTGAGGGGCTCAGACCTGGTCGGGCGCGGTGATGGAGGTCCGTGCGATGCTGCGGTCGATCCGCTTGACCATGGGGCCGATGACGGCCGTGGCACCCAACTCCACGATCTCCTCGACGCCGGCCTCCTTCATCGCAAGGACGCTCTCACGCCACCGGACCGGGCTGGTCACCTGCCGGCGCAGCAGATCGGGCCACACCGCCCCCTCGCTGTGCGGGCTGGCGTCCACGTTGGCGATGACGGGGACGGTGGTGTCGGCGAAGGCGGTGGCGTCGAGCGCCTCACCCAGTGGCGCCACGGCGGCAGCCATGTGCGGCGAGTGATATGCAGCCCCAACGGGGATGTCCCGCACCTTGCCCCGACCCTCGGCCAGGAGGTCCTTCACCGCTGCGAGTTGGTCCGGCGTGCCCGAGACGGTGATCTGCCCCACGGCGTTGTCGTTGGCCACGTGGGCACCGGCCTGCGCACAAGCGGCGCTGACCTCCTCGACCTCGAAGCCCAGCGCTGCGATCATCGTGCCGGGCATGTCATCAGCGGCCGCCTGCGTGGCGTTCGCCCGGACCTCCACCAGCCCGAGGCCGTCCTCGAACGACATCGCCCCTGCGGCGTGGAGGGCGTTGTACTCCCCCAGCGAGTGGCCGGCCGTCATGGCGATGTCGATTTCGGGGTGGGCGGCCCGCCAGGTCTCGAACAGGACCACGTGGTGGACGAACAACGCCACCTGACAGTTGAGCGGCTCGGTCAGCTCGTCCGCCGGCGCGTCGGTTCCCAGGCGCGAGACGTCCCAGCCGAGGATCTCGTCGGCCTCGGACCAACGGGAAGCGGCGGGGACATCGGCCCAGGCCGTGGCCATTCCAGGTTGTTGGCTTCCCTGCCCCGGGAAGCAGATCGCGATGTTCACGTAGGAATCCTCACTTACGACGCCTTGCGGTCGGAACCGGAGGTCGGCTCTGGTTCGGCTCCGGCACGCTGCAGCATTGCACGCGCAGCGGCCACCAGGTCGCCGAACGTCGCCACCTCTGCCGTCGACGCCTCATCGAAGCGGATGTCCAACTCGTCTTCGACGGCGACCTGCAACTCGACAACGGACAGCGAGTCCAGTTGCAGCCCGTCCTGCAGGGTGACGTCAGACGTCAGGGCATCGGCGGGCACGCCGAAGAGGTCATCGATGACGGCCGCGATGCGATCGCTGGTGGATGGCTGGTCACTCACGCGTCGTGCTCCTCCGGCCCGTGGGGGAACCGCCCTGGGCTCGCAGCGTCGTCTTGTCGATCTTGCCGGTGTGGTTGCGGGGCAGGCTGTCTGCGGTGGTGATGCGTCGCGGCACGGCATGCCGTCCGATCCCGGAGTCAACCAGTGCCCGGAGTGCCATCACATCAATCGTTGCGCCCTCACGCAGCACCACCGTTGCGGTGACCGCTTCCTGGCCGAATCCGTCGGGTACGCCGTAGACGGCGGCCTCGACCACATCGGGGTGCTGGCCGAGCACCTGCTCGACCTCGACGCTGAAGACGTTGGCGCCGCCTCGCATGATCACGTCCTTGGCCCGGTCGAGCAGCCGGACCGTCCCGTCCGGACCGATCGTGCCGA
This sequence comes from Euzebya tangerina, assembly GCF_003074135.1. Lineage (NCBI taxonomy): Bacteria > Bacillati > Actinomycetota > Nitriliruptoria > Euzebyales > Euzebyaceae > Euzebya > Euzebya tangerina. The sequence goes on along the minus strand of NZ_PPDK01000001.1, from coordinate 2,946,346 downwards.
TGTCGCCGGTCCGCAGCCACCCCCGGTCGATGACCTTCCGGGTCAGTGCCTCGTCGTCGGCGTAGCCCGGTGTGACGTTCTGGCCGCGGACGAGGAGCTCACCGGGACCGCCGTCCTCGCTGTCGGCTCGCACCTCCACACCGGCCAGGGGCCGCCCGACCGTTCCGGGCAGGGGCGGGGCATCGAGTTCGTACCGCAGCGCGGTTGCGGGACCGTGGGTCTCGGAGAGTCCCCAGACGTCCCACAAGGCGACCGTGCCGAAGCGTCGGGCCAGCGCCTGAGCCACCTCTGCCGGCATCGGTGCTCCGCCGTAGATGACCGTCCGCAGGGTGGGGACGGTGGCGGTGCCCTCGCGGACCATGAGACCGAGCCAGGACGGGACGGCGTCGAGGTAGGTCGCGCGCGCAGCCTCCATCCGGCTGGCCGCAGTGGCCGGGGCCGTGTCGTCGGGGATGACACAGGTGCCCCCGACCAGCGCCATGGTCGTGGTCTGGGCGGAGAGTGCCCCGATGTAGTACAGCGGCAGGCAGACGTACGCCCGGTCGGTGCTGTCCAGTCCGAGGAGGTCGATGTAGGCCAGCGCAGCGTGGATGAGCCCAGCGGTGGTCACCCGGCTCATCTTCGGAACGCCCGTGGTGCCGGAGGTGGCGATCAGCGCGAGGGTCTGATCGGGCCCACCGGTGGGCCGGCCAGTCGGCCGCGGTGCGGCGGGGGCCTGGTTGGCCTGCCAGATCTGCGACGCGGGGACGACGCGGTGGCTCTCGCGCACCGCTGCAGCGACGGAGGCCTGATGAGCTGCGTCGGTGAGGACCACCGTCGGCTCGGCGGTGTCGAGCTGCTCGGCCCACCGGTCCGGCGTCAGGGAGGCGTTCAGCAGCAGGACCGTCACGCCCGCGCGGCTGGCCAGGAACGGCACCGTGAACAGCGGTACGTCGTGGGACAGGGCCACGGCGATGCGGTCGCCCGGCTCGGCCACCTCGTGGAGAGCGGCCGCGGCCCGGTCGACGAGCGCGTCGAGTTCGGCGTAGGAGAGTGTGGCGGAGGGGGCCTCGACGGCCGGGTGGTCGGGCCAGGCCGCGGCCGCGCGCCGCAGCAACACATCGTGGGAGGCCGGGCGGTCGGCAAAGACCTGGACGGTGGTGCCCAGGTAGGAAGCGGGTTCGAGGATTGGCGGCATGGGGTGCGTCACGTGGTTGCTGTGCCGGCGGGCGCGGAGGTGAAGGCCAGGACGGCGTTGTGTCCACCGAACCCGAAGGAGTTCGAGATGACGGCGGAGACGGATTGCTCCCGGAGGTCCGTGACGACCTCGATGGGGCAGGCGGGGTCCTGGGTGGTGAGGTTGACGGTTGGCGGGATCTGCTGGTCGGTGAGGGTCAAGACGGCGGCTACGGCCTCGATGGCGCCGGCAGCGCCGAGCAGATGCCCGACCGAGCTCTTGCACGCGGTGACGGGCGGGACCTCTCCTGCGCCGAACACCGTGCTCAGGGCCATCGACTCGGCAACGTCGTTCAGCGGGGTGGAGGTTCCGTGGACGTTGACGTGGTCGATGTCCTGGCCTCGGAGTCCCGCATCGGCCATAGCGGTGCGTATCGCACGGACGGCCCCCGCACCCTCCGGTGCCGGGCGAGTGGGATCGTGGGCGTCGTTGGAGGCGCCATAGCCGGAGAGGTGGACGCTTGGCTCCCGATCCCGCCGCAGCGCCAGGTCGGCGCGTTCCAGCACCAGGACAGCCGCCCCCTCTCCTGCGACGAACCCGTCGCGGTCGATGTCGAACGGCCGGGAGGCGGTCGCCGGCTCGTCGTTGCGTGTCGACATCGCCCCGGCGGCGTGGAACCCGGCCATCATCAGCGGGGTGATGGCGGCCTCGGAGCCACCGGCGAGGACGATGTCGGCCCGGCCGGAGCGGATCAGGTCGAGCCCGGACCCGATGGCGTCGGCAGCGGACGCGCAGGCGCTCACGACTGCGGTGACCGGCCCCTGCAGGCCGTGACGGATCGCGATCTGACCACCAGCCATGTTGACCGGCGCCGCGATCGTGAAGTAGGGGCGGACCCGATCCGGGCCGCGCTGGATCATCCGCGTGTGCTGGTCGGCGATCTCGGCGACGCCTCCGATGCCGGACGCCATCACCACCGCGACTCGTGTTGGGTCGATCGCGGGGTCCAGCGGGGCGACGAGCCGATCGGACGTGACCTGGTCACCCGTGAGCGGTGGGGCCAAGAGCCCGGCCGCGGTGAGTGCCTCCTCTGCGGCGATGAGACTCATCTGTGCGAAGCGGTCGGTCTGCCGGAGCAGGCGTCGGGGCAGGTGCGCCGTCAGGTCGGCCGGCGCCTCGCAGGCAAACCGCACGCCGTGCTCCGCCGGGTCGAAGGCCGTGATGGGGGCTGCCGCGGGCCGGCCGGCCCGGAGGCCGTCCCACAGCGCGGGCACGCCGATGCCGTGGGGGCTGACGGCCCCCAGGCCAGTGATGGCCACGTCAGGTCTGTGGTTGGTCACGCCGGAACAGTAGATCCTGCCCTGCCACATGACGGCGAGCCGGACCCTCTCAGCGGGGGGCTTGACCGTCCCACCGAGCAAACGCAACCGCTCTGCACGGCACACCGCGGCGCGTCGGCCCATACTGGCGGGTCGCCGATGTCCTCCTCTTCACCACCAGCGACACCCGCAGCGATCGCGGTGACCGATCTCGTCAAGCGCTACGGGCGACGGACCGTGGTCGACGGCGTGAGCCTGACGGTGGACGCCGGCCAAGCCGTGGCACTGCTGGGTCCGAACGGTGCCGGGAAGACCACCACGGTGGAGTGCATCGAGGGCTTCCGTCAGCCGGACGGCGGACAGATCCGCATCTTCGGCCTCCACCCGACCAAGGACCGGGCGGCCGTGACGTCACGGGTCGGCGTCATGCTGCAGGAGGGTGGGGTCTGGCAGGCGGCCTCGCCCCGGGAGGTGCTTCGGCTGTACGCCCGCCTCTACCCCTCCGCAGTGAATCCCGACGACCTGATCGAGCGGTTGGACCTGGGCCGGGTGGCCACCGCCAAGGTCCGGACCCTGAGCGGCGGCGAGAAGCAGCGGCTCAACCTGGCGCTCGCGCTGGTCGGCCGGCCCGAGCTGCTGATCCTGGACGAGCCGTCGACCGGGATGGATCCCGAGGTGCGCGCCGCCACCTGGGCGATGCTGGGCGAGCTGCGTCGTGACACGGGCACCGCGCTGCTGCTCACCACCCACAACATGACCGAGGCAGAGACCCTCGCCGACCGCGTCGCGGTCATGGCCCGGGGACGGGTCCTGGCGGAGGGAACGACCGCGGAGTTGGTCAACACCTACGCGCCAGCAGGCGTGACCGTGTCCACCCCCGACGAGATCGACCCGGACGTCCTGGCGGCCTCGGTTGGTGCGCCGGTGCGGACCGACGGAGCCGGGGTGGTTCACGTCGATGTCGACCCGAGCGAGACCGCAGCGATGATGAGCCGTGTCACCGAGTGGTTTGCCCGACAGGGACTGACCCTCTCCGGCGTGACGACCGGTGGTCAGGGGCTCGAGTCCGCCTACCTCGAGATCACCCGCCAGGCGTTCGGGGAGCCGGCCGCCCTGCCCGACGCCACGCCGCTGGAGCCGACCAGGTGAGTCGCCTGACCGCCCAGACGGGGATGGAACTCCGTCTGCTGCTGCGCAACGCAGAGAACCTGACCGTGACCTTCGGCATCCCCGTCGGACTGCTCGTGTTCTTCTCGGTCGTCTCCGTCCTACCCGTACCGGAGGGGCAGTCGGCTGTGTCGTTCCTCGCCCCCGGGATCCTGGCCTTGTCCGTGATCGGGGCTGCCATGGTCTCCCTCGGCATCCAGACGGGCTTCGAGCGCTTCTACCTGGTGCTCAAGCGCCTCGGTGCCACACCGCTGCGACGCGGGGAGCTGATCGGTGCGAAGGTCCTCTCCATCCTCGCCATCGAGGTCGTCCAGGTCGCCGTGGTGGTCAGCGTCGCCGTTGCACTCGGCTGGCGCCCGGCGGTGGGCTCGCTGGCCCTGCTGCCGGTCGCCCTGCTGCTCGGGACGGCCGCGTTCGCTGGCATCGGCATGGCCATGGCCGGGCGGCTTCGGGCCTTGGCGACCCTGGCCCTGGTCAATGCCGTGTTCGTGGTACTCCTGCTCTCGAGCGGGATCCTCTTCCCCCTCGACCGGCTACCCGAGGTCATGCAGGCTGCGGCCCGGATCCTCCCCGCGGCGCCACTCGCGGACTGGTTGCGGGCTGCGTTCGGTGGGCCTGTGATCCCAACCACCTCGGTGGTCTCGCTGTTCGGCTGGGCCGTCATCGCCCCCGCAGTGGCGGCCCGACTGTTCCGCTGGGAGTAGTAGGCCTAGAAGACCACGCCGGCCGCCAACGCGAACAGGACCAGCCCGAGGTAACCGATCGAGTAGCGGAAGGTGGCCATCGCCTCGGCGTGCAGTGCCGAATCACCTGGGTCATCCGTGGCAAGCCCGGCGCGGTGCAGACGCAGCGCCAGCTGGACGAAGCGGGCCCCGAGCAGCAGCGCGACGACCAGGTAGACGACGCCCGCCTCCGCGACCAACCCGAGCGCCAGGGTGAACACCACCATCAGCACCGTGTAACCGATGATCTGGCGGGTCGTCTCCAGGGTCCCCGCCACCACCGGCAGCATCGGGATCGAGGCCGCCGCGTAGTCCTCGCGATAGCGGATCGCCAGTGCCCAGAAGTGTGGTGGGGTCCACAGGAACACGACGGCGAACATCAACCATGCCGTGAGGGAGAGCTCCCCCGTGACGGCGGACCACCCGGCCAGGACGGGGACACATCCGGCCGCACCGCCGATGACGATGTTCTGCACCGTCCGGGGCTTCAGGTACGCCGTGTAGACCAGCACGTAGAACGCGTTGGCAGCCAGGATCAGCGCGGCCGTGAGCAGGTTGACCCAGAGCGTGGTCACCACGAACGAGACCACGGCCAGGATGCTTGCGAAGAGCACGGCAGCGCGGGTCGAGATCGCGTGGTTCGGCAGCGGGCGACGGCTGGTGCGCTGCATCAGCGCGTCGCTGTCGCGCTCGATGATCGAGTTGAACGCGTTGGCGCTGCCGGCCCCCAGAGTGCCGCCGAGCAACGTCGCGAGGATCAGCCCGGCCGGCGGCAGTCCCCGCTCAGCCACGATCATGGCGGGGAGGGTTGTGACCAGGAGCAGCTCGACGATCCGCGGCTTGGTGACCGCCACGTAGGCCCGCACCACATCGCCGACCGACGACCCCCGGGGATCGGTCGGAGCGGTTGCGGCAGCTTCGAGGTGGCTCATACTCCGGCGCCGATTCTGTCCGGTGCCGGCGTCCTGGCAGCGGAACCGAGGTCATCGCGGTCGCACAGGTGGATGGTGGTCATGGTGAGGGCAGCCAGGATCCACGACGCGACGGCGAGGTGCGGGATGACCGAGACGTAGGACAGATCGCTGTAGAGGTTGGTCACGCCGAGGACGATCTGCAGCCCCACCAGTCCTGCGGACACCCTGGCCCACAGCTGTGCCGGACCCCCGGCGGCGTCGACGGACCGCTTGATGCGGATGGCCAGCACCATCACCAGCGCCGCGACGGCGTACGCGAGGTAGCGGTGGACCACGTTGATCGCCTCCTCCTCGATGGTGATCGGGCCGATGGTGAAGATGCCCAGCAACGGTCGACTCTTGAAGGCCAGGCCGCCGTGGATGCCGCTCAGGTGCCCACCGATGAGGATCTGGCCCCACAGCATCGCCGTGGTGATGACCGAGAGGCGCCACAGACGTGCCCGGTTCGGCTCGGCCGGTCGGCGCAACCCCGCGGTTGCGACCGCTCCATGACTCCGCGCCGCCAGGAAGATCAGGAGCACCATCGTGGCCGTGCCGAGGCCCAGGTGGAGCGTGACGAGCTCGGCCTGCACCAGGTTCCACACCACCAGCGCGCCGAGCAGCGCCTGGACGTTGACCGCCACGGCAGCCACGACGACCGGCCACAGCAGGCCCGGGACGTGGCGGTAGCGGCGCAGCACCCACACCAGCAAGGCGGCCACCTGCACGGCGAGGAGCCCGGCCACCAGTCGGTGGGAGTGCTCCAGCCAGATGTTGATGCCTGTGACGTTGCGGCCCAGCCCGTCGACGAACTCCCCCGTGATGGGCGGCAGGAAGTCTCCGCCGGTGAAGCACCCGGGCCAGGTGGGGCAGGCCAGCCCCGAGTCGGTCGCGCGCGTCGCACCACCCACGGCGATCACCACCAGCGAGGTGATGGCAGCGGCGACGGCCAGGCGCCGGAAGCCGGCCCGGACCGGCCGCGCGTCGGCGGACGAGATGACGTCGGACATGACGGCCAGAGTAGGCGCCGGATCCCCTGCCACCCAAGACGGATGGCAACAGATGCCTCTCACCATGCCGTGGCCGACGTGCTCGCTCACGAGGCCGTGATCGGCGGTAGCCTGCCTGCCGTGACCGCTCAGCCCTACACCGAATCTGACCACCAGGCCGTTGCCGCGATCCGCGCACTCTCGATCGACGCGGTCGAGCGGGCCAACTCAGGCCATCCGGGGGCGCCGATGGGCCTGGCGCCGCTGACCTACGCGCTCTTCACGCGGCACCTGAAGCACAACCCCACCAACCCGGGGTGGATCGACCGCGACCGGTTCGTGCTGTCGTGCGGCCATGCCTCGATGCTGCTGTACTCGGTGCTCCACCTGACCGGTTACGACCTGGCCATCGAGGACATCAAGGACTTCCGTCAGTTCGAATCCCGCACCCCCGGTCACCCGGAGAGCTTCGCCACCCCAGGCGTCGAGACCACCACCGGACCGCTGGGGCAGGGTGTGGCCAACGGCGTCGGGTTCGCGCTGGCCGAACGGCTGCTGGCCGCCCGCTTCAACCAGCCGGAGGGTGACATCGTCGACCACCGGACCTGGGTGATCGCCAGCGATGGCGATGTGATGGAGGGTGTCGCCGCCGAGGCGTGTTCCCTCGCCGGCCAGCTGCAGCTGGGCAAGCTGATCATGTTCTGGGACGACAACGAGGTCACGCTGGACGGGCCCGCGTCGTGGTCCTTCTCCAACGAGGACGTCGTGGCCCGATACGCGGCGTACGGGTGGCGGACTCTCGAGATCGCCGACGGGAACGATCTGGAGGCGGTCGACGCTGGCATCGCCCAAGCCGCGGCGTCCGACGGTCGCCCGACCTTCGTCCGGGTGCGAACGACGATCGGGTACGGCGCGCCGACCAAGGCTGGGACGTCGAAGTCCCACGGCTCCCCGCTGGGTGAGGAGGAGGCGGCGGCAGCCAAGGCCTCCTACGGCTGGGAGAATGCGCCGTTCGAGGTCCCCGACAGCGTGTACGACGCAGCCGGTCAAGGCGATCGTGGCTCCGCGGCCGAGGAGACCTGGAACGAGCTGTACGCCGCCTACTCGAGCGACCACCCTGATCTGGCGGAGGAACTGGAGCGGGCGATGGCCGGTGAGCTGGCTGAGGACTGGGACTCCCAGCTCCCCGACTTCGAGGACGGCCACAGCGAGGCCACCCGTGCGGCCAGCGGCGCCGTGATCCAGAAGCTGGCCGCCGCGATCCCCGAGCTGGTTGGTGGCTCGGCGGATCTCGCGGGCTCGACCAAGACCACGATCGACAACTCCGCCGCCGTGTCCGCCGACCTGTTCGCCGCGCGGAACATCAACTTCGGGGTACGCGAGCACGCGATGGCAGGGATGGCCAACGCCATGATCCTCCATGGCGGCCTCCGCCCGTTCGTCGGGACCTTCCTCACCTTCAGCGATTACATGCGCGGCTCGGTCCGTCTGGCTGCCCTGACCGGCCTGGGGGTGATCTACGTGTACACCCACGACTCGATCGGCTTGGGTGAGGACGGTCCGACCCACCAGTCCGTGGAACACCTCGCGGCCCTGCGGGCCATGCCGAACCTGCGGGTCATCCGACCGGCTGATGCGCGGGAGACGGTGGGGGCCTGGGTCCAAGCGGTGATGCGGACGGACGGGCCGACGGCGCTGGTGCTCTCCCGTCAGGGCCTGCCGGTCCTCAGCGGGAGCGATGCGGACGCCGTCGGCATGGGCGCATACGCGCTGCAGGACGTCGAGGACCCGGATCTGATCCTGGTCGGCACCGGCTCCGAGGTCCAGCACTGCGTGGAGGCGGCGGCGATCCTGGCCGACGAGGATGACCTGGTGGTCCGGGTCGTCTCGATGCCCTCGATGGAGCTGCTGGAGGAGGCTGGGGAGGACTACGCCGAGGACCTGCTGGGCAATGGTGAGGTACCGGTCCTCTCGGTCGAAGCCGGTGTCAGCTTCGGGTGGCAGCGGTGGGCCGACGACCACATCGCAATGGACGACTTCGGCGCCTCCGCCCCCGGACCGGAGCTGATGGAGGAGTTCGGCTTCACCGCCGAATCGGTGGCCGACGCCGCCCGCGACCTGTACAACGACTGGGAGGACGACGAGGCATGAGCACATCACGACTGGCCGCGATCGAACGGCAGGGACAGGCCATCTGGCTTGACTCGATCAAACGGTCCTACCTCGGTGAGGGCAACTACCTGGATCAGCTGATCTCCGACGGCGACATCTACGGGCTGACGTCGAACCCCTCCATCTTCGCCTCGGCCGTCGCGGGGTCGGACGAGTACGACGAGCAGGTTGCGTCGTTGGCTGCGGAGGGCAAGGACGCCGCCGCGATCCTGTGGGAGGTGATGAAGGCGGACATCACCTTCGCGTGTGACCAGTTCGCGGACCTGTACGCGTCCTCCGACGGGCTGCACGGCTACGTCTCGATCGAGGTCGACCCCAGCAAGGCGTTCGACACCGACGGCACGATCGAGCAGGGCCGCGCCCTGTGGAATAAGATCGACCGGCCGAACCTGATGGTCAAGGTGCCGGGGACCGAGCCCGGTCTTGCCGCCATCACCGCGCTGATCGGCGAGGGCGTCAACGTCAACGTGACGCTGCTGTTCAGCGTCGATCGCTACCAGCAGGTGATGTCGGCCTACATGGACGGGCTGGCCCAGGCCAGGGACGCCGGAAGGAACCTGGCCTCGATCGCCAGCGTCGCCTCGTTCTTCGTGTCCCGTGTCGATGCGAAGGTCGATCCGATGTTGCCCGAGGATTCCGACCTCCGTGGGCGGGTCGCGATCGCCAACGCCCAAGCTGCGTTCACCGCGTTCATGGAGGTGTGCATGAGCGAGCGTTGGAAGGAGCTGTCCGCGTCAGGCGCCGCCGTGCAGCGGCCGCTGTGGGCCAGCACATCGACCAAGGACCCGTCGTACCCCGACACGCTGTACGTGGACGAGTTGGTCGGGCCCAACACCGTGAACACCGTTCCCGAGGCAACCTTGGACGCGGTGCGGGATCACGGGGCCGAGCCGACCGACCGGCTCTCGGGAACCGGGCCTGCGGCGGTTCGGACATTGAGCGCCCTCTCAGACGCCGGCATCGACCTGGATCAGGTGACGAAGGAGCTCGAGACGGAGGGCGTTGAGAAGTTCATCGCGAGCTTCGAGGAGGCCGTCGCGACGGTGGACGAGGCGCTGTAGCGGTCAGAGGTTGCCGCGGCTCTCCTGCTCACGCTCGATGGCCTCGAACAGCGCCTTGAAGTTCCCCTTCCCGAAGCCGAGCGACCCGTGGCGTTCGATCAGCTCGATGAACACGGTCGGGCGATCGGTGATCGGCTTGGTGAAGATCTGCAGCAGGTAGCCGTCCTCGTCGCGGTCGACCAGGATCCCGCGGGACCGCAACGCCTCGATCGGGACTCGGACCTCGCCGATCCGCGCCCGGAGTTCGGGGTCGGTGTAGTATGAGTCGGGGGTGGCCAGGAACTCCACACCCTGAGCTCGCATGGCGTCGACGGACGCCAGGATGTCGCCGGTGGCAAGCGCCAGGTGCTGGACGCCGGGCCCGCCGTAGAACTCCAGGTACTCATCGATCTGTGAGCGCTTCTTGGCCACGGCGGGCTCGTTGAGCGGGAACTTCACCCGGTGGTTGCCGCTGGCCACGACCTTGCTCATGAGGGCGGAGTAGTCGGTTGCGATGTCGTCGCCGATGAACTCCGCCATGTTCGTGAAGCCCATGATGCGGTTGTAGAACTCCACCCAGGTGTCCATCTCACCCAACTCGACGTTGCCGACCACGTGGTCGAGGGCCTGGAAGATGCGCTTGGGCGCACCCTCGGGCCGGACCAGGGTGGACTGTCGAGGGACGAAGCCCGGCAGGTAGATGCCGTCGTAGCGTGAGCGGTCGACCAGGGTGTGACGGGTCTCTCCGTAGGTGGCGATGGCTGCGAGACGGACGACACCGTCGTCGTCCTCGACGTCGTGGGGGTCGACCAGCACCTTGGCGCCCATGGCGCGAGCATGGTCGATGCAGGTGTCGACGTCCGGCACCTCGAGCGCGATGTCCGTCACGCCGTCTCCGTGCTGGCGATGGTGGTCAGCCACCGGGCTGTCGGGCTCCACGGCGCCCCGGACCACGAAGCGGATCGCGCCGCTGCGCAGGACGTAGGCCTTGTGGTCGCGGTTACCGGTCTCGGGGCCGGAGTAGGCCTCCACGGTCATGCCCAACGCAGTGGCGAAGAAGTGGGTCGTGTGGAGGGCGTTGCCGACGTCGAACACCACTGCGTCCCACCCCGTCACCGGGAAGGGGTCGTCGTCGACGTCGTACTCCACCAGCCCGACCAGGCGCTTCAGCTGATCCGTTCCGAGCCCGGCCAACCGCTCGGTGTCGGTCAGCATGGGGTTGAGCGTCGAATCGCTGGGGGTCGAACTCCCGGCTGCGGGTGTCTCGTTCCTGCTCATCGGGTCTCCTTCGCGTGATGGTCGAGAGGAGTCCGAGTTCAACAGTCGGAGCCGGATCCTGCAACCAAGTCGACGCAGAGGGTTCGCTCTGCCGGCTCGATCCGGTCGATCTGTCCCGTCCGCCCGAGCCGCCGGTGACGAACCGACCACCTGCCCGGACCGGTGGGCGCGGCGGCCGGGTTGAGCCGGGGGCCAGGTCGGAGCCCGCCAGTCCCGTCGGATGTCACGGATCGACCGATTTCGAGCGACGGGGACCTCGGACCCCTGGTCGATGTGTGCGCAGGTCGTCCGCGCTGTGCCGCTGACCTGCGACCACACCCAGAGTTGTTGGGAGCTGGCCGCGCGTGATGGTCGATCTGTGCGGTGAGTCAGTTGGTACGGCGGTCAACCCGCGCCGAGGAGGAGGGGACCCCGCCCGGTTCTCAGCTGGACGACGGCGGGGGCACCGTTGAGACCGCCCGGCGCGACGGAGCGCCCGGTGGTGGCGGAGGAGTGCCCGGCCGGCCCGCCGGAGGGGGTACCGCGACTGCCTCGGGGCGAGGTGGCGCCCCCGCAGTTTCGGGCTGCTCGCTCCCCTGCCGGGGCTCGGCCGTCGCGGGAACCGCTATTTCGGCGTCGGACGGGGCAACGGGATCGGGGTTGGCGGCCGGTTCACGTTCGGCCGAGGTGGCCGTGTCTGCAGGCGTTGACTCGTCGGCCGGCGTGGACGCCTCATCCTCGTCCTTCTTCTTCTTGCGGCGACGCCACAACAGCCAGAGCGGAAGCCCGACCGCCCCACCGCCGATGACGCCGGCACCGATGTCCAGCCCGCTGCGCGAGGGCGCGTCCACCTCGATGACGTTCGGCAGGTTGCCAGCCTGGGGGAAGGTGATGGTGGCCTGCGCCTGCTTCTCCAAGGTCCCTGAGCTCACCGTCAGAGTGGCCAGCCAGGGACCATCTGGCAGCTCGGGGTCCAACAGCAACTGGACATCGGTGGAGCCACCGGGTGCCAGGGTCGTGCCCAACTCAACGTCGAAGGGACCGGCGCTCACGCCCCCGGGGCCGTCGGTCAGCATGACCTCACCTTGAAGGTCGAGTGCGCGGCCGCCCGTGTTGGCGATTCGTGCCTCGAGGCCCGGCTCACCGCTCTCGTCCCGCATGGCTGTGAACGACGTGATCTCGAAGTCGGAGACTGGGGCCGGACCGTCGCCGACGGAGAGGTAGACCCTGATTCCCACGCGCTGCACCAGCTGTAACCCGCCCTGGTCAGCACTGCTGCGCTCGGCGAAGACGACGGCGTATCGCTCCCCGTCAGCAGCGTTCTCTGGTACGTCGATCCGCAGCGTGCTTCGCACACGTCCCTCGGAAGGGACCAGCAGCGAATCCGGCGCGACGGAGATCCAGGAGGCGAGGTCGTTCTGCTGATCGTCATCGAAAGCGATGAATGCGCTGTCGGTGATCTCCGCCCCGGCGCTGTAGAGGGAGACCTCGAAGTCCTCCGGATCCCCGTTGCCGATTTCGAAGTCCCGCTCAATTGTCGTCCCGGCTTCAACGTGGTCGATGACGTAGTTCTGCGCGCGTGGGTCGTCGGCCAGCTCAGCGGGCGCCTCGAGGAGCCGAATGCCGACACCAGGTGGGTTACCTTCCTGCGCGGACCCTGGCACAGGGAGGAGCAGGAGACCGAGGGACGCGACCAGCAGTGCCCGGACGAGAGCGTTCGTCGTGCGGGATTTTGGAGTTGCTGTGCGTGTCACGCTGTCTCCTATCGGCAGATCCCCGCCGCGACCTGAGTCGTGACGGGGATCAGCACCGAAGTACTCGGGCGGTGACTAGCTGACCGAGGTGGTCAGCGTGCTGGTGTAGGTACCGGGCGCCTGACCTGCCGGGATGGCCACGGTGATGGTGCCGTCAACGGTCCACGCGTCAGCGCCAAGGGTCCCCAGCCCGGACCCAATGGCAATCGGGACAGGGGCCGCGAGGGAGCCGCCACCACCGACGGCCGGGCCGGTGACCGGGTTGTTCTGCGAGTTGGTGATCGAGTCGGTGGCCCAGATCATCCCGACGTTCGAGATGGTGTTGTCGCCGTCGACCAGGTTGGTGGCCTGCGCGGTCGCGGTGTAGACGCCCGGCAGGGTGCGCTGGTCAGAGATGACGACGCCGTTGATGTCGAACGCGGCGGAGGAGGCCAACGGGTCGACCTCGCCGGTGGCGGATGCCGACTCGGGAGCGCTGATGCTGAGCAGTCCGTTGTTGGTCAAGGTCAAGGTCAGTGTGGTCTCGTCGGCCGCGGCTGGGACGGCAAACGCGGCCACAGCCGCCAGCGACGCGGCGGCTGCCGCCATCTTGCGAAGGTTGACGGGTCGAGCTGAGATCATGGGTGCTCCCGAGGTGTTCGTGGGATTGACTGCGATTACCCATTGTCTCGGCAGTTGCACAGAGAGTATTGAGACCTCAGTACGAAAAAGTGCTAGCTGCAGCTCGCACCCCTTTACTCCTCTTCGTCCCGCTCCCCGACGCAGATCCCGGTGACCGTCCCGACCGCTGGTGCTGGCCCGCGCGACCGCGACATCGGCGTCAACGTCTCGGGCCGCAGGATCACATACCCCTCCCCGGTCGGCACGTGCAGCGCTCGGCAGGCCCCGGCGTAGGCCAGCGGCTCCGCACCGGTGAGGACACCCTTGCCACCGCGGCCCTGGGTCGGGAACTCGCTGGCATCCACGATCTTCGCCGACCCGTCCGTCGCGAGCACGATCACGTCGGCCGCCTCCTCGACCACCGAGGCCGCCACCACCCGCTCACCCTTCGGGACGTTCAGACCGGCCACGCCACTCGCGCGTCGACCCATGGCGTTGACGTCCGCGACGGCGAAGCGGATCGCCTGCCCGCCGCTGTGCGCGACCATGACCTCGTCGGATTCCGCCACGGCCAGCACCGCCACGATCTCATCCCCGGACTTCACACCGGCTGCAGCCGTGGCGCGGACGCGGCCCTCGTACTCCGCTCGCTCACTGCGCTTGACGATCCCCTGTGCCGACACGGTCAGGACGAAGTCGGCCTGCGCCAGGACGACGGCACCCACGATCGGTGCCGTGAGCCCGGTGTCGAGCAGTGACTCCACCGTGGTGCCTCGCTGCCGCATCGAGGAGACCTGCAGCTCATCGGCATCGACGCGGTACCCGCCACCGTCTGCCCCGACGAGCAGCAGCACATCGTCGGCGGCTCCCCTGAGGACCGCGACCACCGGGTCGTGCGCGGCGTTGTGGGGCTTGGTCAGCCGCTTGCGTGCCACGGGCTTGAGGTAGCCACCGGCCGTCACGTACGTGGTGACGTTCTGCGCCGCGAGCAGGACGCCCTCCTCGGCGTCCTCACCCTCCGCCACCTCACCCAGGCGGGAGCGTCGGGGGTTGCCATGGGCTTCGGAGATCTCGTTCAGCTCGGCCGCCAGCAGCCGGTCGAGCTGGGCCGGATCCTCCAAGATCGCCCGCAGGGTTCCGATCAGGGTCTGGAGCTCATCGTGTTCGTCCTGGATCTTCTGCCGTTCCAGCTTGGCCAGTCGGCGCAGTTGCATGTCGAGGACAGCCCCCGCCTGGATCTCGCTCATCCCGAACTCCCGCATCAGCCCGGCCCGGGCCTCGGACGCGGAGTCGGATGCGCGGATCAACGCGATGACCGCGTCCAGGTTGTCCAGCGCGATCAGATAGCCGAGCAGGATGTGCAACCGCTCCTCGGCCTTGCGCAGCCGGTAGCCGGTGCGCCGGGTCAACACCTCACGCTGGTGCGCGATGTAGGCGTGAAGGGCCTCCAGCAGGCCCATCGTCTTCGGCCGGCCACCGTCCAGCGCCACGAAGTTGACGTTGAAGTTCGTCCGCAGGTCGGTCAGGTCGTAGAGGCGCTCCAGCGTCGTTGACGGGTTCTCGCCTCGCTTGAGCTCGATGACGATCCGCATGCCGTCACGCGACGACTCGTCGCGCAGGTCCCGGATCCCGTCGACCTTCTTGTCCTTGACCAGGTCGGCGATCTTGGTGAGCAGGGTGGCCTTGTTGACCTGATAGGGAATCTCGGTGATGACGATGCGAGGAAGGCCCCCCGACCGGGTCTCGGTGGCGGCCACGGCCTGCATGGTGACCGCACCCTTCCCGGTCTCGTAGGCGTCACGGATGCCGTCGCCGACGACGATCTGGGCACCGGTGGGGAAGTCGGGGGCCGGCAGGACCTCCATGATCTGGTCCAATGAGGCGCTGGGCTGGCGCATCAGCAGCAGGGCCGCGTCGATGGTCTCGACCAGGTTGTGCGGCGGGATGTTGGTGGCCATCCCGACGGCGATGCCGGTGGACCCGTTGACGAGCAGGTTCGGGAACCGGCTGGGGAGGACCTGTGGCTCGACCTCGTACCCGTCGTAGTTCGGGGCGAAGTCGACGGTCTCCTCGTTGATCCCGGCGAGCATCTCCATCGCGAGCGGGGAGAGCTTGCACTCGGTGTAGCGGAACGCGGCTGCCGAGTCCCCGTCCACGCTGCCGAAGTTCCCGCGGCCGTCCACCAGCGGTTCCCGGATCGCGAACTCCTGCGCCATCCGCACGAGCGCGTCGTAGATCGAGGAGTCCCCGTGCGGGTGGTACTTCTTCATCACGTCGCCGATGACCGAGGCGCACTTGCGGTACTGGGCGTCGGCCCGCAGGCCAGCCTCGTTCATGGCGTGCAGGATCCGCCGCTGCACCGGCTTCAGTCCGTCCCGGACGTCAGGCAGTGCCCGGCCGACGATGACGGACATCGAGTAGTCGAGGAACGACTGCTCCATGCGCTCGGCGATGTCGACGTCTTCGATCGTTCCGTCCTCGAGCAAGGATCCTTGTGCGTTCATGGACCCAGTGTGACAAGGCGGCGGGACGCAGCCATGGAGGTGGTGCTACACCTCTGACGCTGGCCTGGCTGCCGCGTGGGGCGCGAGGAACTCGATGAGCTTCCGGCCGACCTCGTCTGCGTCCATCGGCGCCCCCCACAGGTACCCCTGCGCCTCCGGACAGCGCAGATCCCGAAGCACCACGGCCTGCTCACGGGTCTCAACACCCTCTGCCACGACCTCAAGATCCAGACCGGTCGCCAACTCGATGACCGCTCGCACGATCGCCCGGTCGCGGTCGTCCCGGTCGACCCCGTCGACGAAGCCACGATCGATCTTCACCTCGTCCACGGGCAGACGGCGAAGATGGGTGAGGGAGAAGAAGCCCGTGCCGAAGTCGTCGATCGAGATGCGGATGCCGTCGGCGCGGAGTCGGTCGAAGGCGGTGGTCACGGCCGCGACGTCACCGAGGTCCCGCTCGGTCAACTCCAATGTGATCATGGTCGGGTTGACGTCGAAGCGGGCAAGGATCAAACGCATCGTCGCGGGGTAGTCCGGCCTGACCAGTTCGGCCGCCGAGACGTTGATCGACACCGGAACCTCCACGCCGGCCGCCCGCCACGTCAGCATCTCCCGACAGGCCAACTCGATCATCCGACGTCCCAGCCGGTGGATGAGCCCGCTCTGCTCAGCGATCGGGATGAACCGGTCCGGCGAGACCATCGTTCCGCTGCTGAGGCGCCACCGGGCCAGCACCTCCACCCCGCCGATCGTCCCGCGATCGAGCCTGACCTTTGGCTGGAACGCTGCGTGGATCTCGTCGCCATCCAGGGCCCGCCGCAGCCTCTGCTGCAGATCTAGGCGATCGAGCGCTGAGTCGTACAACCCGGCGTCGAACACGACCGGCGAGGAGCCCCGCTTCGCGGCGTACATGGCCGCGTCGGCGTCCCGCAGCATCGATTCCGGTGTCTCGTCCATGCCACGGCTGACGCACAACCCGAGGCTTGGCTTCACCTGGACCTCGTGCCCCCTGACGACGGTGACCAGGTGCAGGCTCTCGAGCACCGTGACCGCACGTCGTCGTGCGTCCTCCACGCCCTTGACCACCGGGATGACGACGACGAACTCATCACCACCGAACCGTCCGACCCGTTCGTCAGCGTGCAGTGTGCTGCGCAGACGCTCGGCGACGAGACGCAGCAACTCGTCGCCGGCGTCGTGGCCCAGCGAGTCGTTGATGATCTTGAAGTCGTCGAGGTCGACGAAGATGGCCGCGCAGGAGCGAAGGTCCGCTCGTCGCTCGGCCAACACCTCCTCGAGGTGGGCGGTTATGGCGGGCCGGTTCGGTAGGCCGGTGAGGGCGTCGGTGGTCGCCTGCTCTCGGAGCGACACCGTCATCGCCTCGAACCGACGGAGCAGGGCGTTGCGATCCGTGAGCAGCGCGGTCGCTCTCACGGCGACGACCACCGAGATCGCGACACCGAAGATCGCATACGCCGTGCTGTCGGATGGGGTCTTCGGGCCGAGGAGCGCCCCGGCCGGTATGGCCATGAGTACCGCGAAGAGCAGTACGACGTTGCGTCGCTTGACCAGCGGCAGCTCGGCACTGACCCGCTCAGCCAGAGCGGTGGCGGAGGGATGCAGTGCGGCCGCCACGGCTGCGGCACCTCCGATCAGCGACACCACCTCGGCCGATGGAGGAATCAGCGCACCTGGGAGCTGGTCCAGCACGCCAGGGAGGTGGAGCGCTGTCAGGATCGAGGCGGTGGTGAACGACACGGCGGCAACGCCGATGAGCATGACCGTCACACTGCGACGGCGACCACGCAGCAGGGCGACCACGGTGAGGACCATGGTGGCGTTGACCCACAGCCGCAGCAGTTCGACGCCGACGGTCGTACCTGCAACCCCGTTCTCGACTGCGGCGGCGCCCGCGAGCTCCCAGAGCAGCACGACGGGCACGGCCGCAGCCACGCTGGCGGCCAAGAGCACATCCTCGGCATAGCCCTGGCGACGACGCGTGAGGAGTGAGATGACCCCGGACAGGAAGAACGCGGCGATGGCCACGCTGAGGACGTGGGTCAGCGAGACCCCCAAGACATCGGGTGAACGGGGAAAGACAGTGGCGGTGGTGTCGTAGGCGATGCTGGACACGCCGCCGAGTGCGAAGAAGATCCAGGGTCGAGCCGCATCGCCGCCCATCGTCCGGGCTCGCCAGAGCGCAATGGCGACACCGATGGAGCCGAGCGCCAACGAAACAGCGGCACCGATCAGGGCGTCCCGCGGCGCCGCAATCAGTGACACGACCGCACACATACCGACCAGAACCCAGACGGTCAGCGAGGACGGCATACCGGACGAGGGTACCGGATCGCACACTGCGTGGTTGGGATACTACGCAATGGAACTCAGCTGATCGCGTCTCGCCGGTAGTCCATCAGGTTCGCCCCGACGCTGGCGACGAGGACCGCCAAACGGCCGAGCGGTAGCCCGATCACGCCGGTCTCGGTGCCCTCGATGTGCTCGACGAACGCGCCCGCGATGCCTTGAATGCCGTAGCCGCCGGCCTTGTCCAGCGGGTCGCCCGTCGCGACGTACCCCTCGATCTCCGAGGGGCTGAGACGCCGGAACCGGACCTTGGTCCGCTCGACCCCAGACGCCCCTTGCGGACCCAACTTGACCGCGACCCCGGTCAGCACGGAGTGCTCCCGACCGGACAGGCCCCGCAGCATCATCGTGGCCCGCTCGTCCGTGGCTGGTTTGCCCAGCACCTCCCCGTCGGAGATGACGACGGTGTCGGCTGCCACGACCAGATCGTCCGGCTCGACCTCGACGGCCGAGACCTTCCGGCGCGCCAGGCGTTGGACCATGGCGGAGGGGGATTCGCCGTGCCGTGGGGACTCGTCCACATCGGCTGGGACCACGACCACCTCCAGACCCAGTCGGTCGTGAAGCAGATCACGGCGACGGGGGGATGCGGAGGCCAGCACCAGCCGGCTCATCCGCCACTCACCACCGCTGCGGCCTCGCGGGCCAGTGGGGCGCGATGGTCGCGGGAAGCCAGCCATCCGTGTGGCAACTTGACCGGCTTCGGGCCGTGGGTGTGGCCTCGCCGCATCTGCATGGCACCCGCAGGCATGGGCGCCGGCTCGTCCAGGTCCGCGAGCAGCGAGCGGAGTTCGTCCAGGCGCTCCACCTGCCGGAGCCGCAATCGGACAGCCTTGCCGATCGCAAAGCCCTGGAGGTACCAGTTGACGTGCTTGCGGATGTCCCGCATGCCGGCGAGCTCACCCATGTGGGCGACCAGGAGCTCACCGTGCTCGGCCAACATCGCGCAGACCTCGGTCAAGCCGGGTGGTGGCGGCACCGGCTGGCCGGTCAACGCCGCTTGCAGGTCGCGGAACAGCCATGGGCGACCCAGACAGCCACGGCCGACCACCACCCCGTGACAGCCGGTGTGGTCGATCATGCGCAGCGCATCCTCAGCCGCCCAGATGTCGCCGTTGCCCAGGACCGCCATGTCGTCGCCGACCGTCTCGACGAGCGTCGCGATCGAGTCCCAGTCGGCGTGGCCGGCGTACGCCTCCTCCGCGGTCCGCCCGTGGAGGGTGATCGCCACGGCCCCCGCGTCACGAGCCGCGCGGCCGGCGTCACGATACGTCAGGTGATCATCATCGATGCCCTTGCGGACCTTCACCGTCACCGGACGACCACCAGCGGCTTCAACCGCCGCTGCCACCAGCTCGAAGAACAGGCCGGTGCGCCACGGCAGTGCCGCTCCCCCACCGTGCCGGGTGACCTTAGGTGCGGGACAGCCGAAGTTGAGGTCGATGTGGTCGACCAGGTCGTGGCGGTCGAGGACCGCGACACCCTCACGGAGGTGGGCGGGCTCCGTGGCGTACAGCTGGATGGACCGCTGCACCTCGTCCGGACCGAACGCTGCGCGCAGGAGGCGCTTCTCGCGGCCTGTGGGTCGCTGGTCGTCGTACTTGCCCTCCGCCACCTCCTCCTGAACAGCGGCGATGGCACCCTGCTCCTCAGCGTCGATCAGCGCGCGGGCACCGACCATCTCGCTGACGAACAGGCCGCCGCCGTACCGGCGGCACAACGTCCGAAAGGGCACGTTGGTCACACCGGCCATGGGGGCGAGCACCACAGGCGGGTCGGCGGTGACCTGCCGACGCCCGCCATCGAGCACCAGGGGAGTCATACCTCCGATGGTGCCATGGCCGCTCCGGCCATCAGGTCGAGCGTCAGGTCGTGGAGGACACCGCGTTCGCGCGGACCAACTCCACCGCGCCCAGGGCATCCTCAACCCGGTCTGCGGGCACCAGGATGTGGTCGTGGTGGTAGCCCGCGATGACGTTGCACGGGATGTCGCTCATGGCGAAGGCCGTCGCGATGGTCGCCGTCACCCCGACGGCGTTCAGCGAGGTGTGCGTCGTCAGGCTGAGCCACACCGACTCGTACTCGTACGCCAGGCCCGCCGTCACGGCTTCCTCGTGCTTGACCACGATCGAGGTGCCCTCGATCTCGGAGACCATCGCCATGATCGGCAGGTCCGGCAGCGGCTGGCCCACCGGGACGGTCGCGTAGACGTACAGGCCAACCCGTCGGCGAACCTGCAACGAGGTGAGGATCTGCCCCAGATCGCTCTCACCCGGCATGGCTGGCCCTTCGACGAACGCGCCGCAGCTCAGACATCCAGATTCTCCGCATACTGGGCATTCTCCTCGATCCAGCCACGCCGGTCAGCCGCACTGTTCCCCATCAGCAGACCGAAGATCCGCTCGGCGTTCGCGGCATCCTCGATGGTCACGCGGAGCAGAGTGCGACGGGCAGGGTCCATGGTGGTCTCCCACAGGTGCTCCGGGTTCATCTCCCCGAGCCCCTTGAAGCGGTCGACGTGGACGCCGCCACCGACGTTCTTCGGGTCGACCTTGAACACCTTGCGCAGCAACTGGTCGCGCTCTCGGTCACTCATGGCGTACTCGACCTGCTTCTTCGAGCGCAGTTGATACAGCGGCGGCTGGGCCAGGTAGACGTGGCCCTTGTCGATCAGGTCCGGCATCAGCCGGTAGAAGAACGTCAGCAGGAGCGTTGTGATGTGACCCCCGTCGACGTCGGCGTCGGCCATCAGGATGATCTTGTGGTACCGGAGGTTCGAGATGTCGAACTCCGGCTCGACACCGGTGCCGATGGCCTTGATGAGGTTGGTGATCTCCTCGTTGGCCAGGATGCGGCGCAGTTGGGCCTTGTAGACGTTGAGGACCTTGCCGCGCAGCGGCAGGATCGCCTGCCGGTCTCGGTCCCGACCCTGCTTGGACGAGCCGCCAGCCGAGTCGCCCTCGACGATGTAGAGCTCGGAGTCCTCGGGGTTCCGGCTGGAGCAGTCGGCCAACTTCCCCGGCAACCCGGCCGAGGTGGAGTCGAGGATCCCCTTGCGACGCGTCAGGTCACGGGCGGCCTTGGCGGCCTGCCGGGCCTTGGCGGCCACCAGAGCCTTGGTGATGATCCGCCGGCCGTCACCGGAGTTGCGCTCCAGCCACTCCCCCAGCGCATCGTTCACACAGCGCTCGACGAACGTCCGCATGACGGCGCTGCCCAACCGTCCCTTGGTCTGGCCCTCGAACTGGGGGTCGGGCATCTTGACGCTGACGACGGCGACCATGCCCTCCTTCAGGTCGTCGCCCGTGACGGACTGCGGACCCTTCTGGACGAACAGGCGGGACTGATCACTGCCCCAGCTGTTCAGCGTCCGGGTGAGCGCCTTGCGGAACCCCTCCTCATGGGCCCCGCCATCGGGCGTGCGGATGATGTTGACGTAGGAGCGGATCCGCTCGCTGTGGCCCTGCTCTAGCCAGGTGACGGCGACATCGCAGGCCATGGGCCGGCCCTCGAACTCCTCCGCCCGTGACACCATGATCGGCGCCGACAGCAGCGGCGGCTTGCCGTCCAGCAGGTCCAGCACGAAGTCGGCCAGGCCGTCGGCGTAGCGGAAGGTCTCTGTGGTGCCGCCGCCCTGGGTCTTGGGGCGTTGGTCGGCGAAGTCGATCCGCAGACCGGGGTTCAGCAGCGCCGTCTCCTTCAGCCGGGTCATGATCGTGGCCGGGTCGAACTCGGTGGTGTCGAAGACCTCGGGGTCCGGCCAGAAGCGGATCAGGCTGCCCGTCTTGGTCGTGTCGCCGATCACCTCCAGCTTCTTGGTGCGCTTCCCCTGCTTGAACTGGATCGCGTGGACGTGACCTTCCCGCTTGATCTCGACCTGGGTGCGGATGGACAGCGCGTTGACGACCGAGACGCCGACCCCGTGCAGACCACCGGAGACGGCATAGGCCTGCTGGTCGAACTTGCCGCCCGCGTGCAGCTTGGTCATCACGACCTCGACCGCGGGCATCTTCTCCTTGGCGTGCTGGCCGACCGGGATGCCACGTCCGTCGTCGGTGACCTCGACGCCGCCATCCCGCAGGATCGTGACGCTGATCCGGTTGCAGGCGCCGGCCAGGTGCTCGTCGACGGCGTTGTCGACGACCTCCCAGACCAGGTGGTGCAGGCCGCGGACGTCGGTTGAGCCGATGTACATCCCTGGACGTTTGCGGACGGCTTCGAGGCCTTCGAGGACGCTGATGGACTTCGCGGAGTACTCGGTCATGGGTCAGGCCATGATGACATCGCCCTCCGACATCCCAGCAGGTTTGCTACGGCCCCGTGGGCCGTCTCACGCCCTCAACCCAGGAATCGAGCCAGCGCGTCGCGAGCCGGCTGCAGGTTGGCGATCGGCACGTACTCCCCCGCCTGGTGCGCCTGAGCCGTGAGCCCAGGGCCGTAGTTGAGGGCGGGCACCCCGACCTCGGCGAACCGGGCGACATCGGTCCACGCCTGCTTCGGCGCGACGACCGCGCCGGCCGCGGCAGTAAAGGCCTTGACCGCTGGCGACTCCCGCTCCGGCGGACACGCCGGGGCGATGTCGAGGACCTCGACGGGGCCGACGTCCCCGATCCGGGCCAGGATGGCCTCGGTCGCGGTCTGCGCGTCCTTGTCGGGTGCGAAGCGGTAGTTGAGGCTGACGGTGAACTCGCCGGGGATCACGTTTCGGGCGTTGGTCGTCCAAGCGCCGGTGGGCCCGGCGACCTCCCGGTAGGTCAGGTCGTCGACGACGATGTCCTCCGGCTCCCAGGTCCGCACCTCGGTCAGCCACTCCCCCGCCTTGGTGACGGCGTTGTCCCCGTGCCAGGGCCGGGCACTGTGGGCGGCTTGGCCCTGGATGGTCACCTCGGCGTGCAGTGAGCCCATGCACCCCAGCTGGACCTCGAGATCGGTCGGCTCGAGCACGACCGCGAGGCTCGCGTCGGTCAGGCCAGGGGCTGCCTCGAGCACCTGCCGCAGCTCGTTGCCATCGTGCGGGCCCTCCTCGCCGGCGTAGCCGATCAGCACCAGTCGGTAGGGTCCATCTCGCAGTTCGGAGTCCTCGAAGACGTCCATGGACACCGCCATGCCGGCCTTCATGTCGCTGGTCCCCCGGCCGACGACCCGGTCACCCTCGATGCGGGGCTCCCGATCCAGGTCAGTCGGTGGGACGACGTCGATGTGGCTGACCAGCAGGACCGTCGGTCTGGTGTCACCGGACTGCTCCGGCGGTGCGGCGACCACGCTGTTGGCGACTCGCATGACCACGTCGCCACGGCTGGCGTAGCGATCGGCCAGCCAGTCGGCGATCGGCCCCTCCTCACCCGTCACACACGGCATGCTGCACAACTCGAGCAGCAACTCGGCGAGGTCGTTGCGTTCGTTCATTGCCGGCAGCGTAGCCAGCAACCCGGTCAGCCGGTCGCGAGACTCTCGATCAGGGCGAGGCCACCCCCGAATTGGACACCCAGGACGAAGACGATGATCGCGGCCAGGATCCCGATCATGGTCATCTCGCCCGTGCTGCGGCGCTCGAGGAAGTTCTTGATTGGCTCCATGCAGTTCAAGACGGTAGGAATGGGCGTCCTGATACACAATCGTCCGGACGGGACATGGCCGACCGGCCCAGTCTGCCGGTCGAGACCCCGAGGCGGGCGACTCAGTTGTCGTGCAGTGCCTCGTTCAGCCCCTGCCACGAGGCTCCGCTGCGGACGACGGCCTGGACCTGTCCGGTGACGGAGTTGCGCCGGAAGAGCAACCCGTCGGCTCCGGAGAGGTCGCGGGCCTTGACGACGGAGTCGTCGGGCATGGTGACCTGGGTTCCGGCCGTGAGGTAGAGCCCCGCCTCGACGATGCAGTCATCCCCGAGGGAGATCCCCAGACCCGAGTTCGCCCCCAGCAGGCAGTTCTGCCCGATCCGGATCGTCTCCTGCCCGCCGCCGGAGAGGGTCCCCATGATCGAGGCGCCGCCGCCCACGTCGGAGCCGTCACCGACCACGACGCCGGCCGATATCCGACCCTCGACCATCGAGGCCCCGAGCGTGCCGGCATTGAAGTTGCAGAATCCCTCGTGCATCACGGTGGTCCCGGCCGCCAGGTGGGCACCCAGTCGGACCCGGTTGCCGTCGGCGATCCGGACGCCGGAGGGGACGACGTAGTCGAGCATCGCCGGGAACTTGTCGACCAGGCGGACCTCGACGTTCAGTCCTCGGGCCTTGGCTGCCAACCGGGCGGCCTCGAACCCGTCCACCTCGAAGGGGCCGTGGTTGGTCCAGACGCAGTTGGTCAGGACGCCGAAGATGCCGGCGACGTTCAGGCCGTGCGGCTGCACCAGCCGGTGGCTGAGCAGGTGCAGACGGAGGTAGGCGTCGATCGGGTCGGTCGGCGGGTCGTCGTAGTCCGCGATGAGGGCGGCCACGAGTCGGCGGGTGCCCCCAGCAGCCGGCTGGTCGACCAGGTCGGCCAGGACGCGCCAGGCCTGCAGGTTCGGGTGCGGGACCTCAACCGCTTCGGCCCGCGCAAGCCCCTCGATCAGCCGGGCCAGTTGGCCCCCCGTCACCTGGACGGTGGCGGAGCTCCCATCAAGACCGAGGACGGTGGCCAGGGTTGCGGCAGCGAAGGGAGAGCCGTCGTTGACCACTGGATAGCTGACGTCGAGCACCGCGCCGGAGGGACCCACCGTGGCCATGCCGAGGCCCCAGGCAGCGGGGCGCACATAGCCGGGGATCGCCTCTTCCAGCTCCGTGGTGGCGGCGTGGATGTCCTCGATGGTCTGCATGGCCGCGCAGGATAACTGCCGCAGACTCAGGTCGGCAGCTCACCCGCGTCGATCGCCGCGCCCCAGACCGCAGCAGCCCGGCGGCACCCCTCCAGGTCCGGCACCAACGCCAGCCGGATCCAGCCCCGGCCGGACGGACCGAACGCCGAGCCGGGCGAGACGATGATCCGGTGCTCCAGCAGGGTCTCGGCGTAGGCACGGTCGTCTCCACCGGGAACCTGGGCCCAGAGGTAGAACGTGGCCTCGGAGCCGCTGACCACCAGGCCTCTGGAGGCACAGAAGTCCAGCATCACCTCCCGCTTCGCCTGGAAGATCCGCCGACGATCTGCGGCGTGCCCGTCCTCGGCCCAGGCCGCGGCGGCCGCCAGCTGGACGAACTCCGGTGAGCCGGTCCCGATGTTGGGCCGCATGATGCGCTGCTGCGCGATCAGCGTCGGGTCGCCGACCACCGCCCCACACCGGTACCCCGTCATCCCGCTGCGCTTGGACAGGCTGAAGTAGACCAGCAGCCCGTCCAGCCGTCCGTCCGCCACGTCCAACACCGACGGCGGCTGCGGCCCCTGCGGCGGGTACACGTCGATGTAGCACTCGTCGGATCCGAGGACGACGCCGTGTCGTCGCGCGACGGCCACCTGGTCGGCCAGATACGACGCCGTCGCGGTCGCTCCGGTGGGGTTGTGCGGATAGTTCAGCCACGCGATGAACGCACGGTCCAGCCGGTCGATGTCGAGCTCCGCGAGATCCAGGAGCCAGCCCGTCTCAGCCCGCAGGTCCACCCGGTCGGAGGCACCTCCGGCGAAGAGCGCCCCGCGCTCGTAGGGCTGGTAGCCCGGAGATCCCCAGATCGCGTGGCGGCGCGACCCGGCCGCGTCGAGCAACGCCAGCGGCGTGTGGAAGATCGCCTCCTTCGAGCCGGCGGACGGCAGCACCTCGGTGTCGGGGTCGACGGTCACGCCGAACCGACGGTGGACCCAGCCCGCGATGGCGGCCCGAAGCTCGGGCAGGCCTGCCGCCGTCGGGTACTGCGACACCGCCGGCACGGCGTCGATCAGCGCCTGGCGGATGAACGCTGGGGTCGGCTCGACCGGGTCACCGATGGAGAAGTCGTAGACCACCTCCGGCTGCGCCCGCATGGCTCGCGCCATGTCCTGGAAGGCTGCCAGCGGGTAGCCGCCCAACTCCTGGAGGACGGGATTGGTCGGGAGCGGCGGCCGCGCGCCGGAGGCTGTCATGTATCAAGCGTGGCATGCCGATCTCTCCCCTGTGACGGAACCCTTACAGCTGGTGCGTCCGGGACCCGTTTCGGCTCCGAATCAGTTGTGCTGTCACACGCAACCGATATCGACCAGCCATCCAACAGGTGGCCCTTTGCCAACTGTTTGCACAGCAAGTGGAAACCCATGGGCCGCTTCAGCCGTCTACTGGGACAACGGCAGTCAGCCATTCACGAGAGGACGCCAGGTGACCCTCCCATCCCAGCCATCACGACGTTCGTCGCGCAACGCGCGCCGCAACTCCGTTCCCGAGGACCTACTGGACCTGTACTTCGGTGAGTTGGGCAAGGTCGCGCTGCTGACGGCAGCTGACGAGGTCCGCCTGGCCAAGGCGATCGAGGCGGGCGTCGAGGCACAGGAGCGTCTTGACGGGGACGAGCCCCTGACGGATGCAGAGCGCCGCGCGCTGACGGCGACAGCGACGGAGGGCGAGGCAGCGTTCGACCACTTCGTCGCCGCGAACCTGCGGCTGGTGGTGTCGGTGGCGTCCAAGTTCTCCCGCCGCTCGAAGCTCGGCCTCGACGAGCTGATCCAGGAGGGCAACCTGGGGCTCATCCGCGCCGTCGAGAAGTTCGACTGGCGCAAGGGCTTCAAGTTCTCCACCTACGCGACGTGGTGGATCCGCCAGGCCATCCAGCGGGGTGTGGCGGCCAGCGAACGCACCATCCGTCTGCCCGTGGCGCTCCACGATGCGCTGGTCAAGGTCCGTGCGGCCCGGGCGCGCCTGGAGGCCCTGAACGGCGAGGAGCCCACCATCGAGGAGCTGGCCGAGGCGACGCGGCTGACCGAACACCGGGTTCGCCGCGCGCTTGACGCCGACAAGACGGTGACGTCACTGGACCGCCGGGTGGGGCACGACTCCGACGCCAGCGAGATGGGCGACTTCGTCGCGATCGCCGACGACCAACCGGCCGAGGAAGTCGTGGAGGCCGAGTTCAACCGGTCGCTGCTGCTGCTGGCCGAGAACCGCTTGGACCCCCGGTCGTGGTACGTCATCATGCGCCGGTACGGCCTCGACGGTCGGACCGTGATGACGCTGGACGCCCTGGGCAAGGAACTCGGCCTGTCCCGCGAGAGCGTCCGGAAGATCGAGACCCAGGCCCTCAATCGGCTGCAGAAGGAGTTGCGGGCCGCCTGAGGCGCTATTCCCCTGCGGTGCTGTTCCCCTGCGGCGCTGTTCCCGGGTCGCGCATGAGTAGCGTGGGCCCGTGCCCGCCCGACCGCCGACGACCACGTCCCTGCTGGTCAGCGACCGTCTTCCGCGACGCCGGCTGGCCGGGACGATGTGGCAGGGCATGGGGAGTCGTGCCGGACGGACCGTCACCCGGCTTCCCGACCGCGGGTATCGCCGGGCCGAGCAGGGCTCGGTCGGCCCCATCCTGCTGGAGGTGCGGCCGAGCGGCGATCACATCGACCTGCAGATCTGGGGACCCGCGGCCACCCCGACGGGCGAGGCGGAGCGCGCCCTGGCGGCGTGCAAGGCCTGGGCGGGGTTCGATGATGACCTCAGCGGGTTCGCGGACGTCATCGCCGGGACGCCGGTCCTCCGTCGGGTGGCCAGCCAGATCGGCGAGCCCATCATCGGCGTCATGCCGCGCGCCGCGGAGTCCTTCGGCCGTGCCGTCCTCGGTCAACTCGTCCAGGGCCTCGAAGCCGGCCGCTCGATCGCCCAGATGGTCGCCATGACCGGGACACCGACCGGCCACGGGGTGTGGGCCTACCCCACCCGGTCGTCGCTGGGGGCAACCTCCGCCCACGAGCTACGGCGCTGCGGGATCTCACTGCGCTCAGCGGGCGCGTTGCACGCCTTCACGGTGGATGAGGCCCGCTTCCAGGCGCTCGCGAACGCCAGGGACTGGCACGCGATGAACACCCACCTCCGCCGGGTCAAGGGCTGTGGGGTGTGGACGTCGGCGGAGACGCGGCTGTACCTGGGCGACGCCGATGCGATCAGCTTCGGCGACTACCACATACCGGCTCTGGTGGGATGGGCGCTGGGTGAGCGGACGGAGACCGACGAGGCGATGGCCGAGTTGCTGGCCCCGTACAAGCCGCACCGCGGCCGGGTCATCCGGCTTCTGGAATCGGCTGCGGGTCGAGGATTGGTGTCCTCGAAGCCCCGTCGGGGACCTCGGGCGGCGCTGTCGGAGCACCGGTACTGGTAATCACGGCGGTGCCGTCATCCAGCCTGGTCTGGATGGCCTCGGCATCCGCCGCGAGCGTATTGACCATCGTGGTGAAGATCGGCCCGTGGAAGGGCAGCAGCACCCACCAGTAGACCCGCCCCAGCAGACCACGTGGACTCAGCAGGCCGCGCTGGACGATCTCGGTGCCCGACTCGGTCGGGTTCAGGCGGAACTCGAGCCAGGCATCTCCGGGCAGGCGCATCTCGGCACGCAACCGCACCAGTTGATTCGGAACCACGCTCTCCACCCGCCAGAAGTCGAGGGCGTCACCCGGTCGCAGCGAGTTGGGATCCCGCCGACCGCGCCGCAGCCCGACCCCGCCGACCGCCAGGTCGAGCAGCCCCCGCAGGGTCCACGCCCACTGATGCGTCGGCCAGCCGCGATCTCCGCCGATCCTGGTGACGGCGCGGAACGTCGCCTCTGCGCCGGCACGTGCCGTGGCGCTGCGCACGTCCTTCAACAGGACTCCACCGGCCCAGTCCGGGTCGCCCGGGAACGGGTCTGCCGGAGAGCGCCCGGCCAGGTCGGCTTCGCGCCAGGACGTCTCGACCTCGTGATCGGCGACGCGCTTGAGTGCCAGCCGGACGGCCTCGTCGTATGGCAGGCAGGGAGTGGGATCGAGGTCGCGCCCCTGCTCATGTCCGTCCCGGACGACCACGTCCACCGTGAGGCTCTCGACCAGCGGCCGGGCCAGGCCGAACGGGACCGGGGTCATGAGGTTGACCCAGTGGCTGGACAGCGAGGGGGTCAGCACCGGCACGGTGACGATGATCCGACGCCGAAGACCGGCGACGGCCGCGTAGCGCTGCATCATCTGCCGGTACGTCATGACCTCGGGACCACCGATGTCGATGTCATGGTCCTCGGCATCGCGGGTGTCCATGGCGGCGATGAGGTAGCGCAGCACGTCCCGGATGGCGATCGGCTGGACCCGCGTCTCGATCCACTGCGGGCAGGTCATGACCGGGAGCTTCTCCGTCAGGTGTCGGAGCATCTCGAAGGATGCACTCCCCGACCCGATGATGACCGCAGCCCGCAGGGTGGTGACGGGGACGGGCCCGGCGGCCAGGATGTCGGCAACCTCACCTCGTGAGGCCAGATGCCGTGAGCTGTCGTCGTCGACCTCACCCAGTCCACCGAGGTAGACAATCCGCTTCACGCCGGCGGCATGGGCAGCGAATGTCACCCCCATCGCGGCCTGGCGGTCGGCGCTCGCGAAGTCCTTCGCCGAGCCCATCTGGTGCACGAGGTGGTAGACGCCCTCACAGCCCTCGAGCGCCCGATCGAGGTCTGCCCGGACCGTCGCGTCACCGCGGACGACCTCGACCTGGTCCTTCCACGGCTGCTGGTCCAGCTTGCCCGGCGAGCGCACCAGACAGCGGACGGCGAACCCTGCGCTGAGCAGGCGTGGGACCAACCGGCCGCCGACGTACCCCGTTGCGCCGAGAACACAGATGAGCGGAGACGAAGGGTCCATGGTCGAGGTTGTACCCAATCGGTCGAGGTCTGTCCCGGGCACCTACTCTGAGCCCCGCATGGCAGACCACTACACCACCCTGGGCGTCGATCCGAGTGCAGACTTCGAGGAGATCCGGGCCGCCCACCGAGCGGCGATGCGGCAGGTCCACCCCGACGTCGCCGGCGCCGGACCGCGCACGACTGCCCGGGCTGCCATGGTGAACGAGGCCTGGGCCGTGCTGAAGGACCCGCGTCGTCGGGCAGCCTACGACCGCGCCCGGAGCCGCGAGGTCAGCTCCAGTCACGAGGCCGGCAACGGATCACGCCGCACCGACGCGCCGTCCTGGGGACCTGGCGGCCTCCGACCGGTCACGGTCGAGCAGCTGCGGGAGGCGGCCGCCCGGGAGCAGGCCTATGGCGAGGTCGGCCGCCGGCACCGGGAGGCCTTCTCCGAGGCCAGTTGGCGCATCGGCCTGCGGATCGTGACCGTGGGCGCCGCCCTCCTGGCCCTCGTCGTGGCCGTGGTCGCCAGCGGCGCTTGACCGAGCAGGACTCAGCCGGAGACGATGGGCAGGCCGGGGCCGGCGTCGGTCGGCGGTGCGGCGGTGTCGGCAGCGTGCTGCAGCGGCTGCAGGAACGGCATCGCGCTGGGTTCCAGCTCCTCCGGTTCGGCGAAGTCCCCCAGGCCGGCCGGCTCGTCAAGGACAGCGGCCGTGAGGAACGCCCCACGCTGCCGTGCCCCGTAGACCACGACCAGCAGATCCTGGCCGTCCGGTCCGTCGGCTTCCGCCAGGAACCCGAAGCAGGCGGCGTTGGCCGGGACCATCTGCCGGGCTGCCAACACGCTCAGCGCATCCTTCCGGGCGCCGTCCTCATCCGGGAAGCCCTCGAGTGCGACCACCTTGGTGGATTCCTCCAGCGGCAGCACCACCGTCACCGGATGGGGCCGCTCGGTTCGCGCCACGAGATCCTTGGCCGCCTCCTCCACCAGCATGCGGAGCTGATCGATGGTCACGAGCTCTCCTCGTCCAGCAACTCCTCGGCCAGGCGGTCGATCGCGACCTCGAATGCCTCGTCCCAGTTGTTGTCGGCCGCGATCGGCGGCACGAGATCTTCGGCGATCTCCTCCCGAAGGCCGGCGCTGACCGCGAAGTCGTCGACGGGCCGCACCCCCAGACAGCGCTCCCGATCCTCTTCTGTCGACGTGAAGTCGCCCGGCCGGGCGACGGCCACGAGCGCGACATCGGCCTCCCACGCCTGGACGAACTCGAGTCCGGCACGGAACGCCTCGCCGCAGTTCGCCTGCTCGGTCTCGTAGGTCAGCACGACGATGTCGAGTCCCCGCTCGCCGATGTCGGCGAGCCGCGATTCAAGAGCGGATTGGTCAAGGACGTCGGCCTGATCCTGGACGTAACCCGACCGATCCAGGATGGACACGTCGACCGGCGGCTCGCCGCACCCGGCGACCAGCACGGCCAGCGCCGCGGCAAGCCAGATCGTCCTCATACGCGCTCGCCCCAGCGCTCGACGGGGCTCTCGATGGCGTGGCGGACCGCCACCTCCGCCACGGCGGACGCGTCGGCGTCGGGCCCGACCGTGCGCAGGGGGACATCGGTCTGGACGGGGACGACGTGCTGCATCGCGGCGATGTACTCGGCTGTCTCCGCGAGCGTCCGGGCCAGCGCCGGCGTCTGCGCCTCGGCGTCGTCGACCAGCGCACCCAGGTTCGGGTAGGCCGCGATCAGCTTCTGCGCCGTCTTCGCGCCGACCCCCTTGACGCCGGGCAGCCCGTCGGACGGGTCGCCCCGCAGGATCGCGAAGTCGACGTAGCGGTCAGCGGGGATCCCGAAGGCCTCGACGACGCCCGACTCGTCGTACCGGGTCATCTTCGTCACCCCGGACACGGTGAACCACACCTGGACCACCGGGTCGCGTACCAGCTGGATAAGGTCGCGATCCCCGGTGAGGATGACCACCCGGTCGGACTCTCCGGCGGCTGCCGCCAGCGTGCCGATGGCATCGTCGGCCTCCCAGCCGGGCGCCTCGACGATCTGCTCACCGAGCAGCGGCAGCAGGCCGCGGAGCAGCCCGAACTGCCAGATGATCTCATCCGGGGGCTCGGCGCGCTCCGCCTTGTACTGCGGGTAGTGGGCCAGCCGGCCCTCCGGCACCTCGGCATCGTCCCAGCAGTGGCTGATCCGATCCGGCCGGAGCTCCGCGGCGACGGTGGAGACCATGTCCAGATAGCCGCGGACGGCGTTGACCGCGTGGCCCTCCGCGTCCGTGATGGACGTCGGCAAGGCGAAGAACGCCCGGAACATCAGGCTCGAGGTGTCGATGAGCAGGTGGGATGTCATGACCGTGGTGAGCTCAGGCGGGGACGATCTTGGCGATGTCCCCGCTCAGGCTGAGGACGAGGACCTCCCCGCGGTGGTCGACGCCGAAGCCCACGGGTGAGCCGCCGCTGACCCGAACGTCGAGGTCTGCCTGGTCGATCACGGTGCCGTCGTCGCCGACGATGAGGCCGCGGATCGAGCTGCGGCAGATGTCGCTGTAGAGGTAGACGCCGTCGAGTTCCGGGATGTCGTTCCCCCGGTACACCACGCCGCCGGTGATCGAGCAGTTCCCCTGCGCGTGGCTCTCCTCGAGGATCGGGGGGGTGTGGTCGGCCAGGCTCGACCCGGCGAACGGACGGGAGCCCTCGAAGACGGGCCAGCCGTAGTTGCGGCCGCCGCCGGTCCCGGCCGGGACGAAGTCGATCTCCTCGATCCGGTCCTGTCCGACGTCACCGATGTAGAAGTCGTCGGTCTCCGGGTCGAAGGCGATGCGCCACGGGTTGCGGAGCCCGTAGGCCCACAACTCCGGCGCGCCGCCCCCGTCGACGAAGGGGTTGTCGGGAGGGACGGTGTAGGGCTGCGCACCGGTCACGTCGAGCCGGACGATGCCCCCGAGGAGGGTGCCGGTGTTCTGGCCGTTGCCGAAGCGGTCGTCGGAGGCACCCCCGTCACCCAGGGCCCAGTACAGGTAGTCGTCGGGCCCCCAGACGAGGTCGCCGCCGTTGTGGTTGCTGGCGGGCTGGTCCACCTCGATGATCTCGCGCCGGGTCGACACGTCGGCGACGCCGTCGGTGATCTGGAACTCGTCCAGGACCGAGTCACCAGCGTTGTCGGTCGAGGAGGTGTACAGCGTGTCGCCGTCCGGGCTGAATGCCAGTCCCAGCAGACCGCGTTCGCCGTTCGCGGACACCGTGCTCGAGATGTCGAGCACCTCTCGCAACCCGTCCGGACCGAGCGCCTGGATGGACCCACGCCGCTCGATGATCCACAGCTCGTCGGTCCCCGGTCGGGGCTTGACCATGAGTGGCTGGTTGACGGACACCACCGTCTCGAGGCCGATCCGGACGTCGCTCAGCGCCACATCGCTGGCGGGGGCGGCGCCGAAGACGACGACGGGGTCGGGCTGCTCGGCGCTCAGGTACTCGGCGGTCCCGGGCGTGATCTCGCCTTCGTTGGTGTACAGGATCGGCATGCCCCGTTGCGCAGCGTAGGCAGCTCCGGCGAAGAGTCGTGTCCAGTCATCGTCGGCGAACCCGTCGGCCAGTGCTACGCCCGATCCGCGCTCAGCGAGGTCGGTGCCCCACAGCTCTCGTGCGAAGGCCACCGCTGTCGTGTCACGCGTCGGCCCGGACACGCGGCGGGTGGGCGCGAACTCCTCGGCCTGCTGCAGAACCGTGTCGGACAGGGCCTGATCGCCGCCGAGGAGGACGATCTCCGCGGGTGCCATCTCCTGCAGCGCGGCCGCCACGGCAGGGTGCAGCTGGTCGGTGGGTGTTACGAGGATGCGACTTCGCGTCGTTGCCGCGAAGGAGCCGATCGACCCCGCGTCGGCGAAGTTGTCCGATCGTGCCAACAGCACGGTGTCCGAGGGATCGGAGATGCGCTCTGCGATCGCCACCGCGGTCTCCACACGGCTGGGGCCATCCAGTCGCTCGACGCAGTACGGGAACTGCCGCAGTTCGTCCTCGACGGCCTGACTGACCGCGTTGACGCCGCCGGCGAGGAAGATCGTGCCTGCCCCGCCGTCGGCACAGTCGAACGGCGGCATCGTGCGCTCGATCTCCTGGATGACCTCTCCGCGCAAGGACGCCTGGGGCCCCCCATCGGTGAACAGCACGGCGCCGTCGGGCCCAGCGAGGGCGGTGGCGGCCAGGTTGTCGGCGAACACGTCGGACCGGCCGAGGACGATGGTGCTGGTCAACTGCTCCCCGTCGGGACCGGCTGTCCGCGCTTGGTTCAGTTCGATGGCCGAGACGACGGGGTCCTGGTCGGTTCCGATCCGCTGGGGCTCCCCGGCGGCCACCATCGGGTTCGGGAGCAGCGGGAAGAGCAGGACCACCGCGGCGGCCAGCATGAGGGCGCGACGGGTTGGGTGGGGACTGCGTTGGGCTCGCATTGGGACTCCTGGCTCAGTGCTCACGCGGGTGCGATGCGGTAGACGGGGCCGTCGAGCGAGAGCACGTACATCTCGCCGGCTGCATCCTGCCCGAAGGACACAACGGCTTCGGCTGCCACGCCAGTGTCCACGTCGGCACCGTCGGCGGCCAGCGCGAAGACCTGGCCGTTGCAGAAGTCGGAGTAGAGGTAGGCCCCCGTCAGCTCCGGGATCATCGTCCCGCGGTAGACGGCCCCACCGGTGATCGAGCAGCCGCGGCTGTGGGTGTAGGTGTGGACCGGGTCCACCACCGGGCCGTCGGCGCTCAGCCCGTCGAAGGGACGATCACCCTCGAACCGCGGCCAGCCGAAGTTCAGCCCGGCCTGGTCCGCTGGTACCCGATTGATCTCCTCGACGGCGTTCTGACCGACGTCGGCGATCCACACCTCACCGGTCGCTGCATCGAAGGAGAAGCGCCACGGGTTGCGGAGCCCGTAGGCGAAGACCTCCGGTGCCCCACCTCCGGCCACGAACGGGTTGTCAGCAGGGATCTGGTAGGGCTCACCGCTCAGCGGGTCGATCCGCAGCATGGCCCCGAGCAAGGTGTCAGGTCGCTGGCCATTGCCGAACCGGTCGTCTGAGGCGCCGCCGTCACCCAGCCCGATCCAGAGGAACCCGTCCGGGCCGAAGGAGATGTCACCGCCGTTGTGGTTGCTGGCCGGCTGCTCCACACGCAGGACCACGCGTCGGCTGGAGGTGTCGAGGACGTTGTCCGCCACGTCGAACACCTCGATGACCGTGGCCCCGTCGGTGTCGGTCGAGGAGATGTACAGCTGCTCGCCGCTCGGCGACCAGGCCAGCCCCAGCAGGCCGCGTTCGCTCTGGGTGGTGGTGCTCGCGGAGATGTCCACGAGCGGGTCCCCCACCGCGCCGTCCAAGCCCAGGGGGCGAACCCTGCCAGCTCGTTCGGCGATGTAGACCCGTTCGGTGTCGCCAGGTCGGACTGCCATCGCGATCGGTTGGTCAAGTCGTGCGATCTCGAGGAGCGCGAGGTCGGCGGACGAGGGGTCACCCGCCGTCGGGGTCGGGGTGCGTCCCGCCGGGGGGGTGCTCGTGAGTCCTGACGAAGGGGTCGGCTCGGCCGGCGGCGCAGGCTGGTCTGGTGCGGGCTGGTCGGGTGCGGGCTGGTCGGGTGTCGGATCGGCTGGTTCGGGCTGGCCAGGCGACGCAGCCGGAACGAGTGTCGGATTGACCGCACCCGCATCCGCCCCCTCACCCCCGCCGAGTGCCGCACACGCGCCCAGGAACAGCAGGCCGATCAGGAGCGGGAGTCGTCGGGCCACACCCGCCACAGTAGGCCGGATGCGGAGGGCCGGTTCCGACCCGGCACCACGGGTGACAGCGACGAGCCCGGCTCAGCCCAGCGTCCGTCGTTCGTGCTGGTGTCCGCAGGCCATGCAGGTGTGCAGCAACCCCTGCGGGGTCCGCTGCAGCGTTGCTCCGCGGCCTCGGCACTCCGGACAGCGCGCGGCGGTCGTCCAGATCTCCGCAGCCCCCGAACCCGCGTCCCACTCGACCGCCTGAGCGCTGGCGGTCCGAGCCAGCCGCCGCAGCGACAGCACCCACCAGACCAGCAGACCCAGTCCCACCACAAGTCCGAGGATGAGCAGTCCGGGGGGCACGATTCGAGGGTAGTCTCCGCGGCGCCGTGATCACCATCTCAACAACCACCGCCGACCTGACCGACCTCGACACCGACGCCCTCGTCGTCGGCGTGTTCAAGGGCGGAATCGAGGGGCCCGGCGCCAGCGAGGCGTTGGCGGCGCTGGATCTGGACGACTTCCCCGTCACGCCGGACTTCCGTGGTGACGTGGGCCAGACGTTGCGCCTGGCGGCACCGGGGCAGCCGTTCGGGTCGCTGCTGCTCGTCGGACTGGGTCGCATGGACGCGATCAGCCCGGCCGCGCTGCGCCTGGCTGCCGGCGAGGCCCTCCGGGCGCTGCCGTCGGTCCAGCGTGTTGCGACCACGCTGGCGCAGGTGAACCCGACCCGCGCCTCCATCGAGGCCGTGGCCGATGGACTCGTGCTGGGCGGCTATCGCGACACCCGCTTCACCTCGGCGACCGATGACTCGGGTCCGACCGCCGCACAGTTGCTCGTGCCGTCGTCCCTGCTGGCGGAAGCCGACGCTGCCATCGGTCGGAGCAGGATCGTCTGCACCGGAGTTTCCCTGGCCCGCGACATGGTCAACACACCACCGGGTCTTGCCGGGCCGCAGGCCTTGGCGGACATGACCCGCGACGCGATGCCGTCGACGGTCGACGTGCAGGTCCACGGCATGGACTGGCTGGTCGAGCGCGGCTGTGGTGGGCTGCTGCAGGTGGGCCGTGGCTCGGACAGCGACCCCTGCCTGGTGGAGCTGACCTACGAACCCGAGAGTCCGGTGGCCCACGTCGTCCTGGCCGGGAAGGGCATCACGTTCGACACCGGGGGGCTCAACCTCAAGCCACCAACCGGGATGCCGGACATGAAGTCGGACATGGGTGGCGCCGCGGCCGTGGCGGGCGCGCTGCAGATCGTCGGTGCGCTGGGCGGACGGGTGAAGGTGACCGGCCTGCTGGCCTTCGCCGAGAACGCCATCGGCGCCGATGCCGGACGTCCCAGCGACGTCCTGACGACCTTCGACGGTACGACGGTGGAGGTCATGCACACCGACGCCGAGGGGCGTCTGGTCCTGGCTGACGCGTTGGGGTACGGGGCCAGCATGCACCCCGACGTCATGGTCGACGTCGCGACGTTGACCGGCGCGGTCGTGGTGGCACTGGGGCCGTACCAGGCCGGGCTGATGGGCAACGACCAGCGGGTCGTCGGGGACCTGACCCAGGCGGCACAGGTGGCCGGAGAGAGCCTGTGGCACCTTCCGCTTCCCGCGGACCTGGACCGCTGGCTCGAGTCCGAGGTCGCCGACGTCCGCAACCTTGGAGGCACCGGTCCCGAAGCCGGTTCGTTGACCGCCGGGTTGTTCCTGCAGCGGTTCGTCGGCGACACACCCTGGGCTCACCTCGACATCGCGGGCCCGGCCTTCCTGTCCAGCGAACGGGCCCGAGGCCATCAACCGGCCGGCGGGACCGGGTTCGGCGTCTCCACCCTGGCTGCATTCGTCGAGGCCCAGCTGACCTGAGCGCGCGCCAGACGTGCCGGCAATCCTTGGTGCTCTTGCTCAAGCTGGGCCTGCGGACGCCGATGCTGGCGGCGGTCGCACACGATCAACTGCGGCTGTTCCACCAGCCGATCGCGGACCTGCGCGACGAGCGCGTGATCGGTCACGAGGCCCTGGTCCGGTGGGAGCACCGTCGACCGGACCTTCGTGGCCGGACTGACCATGGACCCCAAGCGGCAGGGCATCACCCGTGCGGTCATGGCCATGGCCACGCGTTGGGGCTCGAGATCGTGGCCGAGGGCGTGGAGACACCCGACCAGGCTGCGCAGCTCCGGGATCTGGGCTGCACGCGGGCACAGGTATTCCTGTACGGACGGCCCGAGCCGCTCGACCTCACCCAGTATTGACAAACTGGGTTGTCAATACAAGACTCCCGTACATGACCACGAGCGGCACGACGAACACATCCGACCTTCCGGGCACCCTCGACCTGGGTGCCTTCTCCATCTCCCTCAACGTCGCGGACCTGGAAGCCTCGCGGGACTTCTACGCCACCCTCGGCTTCGAGGTGACGGGCGGCAGCCTGGAGGACAACTATCTGATCCTGAAGAACGGCGAGAGCATGATCGGCATCTTCCACGGCATGTTCGAGGACAACATCATCACCTTCAATCCCGGGTTCACCAACCGGATGGAGCAGCTGGAGGACTTCACCGACGTCAGGGAGATCCAACGAACCCTGACCGATGCGGGCCTCGAGTTGACCGAGCAGGTCGAGGACCTCGAGTCCAGCGGGCCCGCCCACGTCGTGCTGCTCGACCCGGACAACAACCCGATCCTGATCGACCAGCACGTGTGAGTGATCCTCCGACCGTGGCGAAGGCCGCCTCCGGCGAGCCCGTGTTGGAGGCTGACCCCGACCGGGTGGTTGCCCTGCTCCATCCCCTGCGGCGACAGGTGCTGCAGCTCCTGGTAACGCCGGACTCCGCCTCGGGTCTGGGCCGGACGCTGGACGTGCCCAGGCAGAAGGTGAACTACCACCTCCGAGCCCTCGAGGACCTCGGGATGGTGCGACGGGTGGGCCAGCGGCAACGTCGTGGCCTGACCGAGCAGCTCTTCGTGCGGGCCCACCCCGAGGTGCTGATCGATCCGATGGTGGTGGAGGGCGGGCCAGCCACCGCAATCGATCAACGGGGCCTGCGAGCTGCGGTGGCGGCGGCCGTCGGCATCCTGCGGTCGGTTCGTCGCGTCTGGGCGGCAGCAACCAAGTCCGGCGAGCGCGTCGCCACCGTGACCGTGGATGCCACCGTCCGCCTGCCGAACCCGGTCGCCCTGCAGGCCTTCACCGACGACCTCCGCGAGGTGATGGAGCGGCACGATCGCCCGGACACGCCGGGGGCGATGCGCCTGTCCGTCACGACGGTGGTGCTCCCGGTCGTCAGCGCAGAGGAGGCGGCGTGAGCGGTGAGCACCGTCTGGTCTTCGACGAAGCCGTGGCCGCCGACCTCGATGACGTCTGGCGGCTCATCTCGACCGCGGACGGCCGCGCGGCGTGGTTCGGCACCCGGGCGCAGATCGATCTGCGGGTTGGTGGTGCCTCCCACGTGGACTGGGGGGCCGACGAGGCGATCGAGGGAACGGTTCGAGCCGTCGAGGAGGGTCGTCGCCTGCGGATCGCCTATGAGGCCGACGGCGTGGAGCTGGGTGCCGAGGAGTACCTCCTCAGCCAGCGCGGCGGCGTCACCCACGTCCGGCTGATCCAGACGTTCACGCCGGGGGTCGACGACGCGGCCGCGGAGGGGTTGGACACGTGGGACGGATGGCTCGGCGACCTGGAACGTGGCTGGCGCCTGTTCCTGCGCTCGTTGGCCTTCGCCGCCGCGGAGGCCGCTCGGCCGAGCCGGCTGGTGACGGGTCGCTACGTCCCCTTGGGCGATCGCACCCCGCAGGCCGGATTCGCGGTCGCCCTCGAGGCGGTCGGACTCTCGCCCGACCTCGTCACGGGCGACACCGCGACCCTCCCCGGCATCGAGCAGCCCGCGACGGCGCTGCTGGTCGAGGCGCCGCACACGGTGCTCGTTGCCACCGCTGACCACACCCTGGTGCTCGACCTCGAAGGTCCACCGGGTCGGATGGTCTGCTATGCCCAGGCCGCCGTCCACGGCCCTGCGGATCGTCGTGGCTGGCGACAGGTGGTGCTCGGGCGGGTCAGCGTCGCCCTCGGCGCCTGACTGCGGGGCGCCAGGACCTGGCGTTTCCGGTTCGGCGGTCCCCGAGGCTTGGGGAGGGCCCCGCGGAACAGCCGCACCCTCTGGCAGGATGACGCCCATGAGCGACGAATTCAGGCAGGTCCTGGGGCAGTACCCGACAGGTGTGACGATCGTGACCGGTGTGCCGGACAGCGACGGGGAGGCCCCGGCGATGGTGATCGGATCGTTCGGATCGGTCTCACTCGATCCGCCGCTGGTCATGTTCCTGCCCGGCAAGGGCTCCAGCACGTGGCCGGACATCGAGGCCGGTGGCCACTTCGGCGTCAGCGTGCTGGGGGCCGGCCACGACGCCGTCGCCGATGACTTGTTCACCAAGACCGGAGAGCACTACACCAACCACGCCTGGACCACCACCGCCTCGGGTGCTCCGGTGCTGACCGAAGCCCTGGCGTGGCTCGACTGCACGATCAGCGACGTCCATGAGGCCGGCGATCACTGGATCGTTGTGGGCGCCGTGGACGCGCTGGGCATGTCGGCGGAGGGCCCGGTCAAGCCGCTGGTCTTCTGGCAGGGCAAGTACCTCTAGATCAGGCGCACCTCACCCGGGCGTGTGCCCATCCGGGTCTCCCGGACCACGCCGTGCACACGCCGGGCGAGTTGGCTCCTACAGGCTGGTGGACTTGGCCTCCTTCTCGGCCTCGTACCGCTCCGTGGCCTCATCCACGGCCCGCATCTGCTGCTCCGCCAGGCCCTCACGGGCCGCCTCGGCCCGCTCGGCGGCACCCTTGGTGCCGTGGACCTGGCCCTGGAAGCGCGGCATGACGTGCCGGGCGAAGAGCTCGTAGCTCTTCTTCGTGCGCTCGAGGTTCGCCCAGTTGTGCGCCAGCGTCATGTAGGCCCCGAAGCCGCCGTTGGACTGCTTCCACAGCTCCTCGATCTGGGTGACCGCCATCTCCGGTGTCCCGATCACGCCGAGGCCGTTGTTGACGAAGTCGATCATCTCGTCGATGTCGTTGCCCTCGACGGCCATCTGGGGGAAGGCGGCAACGTGCTGGAAGTAGCGGAACCACTGCGTGATGCCGTACTTGACGTCCTCGCGGGCCTGCTCCTCCGTCTCCGCCAGATGCATCAGCCCGACCAACCGCCACTTGTCGCGGTCAGCGACCTTGCCGTGCTCGGCGGCCACCTCCTCCTGGATGGTCCAGTGGTGGGCCAGGACGTCCATGCCGACGGCGACCGTCGCGCCGAGGGACAGCACACCCATGCCGTGCTTCCCCGCCATCTTCGCACCGGAGGGTGAGGCGACGGCAGCCACGGCGGTGTCGAACAGCGGGTCGGAGTAGGGCCGGAGGTGCAGCCGTGCGTCCTTGAGGGTCAGCCGGTCACTGGAGTAGCTGATCGGCTCCTCCGACTGGAGCAGGTGCATGACGATCGGCAGGTACTCCTCGAGGAGCGGCCGCATCTGCGGCGGTTCCAGCCCCAACATCGCGGCATCGGTCGGCAGTGCCCCGGGGCCGACCCCCAACATGACCCGGCCCCTGGTCATGTGGTCCAGCTGGACGATCCGCTCGGCCACCCACAGCGGGTTGTGGTACGGCAAGGACACCACGCCGGTGCCGAGCTTGATGTTCCGGGTCCGCTCGGCGGCGGCCATGATGAAGATCTCCGGGCTGGCGATGATCTCGCTTCCTGCGGAGTGATGCTCACCGATCCACGCCTCATCGAACCCGAGTCGGTCCATGTGCTGGATCAGGTCCAGGTCGTCCTGCAGGGCCAGCGTCGGGTTGTGCTCGGGGTGATGGAACGGGGCCATGAACGTTCCAAAGCGCATGCGCATGATGGGGCATCTCCTCGTGGTGTGGGGCTAGGTAGGAGGCAGTGTTTGCGGAGTTTCAAACGTGTGTCAACGAGATTTCCTGGCCACCGATGGTTCATTCACCGATGTGCGTACGCTCTCGGGCCATGCCACTTGACATCGCCACGGCCAGGACGGTCCTCGCCACCGGGTTCAGCCCCTGGGTCGGACAGCTCGACCTCGGGTTCGAGGAGATCACGCCTTCGACCGTGACCATGCGGATGCCGTTCTCCCCCGACCTGTGCCGCGAGGGCGGGATCATCTGCGGGCAGGCGTTCATGGCCCTGGCCGACACCGCCTCGGTCTTCGGGATGTGGACCGTGGCCGGCGAGATGCGGCGGTGCACCACGGTCGACATCTCCGTCCAGATGATGCGACCCGTCTCCGATGCCGACGTCATCGCCGAAACCCGCGTGCTCCGCCTCGGCCGGTCCATGGCGTTCGTCCAGGTCGTCCAGATGGCCGACGGCGACCCTCGTCCTGCCGTCAACGCCACGGTGACCCTGGCGCTGCTATGACAGTCCAGCCGGACCCGCCACCGACACTGCCCGCGTACCGCGACACGTGGCCGGCCGATGATCCCCACGCGAACTTCAAGGAGGAGGTCGCCCTGCACACCACGCAGGATCCCACGCCGATGTTCGTCAACCTCTCGCGGCTCACGGGCATCCCCGTCGGTGCGCTGATGCGATACGCCCTGGTCAAGTACGGCAGTGAGGGCACCGAGGCGCTCCTGCACGCCGGCCCCAGGCTCATCCGACGGATGGCCGCGATAACGGCCGAGGCCGAGCAGCGCAACACCACCGCGGGCCGCCTCGAGGCCTACGAGCAACTCCGTCAGATCGTCTCGTGGCTGCAGGTGCCGCTGGACGATCCGGGCTGGGTGGAGGACGCCGACCAGGCAGGACGCTGATTCCGGCTCAACTTGCATCCCAAGATGCCGATGATCCTCCGAGAGATGGGGAACGAGCGGATCGAGTACGACCAGGAGTTCTGGCTCCGACACGTTCGGGTCGGGGCCTGGCTGAGTCTCGGCGTCATCCTCATCGGCCTGGCCTATCTGGCCACCACGCCCGACGAGCCGAACCGACTGATGATGCTCCTCGGCCTCGGTCTCGGCGCTGCACTGACCGTCGTGGTGTTCTTCACCCCGTGGCGCCGCCTGATCGCAACACGCGCGTGGTTGGCCGGCTTCTACGCCTGGAGCGCCTCGGTGCTGGCGCTGCTCGGCTGGCTGGCCTGGCTGGATGGCGGCGTCCGCAGCCCGATGATGCCGACGGCGGTGCTGGCCCTGATCTTTGCTGCCATGGCCTATCCGCCCGCCGGGGTCCTGTTCGTCTCGGCTGGCGCGATCCTCGCCCCCGTCATCGTCGGCATCGCATCAGGTGATGACCTGGGATCCATCATCTTCGTCACGGGGGTGATGGCCATGGTGGCTGCGATGTCGGCCCTGGTCAGCACCAATCACCGGCGCTCCTACGCCGACGTCGTGACCTTGACCGCCAAGCTCGAGTTCCTCGCGCTCAAGGACGGCCTGACCGGGTGCGCGAACCATCGTGGCTTCCACGAGCAACTGCGCCGCATGACCAGTCTCGCACGCCGCAACGGGTCGGAGTTGGCGCTCGTGCTGATCGACCTGGACCACTTCAAGCGGGTCAACGACACCCACGGCCACCCGGTCGGCGACCGGTTGCTGATGGCGGTCGGCGAGACCCTTCGTGCGACGGTCCGAGAGTCCGACGTCGTCGCCCGGATCGGCGGTGAGGAGTTCGTGATCCTCGGTCCCGACACCGGCCGGGAGGGTGCCCTGCACCTGGCGGCGCGCGTCCACGCAGCGATCCAGGCGATCGACGAACCGGTCACCGTCACCGCGTCCGTCGGCGTGTCACTCCTGCCCGAGCTGACCGATGACCCCGACGAGCTGCTCTCACAAGCCGACGCCGCGATGTACCAGGCCAAGCAGGGTGGTCGCGATCAGATTCGTGTGGCCGGGACGGATAGAGGCACGCCCGCGCTGGTCGTTCCGTAGCACGGGCTGGTGGTTCCGTCGCGGAGCAGCGCCTGAGCTAGGGTCGATTCGACCGATTGCACCGCGGGATCGCCCCCGCCATGGAACAGTGGGAGGCGTATGGAGCTGCATCTGCTGCCCCTGTTGTCCGTCCTTGCCGCCGCTTGGGTCGCGGGCGCGGTGGCAACGCGTCTGGGCTATCCGGCCATTCTCGGCGAGCTCTTGATCGGCATCGTTGCCGGACCGGCGGCCCTCGGGCTGCTGCAGCCGGACGAGTCGCTGACCGTGCTCGCCGAGCTCGGTGTGCTGCTGATGATGCTCTACATCGGCCTTGAGATCGACCTGTCGGACCTCCGGCGAGCCTCCACACCGGGGCTGCTGGCCGCGGCTGGCGGCTTCATCGTGCCGTTCGTCCTGGGGTACCTGGCCGTCATCGCGTTCGGGGGGGAGCCGATCGCCGGCCTCTTCGTCGGCATCGCCGTCGGGGTCACCTCCCTGGCCACCAAGTCTCGGATTCTGGTCGACCTTGACCTGCTGGACACCCGGATCGCGCACGTGCTGATGGCGGGTGCGCTGCTCAGCGACACGGCGACGCTGCTGATCTTCGCGGGGATCCTGGGCTACGTCGAGTTGGGGACCGTCGACGCTGGTGGCATCGGGCTGGTTGCC
The DNA here is from genome assembly GCF_003074135.1 of Euzebya tangerina. Taxonomy (NCBI): domain Bacteria; kingdom Bacillati; phylum Actinomycetota; class Nitriliruptoria; order Euzebyales; family Euzebyaceae; genus Euzebya; species Euzebya tangerina. The sequence goes on along the minus strand of NZ_PPDK01000001.1, from coordinate 2,902,299 downwards.
GTCGAAGCTGCCATCTTCTTCGCCTTCGCGGCCGTGGCCGGCTGGAAGGTCATCCCGTGGATGGGCACCGTGATCCGTCGCTACGCCGCCGATGCGAAGTCGCTGCACTTCCTGGTGGTCGTGGCGATCGGCCTGGTGTTCGCCGAGGCGGCCGAACTGGCGGGGCTCCACGCCATCCTGGGTGCCTTCATCGCGGGCCTGGTCATCACCGACACGACGTTCAGCCAGCGTCCCATGCGGCACACCGAGACCGTGCTGCAGGACATCTCGATCCGACTGCTGGCACCGATCTTCTTCGTCACGGCGGGCTTCGAGGTCTCCTTCGACGTCTTCCGCACCGACCTGGCGCTGTTGCTGACCGTCATGGTCGTCGCGTTCGCCGGCAAGATCCTCGGCACCGCGCTGTTCTACCTGCCGAGTGGCCGGGGCTGGCGTGAGGGGATCACCGTCGGGGCGGGCATGAACGGTCGTGGCGCGGTCGAGATCGTCGTGGCCGGCATCGGGCTCGAGGCCGGGATCATCACCACGGAGATCTTCTCGATCCTCGTCTTCATGGCCATCACGACCACGGCGACCGTGCCGCTGTTCCTCACCTGGGGCGTGGAGTGGTTGCGTCGCAATGGCGAGCTGGAGAAGGGGTCGAGCCGACGACGCGGCGCGATCGTCATCGGCGCCGGCCCGACGGGGAGGCTCGTCGCCGGTCTGCTGCCGGGTCCCGTGACGCTGTTGGACGGAAACCAGTACCGCTGCAGGCGGGCCAAGCGACAGGGCTTCCGCGTCATCAACGGCGACGCACTCGACGAGGAGGTCCTGCGGCTGGCGGGTGCCGCAGACGTGCGCGAGTTGGTGGCCGTGACGCCGAACGCCGAGGTCAATGTGCTGGCAGCCCAGCTGGCCCGGGACCTCTTCGGGATGCCCGAGACGAAGGTGCTGCTGCCGTCGTCGGCCAGTCCGGCGATGGCGAGGATCGTGAAGAACCTGGACGCGGGTCGCCTGTTCGGCAACGGCACCGACATCGAGGCCTGGGACCAGCATCTGGTGGATGAGCGGGCGACCACGGTGACCGTGTCAGCGAGCGATGTGAACCGCCGCGATGGGTCCACCCTGGTCTTGGCCGTCGTTCGCGAGGGTGAGACGATCCTCTTCGTGGAGGGCATGGAGCTCCAGGAGGCCGACGAGGTCGTCATGCTGAACAAGACCGGTGGTGGGGAGGTTCTCCCGGTCCCGATGTGAGCCCCGCTGGCTCTGCGCCTCCTCGTGGCGAAGCCGTAGTGCGCTTGCAGAAGTTTGCAACCGGCCGGACGACCGCTGACCCACCGGCCGATCATGCGCGTGGTGGGCGCACGTCACCGTGGTCGGCATGCGCTTCCCCACCCATCTCTCGCTTCGTCGTGCCCTGATCGTCGCCGCCACGGCGGTCTGCCTGGTCGTGCCCGCGTCGGTGTCTGCCGCACCGCAGGTCCAGTCCGACTCGCCGGCCGAGTCTGGCGGTCCCCCGATCCTGTTCCCGGTCGACACGCCGATCACCGAGATGATCGACTCGTGGGGCTTCCCCCGGAGCGGTGGACGACGTCACGTCGGCACCGACATCATGGCGCCGCAGATGACGCCGATCCGAGCCGCCATGGGCGGCGAGGTCATCCGGGCCCACGGGGAGGAGTGCCAGGACGGGATCCCCTGCAGCAGCTACACGCTGGCGATCGCCGGCGACGACGGTCGCGGCTACTTCTACGTGCACCTCAACAACGACACCCCTGGTCGTCCGCAGGGCTGTGACGGGCTTGGCGGGCTGCGCCACGCCTACGCTCCCGCGCTCCTGCGCCACCACGCGCTCAACGGGACCTTCGAGGGGGCACGCGTCGAGGCCGGCGACCTGATCGGGTACAACGGCTCGTCGGGGAACGCCTCCTGCGGACAGGACCACCTGCACTTCGAGATCTGGTCCACACCCGACTGGGGCTCGATGACCAACATCAATCCCTACCCGGAGTTGGCCGATGCGCTGGAGGCCGAGTCCGGCGCCGCCAGGTCCGCCCTCGAGGTGCGATCACTGCTCCGCTGACGGGGCGCAGAGCGCGGCTTGCCGCGGTTCAACGTCGAAGGAGTTCAGCCAGGTCGATCGACACGCCGCGAAACATGAGGGTCGCCGGTGCGTGGACTGCCGCGATCTGGGCGTAGCCGTCGTCGCCGGGATCGGAGTGGACCACGGCGCGGTCGGCCGCCAGGTCGATCACCCAGTACTGCGGGATTCCGGCCGCGGCGTAGATCACGGGCTTGATCTCCAGGTCAGTCGGGTGCGTCGACGGGGTCACCTCGATGGCAAGCTCCGCGGTCTGCGGATGGCCGGAACCGACCGTGCGAACACGGGTCACGCTGATGTCCGGCTCGGGCTCGGAGAACGCCGATGCGGCGAGGGGCACCTGCGGACCGACCTCCACGTCGTCACCCAGACCGCGGACGAGCCACTTGGTGAGCAGTGTGATCGCGCGGGCGTGACGGTCGGACATGGGCGGCATCTGGACCAAGACCCCTTCGAGCAGCTCCACACGTTCACCTGCGAAGTGGCCCTGCTCGACCAGCGCCTCGAAGGTCTCGCGACGGAGCGGCCGAACACTGGTCTGTGGGTCGGTGGTGGTGGCAACGGACATTGGCTGCACGATGCGACCAGCGTGCGCTCCGTCGGCCCCGTTGTCCACAGGTCGAGTGGGTCAGTGCAGAGCCGAACGGTCCTCGCCCGATGGGGACGTTGCGCAGCTCACTCGTCTCGGGCTCTACTCGTACTCCGCGACCGGCGGGCAGGAGCACATCAAGTTCTTGTCGCCGTAGGCGTTGTCAACGCGACCGACCGGGGGCCAGAACTTGCTGGCGGCCTGGGCTCGCCCGGCCGGGAACGCGGCCCGCTCCCGCGAGTACAGGCGGTCCCACCCCTCCCCCATCACCGCAAGCGCGGTGAACGGCGCGTGCGCGAGCAGGCTGTCCTCGTAGGGGACATCGCCGGACTCGATCTCGGCGATCTCGGTCCGGATGGCGAGCATCGCGTCGATGAACCGGTCCAACTCGGCCTTCGGCTCGGACTCGGTCGGCTCGATCATCAGCGTCCCCGCCACCGGGAAGGACATGGTCGGGGCGTGGAAGCCGTAGTCGATCAGCCGCTTGGCGATGTCCTCACCCGTGACACCCGTCGCCTTGGTGATCGGCCGGATGTCGATGATGCACTCGTGTGCCACCGCGCCCGCCTCGCCGGTGTACAGCACGTCGTAGGCTCCTCGCAGTCGGGCGGCGATGTAGTTGGCCGACAGGATCGCGGCACGGGTTGCCTTCGTCAGACCCGCCCCACCCATGAGGCGGAGGTAGGCCCACGGAATGGCCAGGATGCCCGCTGACCCGTACGGCGCCGACGTGACCGGCCCCGCCTTCTCGGTGCCGGGCAGGAAGGGCGCGAGGTGGGCACCCACACCGATCGGACCCACGCCGGGACCTCCCCCGCCGTGCGGGATGCAGAAGGTCTTGTGGAGGTTCAGGTGGCTGACATCGGCGCCGAACCTGCCCGGCTGGGCCAGCCCGACCAGCGCGTTCAGGTTGGCTCCGTCCAGGTACACCTGACCCCCGTGGTCGTGCACGATCCGACAGATCTCGGTGATCGCGGTCTCGAACACCCCGTGGGTGGAGGGGTAGGTGACCATGAGGGCCGCCAGCTCCTCGCTGTGCTCGTCCGCCTTGGCCCCCAGGTCCTCCACGTCGACGTTGCCGTCCTCATCGCAGCTCACGACCACGACGCGCATCCCGGCCATGACGGCGCTGGCGGCGTTGGTGCCGTGTGCCGAACTCGGGATCAGGCAGACGTCGCGGTAGGACTCCCCACGCGAGGCGTGGTACCCCCGGATCGCGAGCAGCCCGGCCAACTCCCCCTGGGCGCCCGAGTTGGGCTGCAGGCTGACGGCGTCGTAGCCGGTGATGTCGGCCAGCCACTGCTCGAGGTCGGTGACCAGCTGCCGGCTGCCGATCGTGGTGTCCTCCGGTGCGAACGGGTGGACGTCGGCGAACTCGGGCCAACTGATGGCCTCCATCTCGGCCACGGCGTTCAGCTTCATGGTGCACGAGCCCAGCGGGATCATGGTTCGGTCGAGTGCCAGGTCCTTGTCGGCCAGGGCGCGGAGGTACCGCATCATCGAGGTCTCTGACCGGTGGATGTTGAACACCGGGTGGGTCAGGAACTCACTGCCCCGGGCCTGATGACCGGCCAGCGCTGGCATCGACGGGTAGGGCTTGGCCGGTGTGGAGTCGATCAGGCAGTCCACGCCGAACACGGCGCAGATCTCGGCCACCGTCTCAGGCGTGGACGTCTCATCGAGCGAGAGGCCGATGTGATCGGCGTCGATGACCCGGATCAGGTAGCCGACGCGGCGGGCGGCCCGGGCGATCTCCTCGGCACGCTCGGGGACGGCGACTGTGAGGGTGTCGAAGAACTCCCGCGTGACGACCGTCACGTCGCCGGCGCGCAGCGAGTCGAACAGTCCGGCGGTCAGGCCCCGCACCCGGGTCGCGATCTCGGTCAGGCCATCCGGCCCGTGATAGGCCGCGTACATGCTTGCTGCGTTGGCCAGCAGCACCTGGGCCGTGCAGATGTTCGAGGTCGCCTTCTCACGCCGGATGTGCTGCTCCCGGGTCTGCAGTGCCAGGCGGTAGGCGGTGTCCCCGTGAGCATCGACGCTGACGCCGACCAACCGTCCGGGCAGGGTCCGCTTGTACGCCTCGCTGGTGGCCAGGTAGCCGGCGTGGGGGCCGCCGTACCACATCGGGATGCCGAAGCGCTGCGAGGTCCCGACCGCGATGTCGGCGCCCAGATCTCCGGGCGCGGCCAGGATCGTCAGGGCGAGCAGGTCTGCGGCGACGACCGCCAGTCCGCCGTCCTCGTGGATGGCGTCGATGACGGGCCGCAGATCTCGGACCTCACCTGAGGTGCCCGGGTACTGCAGCAGGATCCCGAAGGCCGGCGGGAGTACCTCGGACCAGGGGTCGATGGTCTGGACCTTGATGTCCAGCGGCTCGGCGCGCGTCTGGAGGACCGCGAGGGTCTGCGGGTGCACGTCGGCATCGACCAGGAAGGTGTCGCTGTCGTGGCGGGTGGCCCGCGAGGCCATCGTCATCGCTTCGGCGGCGGCAGTGCCCTCGTCCAGCAGGCTCGCGTTCGCCAGGGGCATGCCGGTCAGGTCGGCGACCATGGTCTGGAAGTTCAGCAGCGCCTCCAGCCGTCCTTGGGAGATCTCGGGCTGGTACGGCGTGTACGCGGTGTACCAGGCCGGGTTCTCCAGCATGTTCCGCATGATCACCGGCGGCGTGATGGTGCCGTAGTACCCCTGGCCGATCAGGCTGGTGACCGAGACGTTGCTGTCGGCCAGACGGCGGAGTTCGGCGAGGACCTCCTGCTCGGCGTCCGCACGGCCCAGTCGGGTGAGGGCCAGCGGCTCTTCCTGGCGGATGCCGTCCGGGACGGTCGCGTCGATCAGCGCATCGACGGTGTCGTGGTCCAACGCCTGGAGCATCGCTGCGGCGTCTGCATCGGTGATGCCGATGTGGCGGGTGGTGAAGGGGTGAGCGGTCACGAGGCCTCGCACGGGGGGAGCGGTGTCGGTGGATGGAACACCCCAGCTGTCCGAGGCCTGAGAGATTCGTCGCGACCTCTCGCGACTTGCTCCTTCGGCGCCTGTCGTCCTGGCCTGACAGGGCTCTCCAGCGTGCGCACCGGTCGTGCGGTCCGGGTGCCTGAGAGATTCCGGGGCGGTTGCTCCTTCGGCGGCCGCCGACCTGTTGGCTTGCGACGCTCTCCCGCACGATGTCTCGCGCGTGGCCATGCTACCCGAGACCCTCAACGGCCATCCGCTGGTCAGACGGTGGCGAGCCGCCGATGCGCCGACGGGCTCACGCCACGAGTGCGGGTGAACGCGGAGCTGAACCCGAAGGCACCGGCGTATCCGACGCGCCTGGCGACCGCCTCGATCGTGAGTGCGGGATCAGCGGCCAGCAGATCGGCGGCAAGATCCATGCGCCAGCCGGTCAGGTACTGGATCGGGCTCTCGCCGACCGTGTCGCTGAACCGCTTCGCCAGCGATGCGCGCGACACGCCTGCCTCACCGGCCAGCGCGGCGACGGTCCAGGACTGCTCCGGGTGGTCGTGGATGGCCTGGAGGGCGGCGGCCACCACGGGATCCTGGGATCCCGTGAACCACCCCGGCGCACGCGGCCCGGCGACGTCCAGGGCCCACCTGACCGTCTGCATGACCAGCACGTCCAGCAGCCGGTCCAGAACTGTCGCCTGGCCGGGGGCCTCGGTGGATGTTTCGCGTCGGAGCAGCTGCACAAGCCCTGCCGAGCGCGCGTCAGCCGTCTGCACGACAACCGGAGGCAGCCAGTCCAGCAGCCGCCGGGAGACTGCACCCTCACCGACGTAGGTGCCGATGAGCATCTCGGTCGAGGCATCGAGCCCGTGACCCCAGGTCCGCACGCCCAGGCGCATCGACTCCTCCAGCGGCCGCCCGTCCAGGGACTCGCAGCGATTGCCGGGGTGCACGACCACCGTGGGCAGTCGGCCGGGCTTGTCCGCCACGACGTACGGCTCGGGACCTCTGACCAGTGCGACGTCGCCCGACGTGAGGGGGTACGTCGTGCCGTCCTCGGCCTGCACGCAGGCCGTTCCGGTGACCAGTGCCACGACGGTCAGCGGAGCCCGATCACGGACACCGATCGCCCACGGTGTGGCCATCAGAGCACGCAGCAGGTGGGCACCTCTGGCCCGCGGGCCAGCCAGCAGCGCTTCGACGGCGTCCATGGGGCAACTGTAGACGAACTCGAATGGAATGTGGACGCTCAGCCATAGAACGTCCAGTGACCGGCTGGCTGAATGGGGTCATGACACACACACCACACCAGATCCTGATCACCGGAGCGACGGGCAAGACCGGCCGTCGTGTTCTCCGTCGCCTTCGCAGCGGGTACCCCGACCACGCCGTTCGCGGCGTCTCCCGCTCCACCACTCCACGCTTCGACTGGACCGACCGCGACACCTGGGATGCCGTCCTGTCCGACATCGATGTCGTCTACCTCTGCTACTCCCCCGACCTGGGGTTTCCCGGGGCGGCGGGGACCGTGGGCGCGTTCGCCACCCGGGCCGTCGAGCGGGGTGTCTCCCGCGCGGTGCTCCTCTCCGGTCGTGGCGAACCCGAGGCCAGGGCGGCGGAGGAGGCGGTCCGGAACACCGGCATCGGCCTCACCGTGCTCCGTGCCGCGTGGCTGGCCCAGAACTTCACCGAGGACTTCCTCGCCGGCGCCATCGCTGAGGGCGTCGTGGCCCTTCCCATCCGAACCGATGTCGGTGAGCCCGTCGTGGACGCCGACGACGTCGCGGATGCCATCGTCCGGTCCCTCACCGACGACCGTCTGACCGGCCAGACCCACGAGTTGACGGGACCGAACCTGTGGACGCTCGAGGAGATGGTCCAGCGGATCGCCACGGCGACGGGACGATCGCTGCAGGCCGTCCAGGTGCCGATGGACACGTGGGTGGCCGGGGCGGTGGAGGCGGGGATGCCCGCCTCGCTGGCACGTCAGTACGCCGAGCTGTTCGCGGCGATCATGGACGGCCGCAATGCCCAGCTCGCACCGGGCCTCGTCGAGGTCCTGGGCCGGGACGGCGGCGACTTCGGCGACTTCGTGCGCTCGGCGGCCGCCGCTGACGCCTGGACGGTGGCGGCATGACCGGCCCGTCGGAGGGGTCGCTCGTCGCTGCCACGCTGTTGACGGGGCTCGATGCCGGGATCATGCTCGCGTTCGCCAACTCCGTCATGCCGGGGTTGCGCGGTGCGACCGATGACGCCTTCGTCGATGTCATGGTCGGCATCAACGAGCAGATCCAGAATCCGCTCTTCTTCGCCATCTTCATCGGCGGGCCGATGTCGCAGGGGGTGGCGCTGGCCCTTCGCGGCGGCTGGGGCCCGGCCACCGGCCTGCTGGTGAGCGGCGTGATGGCCAGCCTGGCAAAGCTGGCCCTCACCGCGGTGCTGCACGTGCCCGCCAACACGGCCCTGGCCACATCCGGTCGCCGGCCCGGCGCCGCGACGGCTGGGCTTCGGAGCGCCTTCGAGACCCGCTGGGTGTCGTGGCATCGGGTCAGGACCGCCCTGTCGGTGACCGCCTTCCTCGCGACGGCTGCCACCGCGTGGGCTTCTGCACCGTGATGGCCGGACCGTGATGGCCGGACTGTGATGGTTCACGACGGGGCGGCACCGTCGGCAGACGACGGCGGGGAGGAGCCGACGCCCAGCCGTTCCTTGAACCGCTTCATGCGATCCGAGGCCCGGTAGGCCCAGTGCTTCGGCAGGTACCGGCGCACCAGCATGACCGAGCACCCCACGCTGTCGGCGACGACATCCGGAATGGTGCCGAAGAGCACACTCCGGATGCGGGTCTCGCCACTCGCGCCGATGACCACGAGTTCGTGGCCGTCCCGCTCGACGACGCTGGTGATGGTGGCGATGACATCATCTGCGGTCTCCACGAGCACGTCGACCTCGGTGTCGTCCACGATGTCGTCCACCTGCCGCAGCACGGCTTCGCGCTCCCGACCCGCGTCGACGTCCGGGGTGACGATCCGCAGCAGATCGATGCGCGCGCCGGTCGCGCCGGCGATGCGCACGGCCACCTCGAGCCCCAGTCGAGCGTGTCGGCCGCCACCCCACGGCACCAGGATCCGTCGGATGTCCGACAGCCCGCGGTTGCGGAGGACGGCGAGGTCGGCTGGCAGCTCCGCGATCACGTGCCGGACGGGAGATCGTGCGATTCGACCGAGGGAGAAGCCGCCCTGCCACCCCAGCAGCAGCAGGTCGCCGCCGCGGCCGGTGGTCTCGCGGACCAGCGACGTCGACACGTCGTGGACCAGATCGACCGAGGTCCGCAGGGCGGTGTCCGATACGGGCCTCCCGTTGGCGCTCGACGCGTCCAACTCCTCGAGGACAGAGTCGAGCCGCTGGAGGGTCTGCCGGGTCTCGTCAGCTCGAAGGTCCGAGGCCCCGAGCGGGGTCTGGCGCGGCACGACCTCCAGGTGCACCCCGTCGACCTCTCCTCCGGCGTCCCGCCCCGTCGCGATCCACCGTCCAGCCCGCAGCAGGGCTCGCTCGGTCCGGGGGTTGCCGAGCGCCACGACGACGTGCCGGGGATCGTCGGGACCGCTGATGCGCTCGATGGGTGCGACGCTGGTGGCGTCGTCGGCGGGGACGTCAGCAGCGGACGGAGGGGCGAAGAGGGCACGCAGGCCGAGCTGTGCCCAGCGAGCCTGCAGTTGCGGAACCGCATGCTCGATGTCGATCTCTCCACCAGCCCGGACGAGCGCATACCACAACAGGCTGAGCAGGATCAGGCCGACCACGGCTGCCTGGGCCGCAACCCCGGAGAAGCCGATGATCGACAGGCAGCCCAGGGCTGCGATCACCTGCAGGTACGGCGAGAGCGGCACCCGGAAGGTCGGTCGGTACCACTCCGGATCGGCCGCCCGGAGCGCGACCGCGCCGACGTTGATGGCGGCGTAGGAGTACAGCTGCAGCGAGCTCGCGATCTTGGCGAGCTCCTCGACGTTCGGCAGCAACACGATCAGCAGGGCCGCCAGGGACGACGTGAGCAGGATGGCCCGGACCGGCGTGACGGTCCGCTGGTTGATCGTGGCCAACGACCGCGGGAACAGGCGGTCGCGTGACATGGCCAGGTTGATCCGCGACGCGGCCAGGATCGAGGCGTTGGCACTCGAGAGGGTGGCGAACAGGCCGGCGATGATGATCGCCTGCGCACCCGCCGAGCCGTAGACGAGCCGGGCAGCACGCGTCAGGGGATCCGGCACCTCCCGGATCGTCTCCTGCGTGAAGATGCCCGCGATGATCAGCACGATCAGGACGTAGAGCAGCGTCACCAGCGCCACGGATCCCATGAGGGTCCGCGGCAGGTTCTTGGCCGGGTCCTTGATCTCCTCGGCGACCGCGGCGATCTTGACGAAGCCGAGGAAGGACACGAACACCAGGGCGGTCGTCGAGAGGACGGCGCCGCCACCCTCGGGCACGAAGGGCGACAGGTTGGCGGTCTCCACCTCCGTCAACCCACCGACGACGAACACTCCGAGGATGCCCACCAGGGCCAGGACGATCACGACCTGTGCTGAGCCCGACACCTTCGCCCCCACCACGTTCAGGACCAGCAGCAGCGCGGTGGCGATGAGGGCGCCGACGGTCGGATCGAGCGGCGAGACCTGGGTGAGGAACTCACCGGTCCCCACGAGGTAGAAGGCGATCGCGACGGTCAGGCTGAGCCAGATGCCGACGCCGGAGATCGCGCCGAACGCCGGTCCGAGCGATCGCGAGACGAAGTAGTAGTCACCGCCGGAGGTCGGCATGCCCGTCGCGAGCTCGGCAGCGCTGGCAGCGGTCAGCAGGCAGACCAGTCCTGCGACGAGGTAGCTGAGGACGGCTGCCGGACCGGCCTGCTCCAGTGCCAAGCCGGCCAGGAGGAAGATCCCGGCGCCGATCATGGTCCCCGCCCCGATCGTCAGGGCTCCCCAGAACCCCAGATCACGGCGTAGCTCAGCTGGCTCTTCCACGCCTGGTCCTGTCACAGCGGTCGTCGATCGCGGGGGAGTCTATGTGGCCGCACCGCTGGCTCAAGGGCTGTCGGGCTGCCCGCGCCGTCATCCCCCGTGGGTCTGCTGGCACACCGGGCAGGCCCAGATGGTCCGGCTTCGCGGCTCCCACTGCACGATCGGCGTCCCACAGCGATGGCACGGCCGGTCATGCCGCTTGTAGACGTACAGGCGCTCGCCGCGCCGCAGGTCCGACCGGCGACGTCTGCCGACATCGTCTGGCTCGACGGTGACGATCCGACCACTCTTCTCGCCCAGCCGCAGGAGGTGCACGGCATCCTCCCACAGGTCCGTGGCCTGCGCCTCGGTGATCTCACCGGCCGGCGTGTTCGGGTCGATGGCGGCGCGGAAGAGCAGTTCGGCGCGGTAGACGTTGCCGATGCCGGCGATCGCCTTCTGGTCGAGCAGGGCCTCGCAGATCGGGACCGTCCGGCGGCTGAGCGCCTGGTAGAACCGCGTAGGGTCGGCGTCCGCGTCGAGCGGGTCCGGACCGAGCCGGTCGATGATGTCGGGGACCTCCTCCGGCGTGACCAGATCCACGATCGTGGCGCCAGCGAGGTAGATCGTTGAGCCCTGACCATCACCCTGATCGACGCGCAACGCCAGCCGGGTGCCGTCGGTGGGTGGCGGTGGCTCGTCGTGGAAGGTGCGGAACCTGCCGAAGAGGCCGAGGTGGACGTGCAGGACGTCGCCGCTGGGCTGCCCCGCTCCGTCGCCCCCGTCGTCGCCCCAGTGGTACAGCAGGTGCTTCCCGTGGGCCTGGATATCCAGGCAGGTCTGGCCATCGATGCGGGCCGCGCCGTCGTCGAAGCGTCCCTGCGGCGACCAGGCGTGAACCCGCTGGCTCTGCAGGACCTTGCGCTGCAGTCGGGCGTGGCGATGGATGGTGTGACCTTCGGGCATGCCCGCAACTCTCCCCGCCTGTCGGTCCGGTCACCCGCGCCGAATCGTCAGGTGATGTTGCGGTCGTGCGCCCACTTCGACAGCTCGTGTCGGTTCGATAGCTGCAGCTTGCGCAGGACGTTCGAGGCGTGGGTCTCGACGGTCTTGATGGAGATCACCAGGGTCTCGGCGATCTCGGCATAGGTGTAGCCACGGGCGAGGTGCTGCATGACCTCGCGCTCACGGTTGGTCAGCTGGCCGAGTTCCTCTTCGATCTGGACGACCGGGATCTGGGCGAAGGCGTCCAGCACGTAGCCCGCCAGCTGCGGTGAGAAGTACGCGTCACCACCGGAGACCCGCCGGATCGCGGTCACCAGCTCATCCGGCGGAACGGTCTTGGTGACGTATCCGCGAGCGCCGGCGCGGATGATGGCCACGACGTCCTCGGCGGAGTCCGAGGCCGAGAGGGCCAGGAACTCCGCACGCTCGTTGCCGGCCCGCCTGACACCCTCGATCACGGCTGCACCGCCGCCATCGGGCAGGTGGACGTCCAGCAGGACCACGGCTGGGTCGTCGGCGAGGATGCCCTCGATCGCCCCGTCGACGGTTCCGGCGTCGCCCGATATCCACACCTGCGAGGCGATCTCGCTCCGCAGCCCCGATCGGAAGATCGTGTGGTCGTCCACGACGTACACCTTGAGGCGGTCCTTCACGTGGGTTCCTGTTCGCTCGCGGTTCGCAGCGGTAGCCGGAGGACCACCTCGGTGCCGGTGCCCGGTGCCGAGGTGATGGTCGCCGACCCGCCGGCTCGGCTCATCCGATCGACGATCGACCCGCGGACACCGTGCCGATGCTCGGGCACCGCCTCGGGATCGAAGCCGACACCGCGGTCTCTGACGAACACGGTCAGCTCCTCAGCGGTCTCGGCCTGGGCCGAACCGTTCGACGATGCCATGATGGCGGACTCGGCGAAGACGTCGACCGAGGCGATACCGGCGTGCTTGGCCGCGTTGACCATGGCCTCACGCGCTGCCATCACCACCGAACCGGCCGGCGAGCGACGGTCGGTGGCCACGGTCAGGTGGCCCACCCGTCCCAGGGTGACCACTCGGATCGCCACGTCGTAGCGCTCCTCGACGTCCTCCGCGGCCTGCTCGAGCGCCGTGCGCAGGCTGACGGCCGCTTCCCCGGTCCGCGGCGACCCAGCGGAGGATCCCTCCGCTGCCGCCTCGGTCGGCTCCACCGTGTCCGGCTCCGCGGTCTGCGTTGCGGTGGTCGGCGTGCTGGCCGGTACGTCGCCGTCCGGGAAGAGCCACTCCCGGAGCTCGCGCTCCTGTCGGCGTGCCAGCGTCCGGACGGTGGCCGGGGCGTCTGCCCGACGTTGCATCAGCGCCAGGGTCTGCAGCACCGAGTCGTGCAGGTGGGCGGCCGTCGCCGCTCGCTCCTCAGCGATCACCAGTGCCGCCTCAGCCTGCCGGGCCCGTCGTTCGTTGGACCGCAGCACCTCCGTCCCCATCACCAGCGCGGCTGCCCCGAGGACGTACAGCAGGATCTGTCCCACCACGAAGGCGCCGAGGTTCACGCCGCCGATCCCCAGCGCAGCGAGTGTTGCCACGCTGAGTGTCGCCGCGGCGGCCACCACCCCGCGCCGTCCGGCGGCCGCGAGCCCGACGACCAGTGAGGCGAAGGGGTAGCCCCCGACGTACCCGACGTCCTCCTGCACGGCGGCGGAGATGAGCACCACCGTCACCGCAACGCCGAGATCGGTCGCGAGCAGCAGCCAGTCCCGGTCGCGGCGCGGATGGCGCATCCACCCGGTCACCCAGGCCAGGATCGCCCAGGCCACACCGAGCGAGGTGACGTACACCGCGATGTCGGGCTCGTCGAGATCCCCGGCCCAGCCGTACACGGCGACCAGGAGCACCATCCACACGGCACCGATCGATCGCAGGACCAGCGCCACCCTGCCCAGGGCTGCATCAACGGAGGAGTCCATCGCAGCGTCGAGGATACGCCGGTCACAACGGAATCCTGGGCGACGGCGGCTGTCCGTGCCGTTGGGCGATGACCAGGCCCGTGTGCCACAATCTGCCTCGATGCCGTCGGTCAACTGCTGACCAACCGTCGAGATCCCCTATGGTCGGCCCGCAAAGCCGACGCAAAGCTCCCGCCAACCCCTCTAGGAGACGTCCCACACCATGAGGCCTGCCTCGCTCAGCCGGCTCGGAGGACACCTGTCGTCCGCGCGGGTACGACTGCTCCTGGCGGTCGGGCTGCTCTCCGGCGTGCTGGCCGGGTGCTCCCGTGACTTCGACGGGAGCCCCACCGCGAACATCCCGGGCCCAGACCCCGGGCGTGAACTGCCGGCCGATGCGCTCCAACCCCTGGGCCCCGTCGCCGCCGACCAGGACGCCCTGTGGGACCTGGCGTATCCGATCGCCATCGGCGTGTTCGTGTTCGTCTTCGCCGGGCTGGCCTACATCATCGTCCGGTTCCGGGACAAGGGGCAGGAGGAGCTGCCGGTCCAGACGCACGGCAACACCCGCCTGGAGATCGTCTGGACGATCATCCCTGCGCTCATCCTGGTCGTGATCGCCGTGCCCACCGTCAGGACCATCTTCGACCTGGCCCGCGAGCCGGACCCCGACGCCCTGATGATCGATGTGGTCGGCAAGCAGTACTGGTGGGAGTTCCGCTACGAGGAGGCCGGGATCTGGACGGCCTCGGAGCTGCACATCCCGACCGGACGCGACATCTACATCCGGCTGGACGGCTCCGAGCCGGGCAACACCAACGTGTACGGCCACGCACCGGTGCTGCACTCCTTCTGGGTGCCCTCGCTCGCCGGGAAGCGCGACTACGTGCCGGGTGCCATCCGCGAGATGCGCATCCAGGCCGACGAACCGGGGATCTATCCGGGGAACTGCGCGGAGTTCTGCGGCCTGTCGCACGCCAACATGCGCTTCACGGTGATCGCGCACGCTCCCGAGGACTACGAGGCCTGGGTGGCCTCGCAGCAGGAGCCGGCACCACTGGCCGAGGACGAGTTGGTCACCCAGGGGCAGGAGCTGTTCGTCACCGGCGCGTGCATCGGCTGTCACAACATCACGGGGCACCCTGACGTCGATCCCGACAACCCCTCGCGCGTCGGGCCGGACCTGACGCACTTCGCCGCCCGTGAGGCCTTCGCCGGCTACATCTTCGACTCACCGTTCGGGGACCAGGTGGAGAACCCGGACGAGGCCATGGAGAACCTGCGTGCGTGGATCCGCAACTCATCGGGGATCAAACCCGGCTCCCACATGCCGGCCACTCAGGTCGACGGCGAGCCGATCAACGGTGAGCAACTCGACGCCATCATCGCCTACCTCGCAACCTTGGAGTAACGCGTGACCGCCATCGCAGAGAACCCGGAGACCGCGACCCGCCCACGTCGTCGCGGCATCTTCCCGCGCCCGACCAAGACCACGGGCGTGGTCTCGTGGTTGACGACGGTCGATCACAAGCGGATCGGCATCATGTACGGCGTTGGGGCGCTGATCTTCTTCGTCGTCGGAGGTCTGGAGGCGCTCCTGATCCGCGCGCAGCTGGCCACACCCAACGGTGAGGTCCTGTCGGCGGATGCCTACAACCAGATCTTCACGATGCACGGCCTGACGATGGTCTTCTTCGTGGTGATGCCGCTGGGCGCCGCCTTCATCAACTACCTGCTCCCGCTGCAGATCGGGGCGCGTGACGTCGCGTTCCCGCGGATCAACGCGGTGAGTCTGTGGATCTGGATCGTTGCGGGCCTCTTCGTCTACAGCTCGTTCCTGTTCGAGGGTGCGCCGAACAGCTCCTGGGTCTCCTACTTCCCCCAGGCGCTGGTCGGTCCCGACCCGGCCGGGAACCTCGCGGCCGACGCGGTGGCGATCCAGCAGTCGAGGACGCTGTTCTACTCGATGGGCCTGCAGATCGCCGGTGTGGCATCGCTGGCCAGTGCCGTCAACTTCATCGTGACGGTGCTCAACATGCGCGCACCGGGCATGACGATGATGCGCATGCCGGTGTTCACCTGGATGAGCTTCGTCGTCGCGTTCCTGCTGCTGTTCGCCATGCCGATCATCGGGATCGCGCTGTGGCAGATGATGTTCCAGGTCCGCTTCGCCGGTCCCTTCTTCGACCCGCTCAACGGTGGCGACCCCGTCCTGTGGGAGCACATGTTCTGGCTCTTCGGGCATCCAGAGGTCTACATCATGATCCTGCCGGCGTTCGGGATCGTCTCCGAGATCCTCCCGGTGTTCAGCCGCAAGCCGCTGTTCGGCTACTCCGCGATCGTGTTCAGCGGGATCGCCATCGGCTTCCTCGGCTGGGGTGTGTGGGCCCACCACATGTTCACCGCCGGCCTCGGCCCGGTCGCTGACTCCGCCTTCGGCATCGCCACCATGCTCATCGCGGTCCCGACCGGCATCAAGATCTTCAACTGGCTGGGCACGATGTGGGGTGGGCAGATCCGGTTCACCACCCCGATGCTGTTCGCGATCGGGCTGGTGTCGATGTTCACCATCGGCGGCCTCTCCGGGGTCACGCACTCCCTGGTCCCCCACGACACCCAGCAGCACGACACCTATTACGTGGTCGCCCACTTCCACTACGTCCTCTTCGGTGGGGCACTGTTCGGACTCTTCGGTGGCATCTACTTCTGGTACCCCAAGGTCTTCGGCAAGCTGCTCAACGAACGGATCGGCAAGATCCACTTCTGGTCGATGCTGGTCGGCTTCAACCTGACCTTCGGCCCGATGCACTTCCTGGGTCTGAACGGCATGCCCCGTCGCTACTACACCTACGCCGACGGCATGGGCTGGAACGTGTGGAACGCGGTCGTCGGACTCGGGGCCCTCGTGATCGGGGTTTCCTTCCTGATCTTCGTGGCCAACATCTTCCTCTCGCGCAACAACCCGCCCGCCGGCGCGGACCCGTGGGATGCACGGAGCGTGGAGTGGCTGACCTCCTCCCCACCACCAGTCCACAACTTCGACCAGATCCCCCAGATCAGCGACAACGACGAGTTGTGGTATCGCAAGTACGCCTCCGACGACTCCGGCACACCCGTCCGGGTCGCGGCCGGCGGGGCCGACGACGAGAACCCCGGTGGCCCCTACGGCGACAAGGTGAGCGGCAAGACCGCGAAGGAACTCGGCATCCACATGCCGGATCCGTCGTGGTTCCCGTTGCTACTCTCGCTCGGTCTGCCGATCGCGGCCTACGGCGTCTTCTTCGAGGACCGTCTGACGATGACCGCCTTCTTCGCGGTCGGTGGCATCCTCACGTTCGGCTCGATGCTCGGCTGGGCGTTGGAGCCCTCCGCAGAGGAGCACCACTGATGAGCACCGTGGACGCAGCCGACCACGCGGCGGCCGATCACGGCCACACCACCAACCTCGGCATGTCCAACGAGAAGTTGGGCATGTGGACCTTCATCGGGTCGGAGTGCCTGTTCTTCGGCGCGATGATCGCGACCTACCTGCTCTACCTGAATCGGACGAACGACGGGCTCACCGCGTTCGACGTCTTCGACATCCCGTTCACCTCGGCCTCGACGTTCATCCTGCTGATGTCCTCGCTCGGCATGGTGCTGGCGCTGGACGCGCTGCAGCGCCGGGACATGCGGGCCTTCCAGACCTGGACGTTGGCCACCGCGCTGATGGGCATGGTCTTCCTGGCCGGCCAGATGTATGAGTTCGCCTTCTTCGTGGAGGAGGGCTTCAAGCTCGAAACGAGCCCCTTCAGCGTCTCGTTCTTCATGCTGACCGGCTTCCACGGCGTTCACGTCACCGTCGGGGTGGTGATGCTGGTGGCGCTCTGGGCACTGTCCCTGCGGGGCGGCATCACCGCCGACAAGCACCTCGAGACCGTCGAACTGGTTGGCCTGTACTGGCACTTCGTCGACATCGTGTGGATCGTGATCTTCACCGTCATCTACCTCATCCCCGTCGGCTAGCGGCGGGACAGGACCAAACCCCATGGCTCAACAAACCGCCGACGACACCGAGCAGGAGCACCACGGCCCATCCCGCGGCGCCTACCTGCAGATCGCCGGGATCCTGGCCGTCATGACGACCGTCGAGGTCCTCCTCTACGTCTTCCGCGAGTC
Source organism: Euzebya tangerina (assembly GCF_003074135.1). NCBI lineage: Bacteria > Bacillati > Actinomycetota > Nitriliruptoria > Euzebyales > Euzebyaceae > Euzebya > Euzebya tangerina. The sequence continues at coordinate 2,884,612 of NZ_PPDK01000001.1, read as the reverse complement.
ACTGGGCCGGGCCGTGACCACGCCCTCGCTGATCATCCTCACCCTCGGTAAGTTCGTTCTGGTGGGTGCCTGGTTCATGCACCTGCGCTTCGATCACCCAGCGCTGCGGCGCATGTTCGTGGGAGGCCTGGCATTGGCAGCCGTCATCTTCGCGGTCGTCGCAGCTGACTGGTTCCTCGGCAGCAACGGACTGGACCCCCAGGGGTTCTGATGCCCCCTCCCGTCGAGTTCTCCACCGCGGTCAGGTTCCAGTTCTTCCCGGACATCCTGCTGCTGGTCGTCCTGCTCGCAGGTGGCTACGCCTACCTGCTGAGCACCCTGGGGCCGACGCACGCCCCCGCCCATCTGCGCCGCACCGGCTTTGCCACGCGGCAGCAGAAGGCCATGTTCTACGGCGGCGTCATGCTGTTCCTCATCGGCGGCAGCTGGCCGATCCACAGCCTGGGCGAGGACTACCTCTACAGCGTCCACATGGTGCAGCACCTGCTGTTCCAGTTGGCCGCCGCGCCGCTGCTGCTGCTCGGGACACCGGCGTGGCTGTTCCGGGCGCTGCTGACACCACGTCTGACGCGCATCGTTCGCGCGGCCACCAAACCCCTGCCAGCGATCGTGCTGGTCAACACCTTCGTGGCGATCGCCCACACGCCCCTGTGGGTGGACACGAGCGTGACCAACGGCCTGTTCCACCTCTTCACCCACGTCATGTGGGTGCTGGTCGGCCTGCTGATGTGGTGGCCGGTCTTCTCCCCATTGCCGGAGCTGCCGCACTACAGCTACCTCGGCCGCATGGCCTACCTGTTCAGCCACTCGATCGTGCCGACCGTGCCGGCATCGTTCCTGACGTTCTCCTCCGCGGCCATCTACACCTCCTACGCGTCGGCCCCACGGATCTGGGAGGCCATCACACCGGTTGTTGACCTCCAGATCGCCGGACTGATCATGAAGATCGGCGGTGGCCTGTTCATGTGGAGCATCATCGCCGTGATGTTCTTCCGCTGGTCCCGGGAGGAGAAGCGCGGCGAACCCGACTTCCTGTACTGGCGGGACTACGCCGGGACCGACATGATTCCCGAACTCACCGAACAACGAGGCGAGAAGACCCCATGAACGAGAGTTTTCGGCGGCGAGTGTTCACGCCGATCCTGATGCCGGTGACGATCCTGGGCGGCATCCTGCTGTTCGCGTGGTCGCTGTCTCGCATCCTGCTGGCGGTCCCGAAGTCCATCAGCGTCCTGGTGGCCGTCGTCGCGGCTGCCTACGTACTGGTCGTCGCCTTCGTCGTCGAGCGCAGTCGCAACATCTCCGCACCAGCTCTGGCCGTCGGCCTGACCATCGCCATGCTCGGACTGGTCGGTGCGGGCGGCGTAGCTGCCAGCGTGGGCGTGCGCGAGATCGAGGAGCACGGTGGTGAGGGCGAGGAGGGCGGTGATGCTGCCGTCACCGAGATCCCGGAGGGGGCACTGGTCTGGGGGGCGGACAGCTCGCTGGTCTACACCTCAGCGCCGGCCGAAGCACCGGCTGGCGAGGTGACCGTCGCGATCGACAACTCCTCGGGGCAGGTCCACAACGTCGTCATCGAGGGCTTCCAGGGTGACTCGGTCCTGGTCGAGGCCACCAACGGGATCGACGTGACCACCATCACGATCGACCCCGGGACCTACACCTACTTCTGCTCCATCGCCGGTCACCGCGCCGCCGGCATGGAGGGCGATATCACCTTCAGCTGACCGAGCACTGCTGACGCTGAGATAGCCATGCAGATCCCCGACTTCGACGTCGCTGAGTGGTATCGACGTCGCACCTTCGAGTCCCGCAGCCTGGACCTGGAGGCCGCTGCGTGGGCCAAGGCCGATCAGGGCCTCTCGGTCAGCGTCGTCTTGCCGGCCTACAACGAGGCCCCGACCATCGGCGACGTCATCGATGCCGTCATGTCGTTGGCCGGCGTCCTGGTGGACGAGGTGGTCGTGCTGGACGGCGGGTCCACCGATGCGACGCCGGAGGTGGCGGCTGACCGAGGCGCCCGCGTCCACACCGACATCGGGGCCTTCCCCGACCTCGGCCCGGCACTCGGCAAGGGCGATGCGCTGTGGCGGTCGTTGTCGGTCACCAGCGGCGACATCATCACCTTCGTCGACACCGACATCCGCAACCCGTCCCCGATCTTCGTCAGCGGACTGGTCGCGCCCCTGATCACCACGCCGCAGATCGAGCTGGTCAAGGCCTTCTACGACCGGCCCATCGAGCTGAACGGCACCCTGCACCCGGCTGGTGGCGGGCGGGTCACCGAGCTGCTGGCCCGACCGCTGCTGAACCTGTTCTGGCCGGAGCTGTCCGGGCTGGTCCAGCCTCTCTCGGGCGAGTACGCCGGCCGCCGAGAGCTGCTCGAGTCCATCCCGTTCTCGACGGGGTACGGCGTGGAGATCGGCATGCTGATCGATACGTTGGGCCGCCGCGGTGCCGACGCGATCGCGCAGGTGGACATCGGCCAGCGCATCCATCGGAACCAGGACATCACGGCGCTGTCCCGCATGGCGTTCGGTGTTGCCCAGGCCGCACTCCGTCGGCTGCCCGATGCGGGTCGGGCAACGTTCCCGGATCTGCCGACGGCCTACCGGCAGTTCCAGCGCGACGCCGACGACACCGTCAACCTGCTGGAAGCCGGCCAGATCGAGATCATCGAGCGACCACCGATGGTTGAGTACCGTGCCACCGCCCCATGAGACCGATCTAACCGTCTGGAGCCTCCGGCCTAACCGTCTCGGGCCCCCTTTGACGGCCCGTCGATGACGAGCCGCCCTATCGCGTAGCCGACGCCGCAACCGAGTCCCACGATTGCTGCAATGCCCAACGCCGACAACGCGCTGTCGAGCATGATCCAGGCGATGATCAGACTTCCGATGAATCCGAACGCGACGTAGGTGGCGAACATCAATTGTTGGTGTCTTGCGTCGTTCATGACGCGCTCCTCGCAGGTTCTTCGCGACGGGTTTGGTCTCAGCAGTAGCCGAGTTCACCGCAGGTGGCGATTGTCCCACCGACGGCCAACGCTCCACAGCGACCAGTCACACCGTAGGGACCCGCGGACGGACCTGAGGGTGTTCGAGCCGTCAGGATCCAATCTCCTCCAGCCACATGACGCCGTAGGGGGGGAGCACCACGACGTCGCCCGCCTCGATGTCGCGGCCGTCCTGCGCGGCGAGCGCGTCACGCCAGGTCGATCGTCCGACGAGGTCGGAGGGGATCACCGAGCGGTCCCGGTTCGACACGCTGACGATGACGAAGACCCGGTGACCGGCGCGACCGCGGACGATGCCGACCAGCCAGCCGGGGGTCGGCAGGATGTGCTGGGGGCTGTCGGGGGCCAGCGCCGGGTGTGCTCGTCGGAGTCGGACCAGACGACTGATCCCCTCGAAGACGCCCTGCTCAACCGTCCGGGAATCCTCGAGTGCGGCCCGGAGCGACTCGAGTGACAGCCGCGCCCGGTTGATCGATCGAAGACGGCCCGTCTGCTCCACCAGCGAAGGATCTCCCGACTGGCCGAAGAGGGATCCCAACCAGATGCCAGGAACGCCCTGCAGCGCCAGGAGGATCGCGTGCGCCCCGATGACCCGCGCCACACCCAGCCCATCGTCTGCCACGGCCAACAGCGCATCGACGTAGGTGGTGTTGAGCTCGTAGGGGTCCTCCGAGCCATCGACGTCGGTGCGGTAGCTGACCCCGCCACTGGTCGACCTCGCCAGGTTGCACAGCCCCCGGATCTGGGTTGCGGACAGCAGTCCCTCGGCTGGTCGCAGCCCGATGCCATCGTGTGAGGCCAGGAAGTTGAAGTAGGTGCACCCGACGGGCGGGTCAGCCAGGGCTGCGGCCCAGCGTGACAGATCCTGGGCATTGCCCCACACGTAGGCGGCCAGGACCAGCGGGGCCAGCGGGAACTGGTAGACGAGGTGTGCCTCGTCGCTCCCGACGCCGAAGTAGCTCACGTTCTCGTCATGGGGCACGTTGGTCTCGGTGATCAGCATGGTCCCGGGTGCGAGGTGGTCCATGACCGTCCGCCACAGGCGGACGATCTCATGGGTCTGGGGAAGGTGGATGCAGGTGGTGCCCGAGGCCTTCCACAGGAACCCCACGGCGTCCAGCCTGATCACCGAAGCGCCATGCCGCACGTAGGTGAGCAGGATCTCTGTCATCGCCAGCAGCAGGTCGGGGTTGCCGTAGTCCAGGTCGACCTGATCCGGCCCGAAGGTGGTCCAGGCCTGCCGGGTCCGGCCGGCCGCGTCCTCGAATGCGGTCAGCAGCGGAGCGGTGCGAGGCCGGACGACTGCCGAGGTGTCCATCTCGGCGTCCGGTTCGAGGATCCACCCGTCCCGCCCGTCGGCCAGCCATGCCGCGACCCAGGGGTGCGACGCCGACACGTGGTTGACCACACCATCGACCATCAGCCGGTGGGTGGCACCGATCGCCGAGAGGTCCGCCCACGATCCGACGCCAGGATCGACGGCCAGATGGTCGATGACCGCGAAGCCGTCGTCGGAGGTCCAGGGATAGAAGGGCAGCAGGTGGACCCCGGAGACGACATCGGCCAACTCCTCCTCCAGCAGCGCTGCCATGACCTGCAAGGGCGTCCGCTCCGCTGGAGGGTCCCCGGCGTCCCGGACGTGATCGGCGTAGGCGATCAACCAGACGTCGGCGTGGTCCAGTCCACGTGGCGTGGTCGACATCCAGGCCTGGTCGGCGAGGGCCTGCAGGCCCCGGACCAACCGCTCCGCGTCCCCCGCGCCGTACAGGGCCACAGCGTGATCCCTGACGGCGGCTTCGAACACCTCGGCGTCCATCGAGGCGTAGCGTGCCACCCACGTGTTGCCGATGCGTGTCGTTTGTGGATCGGGGAATACTGCCGCTGGGTGCGTCCGCTAGCGTTGGTACCTGCAGCCCACGTCGTCACCGCCACGACCGCACCAGACCACCAGGACCACCTACAGACCGGAGATCTGCCCCGATGACTGACCACGCCACCATTGCACTGAACGGGGAGAGCTTCGACGCGCCGGTCGTGACCGGCACGGAAGGGGAGCGAGGCATCCACTCCTCCGGGCTGCGCGGGGCGACGGGCCTGACCACGTATGACCCGGGCTTTGCGTCGACGGCCTCCTGTCAGAGCGAGATCACCTATCTCAACGGCGAGGCTGGCATCCTGCGCTATCGGGGGTACCCGATCGAGCAGTTGGCGGAGAGCTCCTCGTTCCTCGAGACCGCCTACCTGCTCATCTACGGCGATCTGCCCGATCAGGCGACCCTTGACGACTTCGAACACCAGATCACGATCCACACGTTGCTGCACGAGGACATGCGGCAGTTCTTCGACGCCTTCCCCAAGAGCGCCCACCCGATGGCGATCCTGTCAGCGGCCGTGGCCGGCCTCTCCACGTTCTACCAGGACCACTACGACCCCCTGGACGAACGCGACGTCGAGGTCTCGATCTACCGGCTCATGGCCAAGCTGCCCACCATCGCCGCCTGGTCGTACAAGAAGTCCATCGGGCAGCGCTTCATCTACCCGTGGAACAAGCTGTCCTATCCCGAGAACTTCCTGCACATGATGTTTGCGGTGAAGGCCGAGCCGTACGAGGTCGATCCCGAGGTCGCGAAAGCGCTGGACCTGCTCTACATCCTGCACGCCGACCACGAGCAGAACGCCAGCGCCTCAGCCGTCCGACTGGTCGGCTCGACCCAGGTCAACATGTTCGCCGCAATCGCGTCCGGTATCAACGCCCTGTGGGGGCCGCTGCACGGCGGCGCCAACCAGGCGGTGCTGGAGATGCTGACCGAGATCCGGGACGCAGACGGCGACACGGCCTCCTTCATCGCCCGGGCGAAGGACCGGGACGACCCGTTCCGCCTCATGGGCTTCGGCCACCGCGTTTACAAGAACTTCGACCCGCGGGCGACCATCATCAAGGAGACCGCCGACCGGGTCCTGCGCAAGCTGATCCCCAACGACCCGCTCTTCGAGATCGCTCAGGAGCTCGAGGAGGTCGCGCTCAAGGACGACTACTTCATCGAGAAGAAGCTGTACCCGAACGTCGACTTCTACTCCGGCCTGATCTATCGGGCCATGGGGCTGCCCGAGGAGATGTTCACCGTCATGTTCGCCATCGGTCGTCTACCGGGCTGGATCGCCCAGTGGAAGGAGATGATGGCGGATCCGGAGACCCGCATCGGCCGGCCACGGCAGATCTACCAAGGCTCCTCAGAGCGGACCTACGTCCCGATCGAGAGCCGGGGTTGATCGGCTAGTGACCTGAGTCGGTCCACAGCGCCGCCAACGACCTGACCGCAACCGCAACGGCGTTGAGATCGACGTCCGGTTGGGCCAACACCGCGGCGGCGATGGACTCCGCAGCCTGCAGCGCGTCGGAACGACGGGCGAGCGCAGTGGTGACGATGGCGGCGGGGTCCTCCGAGGGCCCGGCTTCGTCGATGGCCAGACGGGCCAGCCCGTGCTGCAGCCGCCGCAGATCGTCGATCAGTCCGCGATGTTGCCCGCGCTCCCAGCGACCGTGCGGCTCGTAGCGCTGCAGCCGGTGTGAGAGGCCCTCGATCGGCAGTCGAGCGGCCAGCAGCGCATAGACCTCGCCGCAGTCGGCTACGGAACGGCCACTTCGTGCCGCCGTTGCGGAGATGCCCGGCACCAGGCTGAGTGATGGCAGCAGGGCGATGTCCTCTGCGACCTGTTCATCGATGCCGAGGTCGACCCACCGCTGCGCCGCCTGGCGGGTCAGGCGCATCGCGCTCGAACGATCCGCCGCAGCGTCCGCGGCACACAACTCGACCAGCACCGGCCGGTCGACATCGATGGCCGCCGCGATGTCGTTGGTCCTCCCCTGTCGGATGTAGGAGCGGGTGAAGGCATCCACCAGCCAGTCGATCGCGCCCTTGAGCTCGAACTGCAGGACCGGATCGGCACGGCCGTCGAGGCGCTCGACACGACGCCAGCTCTGGTCAGCCTGGATCACACCGCGCGCGATCCAGTAGGCCCCGACAACGGTCGGGATGTCCACCCCGAGATCGCCGGCAACTCGTCCGGCCCAGGTGATGCCCATCCGATCGCACACGTCGCCAGCCACGACCGTGGCAACGATCTCGCGGCGCAGCTGATGGGACTCGATCGCCTCGGGGAATCGCTCCGACACGGTGTCGGGGAAGTACTCCCGTGCCATCGCGGCCACGACCGGCTGGTCGATGATGTCGGAGGCCAGGAGCTGGTCGGTCAGGTCGATCTTGCTGTAGGCCAGTAGGACGCTGAGCTCGGGCCGGGTGAGGATGGCACCGTCGGCCCGACGCCGGATCATCTCCGCAGTGTCCGGCAGCACCTCGACATCGCGGTCCAGGCGGCCCTGCTCCTCCAACCGGGCCATCAGGTCCTCGTAGCTCCCCATCCCACCCGGTGTGGCGTTGACCTCCTGACTGATCGCCCAGGTCTGCTTGTAGCTGTCCCGGAGCACCGCGTCCCCGACCTCGTCGGTGAGGGAGGCGAGCAGGTCGTCCCGCTTCGTCGGGTCGAGGGTGCCCGCCTCGATGGCGCGGCGCAGGAGGATCTTCAGGTTGACCTCACGGTCGGAGGTGTTGACGCCGGCCACGTTGTCGATGGCGTCGGTGTTGCAACGGCCGCCACGACGGCTGTAGGCGATCCGCCCACGCTGGGTCATCGCCAGGTTGCCACCCTCGCCGACAACTCGAGCGCCGACCTCGTTGGCGTTGACCCGAATGGCATCGTTGGCCCGGTCGCCCACCTCGGTGTGCGACTCGTCCGGCGACTTGACGTAGGTGCCGATGCCGCCGAACCACAGCAGGTCGACGTGGGCGCGGAGGAGGACGGAGATGAGCTCCGGTGGGCTGATCTCCTCCTGATCGATGCGGAGGAGTTCGCGGGCCTCTGGCGAGAGCGGAACCGACTTCGAGGTCCGTGACCACACGCCGCCGCCGGAGCTGATGAGCGCCCGGTCGTAGTCCTGCCAGGTCGAGCGAGGAAGCTCGTAGAGACGCTGTCGCTCGGCGTAGGAGGTGGCCGGATCCGGTGCCGGATCGATGAAGATGTCGCGATGGTCGAACGCCGCGACGAGACGAACGGCCTTGCTGCGGAGCAGTCCGTTGCCGAAGACATCCCCGGACATGTCACCGACGCCGACGACGTCGATCGGCTCCTCCTGGACGTCGATGCCGAGCTCGCGGAAGTGGCGCTGCACCGCGACCCAGGCACCCCGCGCAGTGATGCCCATCGCCTTGTGGTCGTAGCCCTGGGATCCGCCGGAGGCGAACGCATCGTCCAGCCAGAAGCCATACTCCTGGCTGATGCTGTTGGCCAGGTCCGAGAAGGTCGCCGTGCCCTTGTCGGCCGCGACGACGAGGTAGGGATCAGCATCGTCGTGCCGGACGACGTCGTTCGGCGGGACCACGGTCTCCCCGTCGAGGTCGTCGGTGAGGTCGAGCAGCCCGCTGATGAAGACCCGGTACTGGGCACGGACCGCCTCAGCCAGGGCATCCCGGTCGTCCGGTCGGGCCTTCAGCACGAACCCGCCCTTGGAGCCGGTCGGCACGATCACCGCGTTCTTGCTCATCTGGGCCTTCATCAGACCGAGCACTTCCGTGCGGAAGTCATCGACCCGGTCGGACCACCGCAGCCCGCCCCGGGCGATCGGCCCCCCGCGGAGGTGAACGCCCTCCATGGCTGCGGAGTAGACGAAGATCTCCCGGTAGGGCACCGGCTTGGGCACCTCGGGGACCCGTCCGCTGTCGAACTTGAACGACAGCCACGGGCGGCGCTGCCACACGTTGGTCCGCAGCGTGGCGTCGATCAGTCCCAGGAAGGTCCGCAGGATCCGATCCTGGTCCAGTCTGGCGACCTCCTCCAGCGAGGCAGTTACGGCCGCTCGTGCTGCCTCCTCGGCTGCCTGCCGCTCGGAGTCCGGACGTGCCGGGTCGAACCGGGCCTCGAAGTAGGCGAGCAGCGCGGCTGCCACGCGAGGGTGCTCGAGCAGCGCGTCGTTGATGGTGGCCTCGGTGTAGCTGGTGCCGACCTGTCGTCCGTAGCGGCGGTAGGCCCGCAGGACGGTCACCAGGTCTATCCCCGTGTCGGCGGCGATGACCAGCCGGTTGAGCGAGTCGACCTCACTCCTCCCCGACCACATCGACGCGACGGCTGCGGCGATCCGCGGGCCGTCGCTGGCCACATCGATCTCCCCCACCGAGCTGCGGACCCCGTAGTCGTGGATGTGCACCTCGTCCCAGACGGGCGCCTCCAGCAGGGCGTACGGCTGCTCCTCGACCACCGTCAGCCCCATCGATTCGAGCAGCGGCAGGAAGTCGGACAGCTCGACACCCGGGCCTGACTTGTACAGCCGGAAGCGCAGCAGACCCGGCCGACCCGTGCTGCCCGTTCCGGCCGGCTCGACCAGCCGCATCCGGACCGCATCCGGCCCATCCAGGCGCTCGAGCTCCTCGATGTCGATGGTGGCCATCGCGATCGGCGTCGTCTCGGTGTAGGCGGGCGGCAGCCCGGCACACCACGCCTTGGCGACCGACCGGGCCTCATCGGACCCTCGGTGCGGAACCAGGGCAGCGGCCAACGCATCGGTGTAGGTCCGCGCCAGCGAGGTGATCTCCCGTTGCAGGGCATCCAGGTCGATCGGGGCTGGGTCCAGCCCATCGTCCGACTGCAGCGTGAAGTGCAGCAGGGGTTGGTCCCGCTCGGTCAAGGAGAGCTGGTAGTCGACCGATGTGGCCCCCAACCGCCCGGCCAGCAGCTGCTGGATCTCCTCACGGAGTGCCGCGGAGAAGCGCTCGCGTGGCAGCGTGACCAGCACCGACACCGAGCGACCGTTTCGTTCGCGACGGACCGTCAGCCGGACGCCGCCCCGACGGCTGACGTCGACCAGGTTGATCAGCGCGTCCCGCAGCGCGTCATGGGTCAGCTCGAACAGCTCCTGCTTGGGCAGCGCATCGAACAGCGTCCGGATGGCGCGTTCATCCTGGGAGTGGTCGACCACGTCCACGTCGTCCAGTACGGCTCGGAGCTTCCGCCGCAACACCGGAACCGTCGACGACGGCTGGACGAAGGCCTTCTGGGCCAACAGACCGAGGATCCGGTGCTCGTCGGCACGATCGCCATCCCGGTGGGGCGGGCGCACGGCGATCGAGGTCATCCGGACCTGGCGGTGCACCGGCGAGACGCCCGCGGTGCGGGTGACGTCGAGCACCGGACTGTCGGCCCAGTCGTGGCCGTCGAGCTCATCCAGCGACACGCTGCTCTCGTCCCGCAGCAGGCCAAGACCGTCGGCGCCACTGCGATAGCCGAGGAACACGAAGTGATCGTCCAGCAGCCACTGCAGGAACTCGGCTTCCTCGCTGTCCCCGTGTGCCTCCATGGCTGTCACCACAGCCTCGAGCGCCGTTGTCATCGGGCGGAAGTCCTCGACCACCCTGAGCGCGTCGGCCAGGACGGCGTGCAGCCGATCAACGACGACCTGCTTCTGCTCGTCCGACAGGCGGGTCTGCAAGTCAAGGGAGATGTAGGCCTCGCGATGGGATGCCCCGCGAGCGGCGGTGATCTCCACGAGTCGACCATCGGCGTCGCGGCGAACCCCGACCGCGGGGTGGGCCAGGTCGACGGGCTCGAGGTCCAGACGATGGAGCTCCTCGAGGATCGTCGACATCATGAAGGGCCCGTCGGCGATGTGGACCAGCAGGATGCTCGAGTCGCCCGAGTCCTCGATCAGGATCGTCGGCGTTCCCGGACGACCGGTCTCGAACAGCTGCAGGGCACGATCGACCGTGACCGCGGCGGCATCGAGGTCGAGCGTGGCCAGTTCGTCGTCTGCCAGGCGGCGATAGGTCGACCAGGCCAGCGCGGTGGCGTTGTCCAGCCGCTCAGGGCTGACACGTGTGGCCAGGTGGTCCTCGAGATCCGTCAGTGCGTCGTGCATCGCTCTCCCGCCTCCGCTCAGCTGATCGACCGCGCCACGCGAGCTCGTGCCGCCCCGGCGCTACTCAGCGTCCGAGCAAGGCCCGGGCCTGCTCGACGTCATCGACCACCAGCACCATCCGCCCGCCGGTGGCCAGATACGCCTGCTCGATGTTGATGCCGGCATCCGCCACCTGACGGCAGACCTCGCCCATCGCACCCGGGCGGTCAGGGATGTCGGTGACCACCACGTCGCGTGCGGCCCGGACGTCCAACCCCGCCTCGGTCAGGACCTCGAGCGCGTGCTCGGCATCGGGGACCAAGACGTGGACCACCCCCTTGCCACCCCCGGTGAAGGCACTGATCCCCTCGATGTTGATCTCGGCCTTCCCGCACGCCTCACCGAGGCGGGCGAGCGCACCAGGGTGATCGTCCGGAATGAGGGTGAAGTCCTTGTGCATCCAACCATCCTTGTTGCCTGCGGTCTTGTTGCGTGGGGCGCGCCGACATCGGCATCGAACGCGTCTACCGCAGTCTTGCACACCGGGCTGCCCCTGACCGACGTATGCTGACGCCCGTCTCGATGGTCCCATCTCGACTGCAAGGAGCACCCTGTGAAGATCCTCGTCGGCTACGTCGACACACCCGAGGGGCATGCGGCCGTGGCCGCCGCAACGGCTGAGGCCAAGCTGCGTGACGCGACGCTGTTCCTGGTTCACTCCTTCCATGGCGAGGGACGGGACGAGGACCAGATCGCTGGGTACGAGGAGCAGCTGGAAGCGATCAGCTCGGACCTGGCGACCGAGGGCGTGTCGTCGGAGGTGCACGCACTGGTCCGAGGAGCCGATCCGGGCAAGGACCTGGTGGCCTACGCGCGCGAGCAGGACATCGATCTGATCGTCATCGGCGTTCGACGTCGGTCCCCCGTCGGCAAGTTCGTACTGGGGTCCAACGCTCAAGATGTGCTTCTGGGCGCCGATTGTCCAGTCCTCGCCGTCAAGGCAAGCGCCGGAGCGTAACTAGTCAAATCGGATAGGTGTCCGTCTGGACATCGGCAGTCCGTTGTACTGAGACGTCCTTCTGGGCAGATTGCCTAGCAACGTGGTGACGTCGATCTTCTGGCCATTCCCCCTCTGACCAGGCTCGACACACCGCAGACGGTCGCACACCAGACAGTCTGCCCCGCTGATCAGCGGTGTCCTGACCTCCACCCTCCCCGCTCCATGCCCCTCTCCCTCAAACGCGCTGCCACATCACTCCTGGTAGCCGTACTCGTCGTGTCGCTGAGCCCAACCCTGGCCTCAGCAGACTCCGTCGTCAGCCGTGCCGCCGGAAACGATCGCATCCAGACCGCCGTCGAGGCGTCCCAGCAGTTCCGGTCCCAAGCCTCCGACGTGGTCCTGGCGACCGCGTTCAGCTTCCCCGACGCGTTGGCCGCCAGCGCGCTCACGCACGCGCTGCACGCTCCTCTGCTGCTGACCGCCACCGACAGCCTCCCGGTCGCCGTCGAGGCCGAACTGGCACGACTCCAGGCTGATCGGGTGTGGATCCTCGGGGGCGTGAACGCCGTCTCCGACGCGGTCGAGCAGCGTCTGCGAACGCTCGGCTACGACATCAACAGACTGGCCGGCGCGAGTCGCTTCGAGACCGCTCAGGCCATCGCCGTCGCCGCCGGGCCCTCGCGGACGGGTGAGGTGGTGCTCGCGCTCGGTGAACACCCAAACCCCGACCGTGCGTGGCCGGATGCCGTTGCCTCCGGGTCCCTCGCGGCCACTCCTGACCGGATCCCGACCCTGCTCACCCAGCCGGACGCCCTACCGTCGGCAACCGTCGGTGCCCTGGCCCAGCTCAGCGCATCCGAGGTCATCATCCTCGGCAATGCCCAGACGATCTCAGATCAGGTGGAGGACCAGCTGCGAGGGCTCGGGTATCAGACACGGCGGATCGTCGAGAGCAGTCGGTACGACACGTCGGTGGCACTGGCTGCGGAGTCGCTGCGACGGTTCGACGGCAGTCCCCGTCCTGCGGTGTTCGCCTCCGGCCGCGCCTTCCCCGATGCGCTGTCGGCCGGATCGCTGGCCGCAAGCCTGGGCGCCCCGCTGCTGCTGGTCCCCCCGACCGACCAGCTGCCGGCGACGAGCGAGACGTTCCTGCGCAGCAACGCCCACGTGCTCAGCTCCGGTGTGGTCGTCGGCGGGCCGGTCGCTGCCGATGACTTCGTGGTCGCCCAACTCGACTCGGCCCTGCAGAACGAGCCCGGGCCGCTCTCCGCTCCCCCAGAGCCGCTTGGCCCGCCGGAGGAGCCGGAGCCGGCCCCCTCCTCCGCCCCCGCCCCGGACCCGATCAGCCCGCCTGGTCCGACACAGCCGGACGTCGGGGACGGTTCCCCCGTGGAGGTGATCCACGGCGTGGCCTCGTGGTACGGACCAGGCTTCGAGGGACGGCCGACGGCCAACGGCGAGACGTTCGACCCCGCCGAGTTCACCGCAGCACATCGCACGCTCCCGTTCAACAGCCTCATCCGGGTCACCAACCTGGACAACGGGGAGGTCGTGAACCTCCGGATCAACGACCGGGGGCCCTTCTCCGGCGATCGCGTCCTGGACGTCTCCTCAGCTGCTGCGGACGAACTGCGGATGAAGGACGACGGTGTCGCAACCGTCCGAATCGAGGTGATGCGGTCGGGGTCGTAGCCGCCCGACCGCCTCGCCATCGCGTCGACCACGAGGGTGGTCGACCTCTAGGGTTCGGCCATGGCATCCAACCCCGTGCTCTGGGAGCCCGACCCGACCGCCGCCCAACGGACCAACCTCGCGGCCTTCATGGCTGCCGCACCCGGTGCGCCGACGAGCTACGCCGAGTTGCACGCGTGGTCGGTCGCCGACATCGACGGCTTCTGGTCTCTCGTCTGGGACGAGTTGGGCGTCGTCGGCCACAGGGGTGAGCGGATCAGCAGCGGGACGGGCATGCCCGGGAGGCGCTTCTTCCCGGACGCGCGGCTGAACTACGCCGAGAACCTCCTTGCAGGTCCAGCCGACGAGGTGGCCGTCATCTCGACCGGCGAGGGGCAACACCCTCGACGGCTGACGCGCGGCCAGGTACGAGCCCAGGTCGGCGCGCTGCAGCAGGCCCTCTCCGGGATGGGCGTCCAGGCTGGTGACCGCGTGTGCGCGTTCATGCCCAACACCGTCGAGACGCTCGTGGTCATGTTGGCCGCAACCGGCTTGGGGGCGACCTGGTCGTCCACCTCTCCGGACTTCGGCGCCGCTGGAGTGGTCGACCGGTTCGGTCAGGTCGAGCCCACCGTGCTGCTCGTCGCCGACGGGTACCGCTACAACGGCCGGGTTCACGACCTGGCCGACAAGGTCGACGGGATCGTCCGCGCGCTCCCGACCCTGGATCACCTCATCGTCGTGGACTTCGTCGGGTCCGGGGTGGCGGCATTCGATTCAACCTCCTGGTCGCTGGCGGTCCACGCCTATGCGGCGTTGTTGACCGGGACCCCCGCAGAGCCGACGTTCCAGCAGGTGCCCTTCGACCATCCGCTGTTCATCATGTACTCCTCCGGCACCACGGGGGCCCCCAAGTCGATCGTCCACGGCCACGGCGGCACGCTGGTCAAGCACCTGGTCGAGCACCAGCTGAACAGCGATCTGCGGCCGGGCGATGTGATCATGTGGTTCACCACCTGCGGGTGGATGATGTGGAACTGGCTGGTCTCGGCCTTGGCCAGCCGGTCGGTGATCGTGCTGTACGACGGGAGCCCCTCCCATCCCGACCTCGCCCGCCTCTGGTCGGTGGCGGAGGAGCTCGGCGTCACGCACTTCGGGACCAGCCCCAAGTTCCTCGCCGCCTGTGCCCAGGCGGAGCTGGTACCGCGTGAGGCTGCCGACCTCTCGATTCTGCGTGCGCTCATGTCGACCGGCGCACCCCTCAACCCGGAGCAGTTCGACTGGATCTACGGGAATGTCGCCGCCGACATCCAGGTGGCCTCGGTCAGCGGCGGGACGGACCTCATCGGCTGCTTCGCCGGTGGCGTCCCGATACTGCCGGTCCGGCGCGGAGAGCTGCAGGCACGTGCGCTCGGCATGGACGTGCGGGCCGTCGATCCCGCCGGCGAGGAGGTCCCTGTGGGGACCAAGGGAGAGCTGGTCTGCGTCCAGCCGTTCCCCTCGATGCCGGTCTCGTTCTGGAACGACCCCGACGATGAGAAGTACCGGTCGGCGTACTTCGAGGAGCACCCCGGTGTCTGGACCCACGGGGACTACATCGAGATCCGACCCGAGGGAGGGGTGATCTTCTACGGACGGTCGGACACGACGCTCAACCCCGGCGGGGTGCGGATTGGCACTGCGGAGATCTACCGAGCGATCGAGCAGATCCCCGAGATCGAGGACTCCATCGTCGTGGGCCGACAGGTGGAGGGAGACGTCGAGGTGGTGCTGTGCGTGGTGCTCGTGGAGGGCGCGGAGCTGGACGAGGCGTTGCTGACCCGGATCCGCACCGACATCCGGACCACGACAACCCCACGGCACGTCCCGGCACACATCGTGCAGGTGCCTGCGGTGCCGTACACGATCTCGGGCAAGAAGGTCGAGAAGGCCGTCAAGACGGTCATCGATGGCGGCACCGTGGACAACGCGGACGCGATGGCCAACCCGGAGGCGTTGGAGGCGTACCGCTCGCTGTTCGCCTAACTCGGCCGAGGTGTGCTGCTCGGGCGTGGCTTCACGCGTGTGCTGCTCGGGGTGGCTTCACGGGTGTGCTGCTCGGGGGTGGCTTCACGGGTGTGTCACCTCTGAGCGGCCCGCGCTCGCAGCCGACACACCACCGCGCCCCGGTCAGGCCGTAGCCTCGCGGATCGCCGCCAGCGCGGTGGCGGCCAACTCCGGGCGACAGATCAGCAGGTCCGGCAGGTAGGGGTCCGGCTGGTTGTATCGCAACGACGTCCCGTCGATCCGGCTGGTGTGCAGTCCCGCCGCTCGGGCGACGGCCACCGGCGCGGCTGAGTCCCACTCGTACTGCCCACCCGCGTGCACGTAGACCTCCGCCAACCCACGGACGACCGCCATGGCCTTCGCGCCGGCGCTGCCCATGGGCACCAACTCGCCGCCCAGCGCCCTGGCGACCCGCTGCGCCTCCTCCGGCGGTCGGGTGCGGCTCACCACCACCCGCGGTCGCTCTGCGGCCGGCGGCAGGGCCGGCGGAGCGTCTGTTCCCAGGGTCAGCTCGAGGGCTGGGAGGGCGACCGCGCCGACCGTCAACTCCCCCTCATCCGCATCGTCGACCCCTCGCTCCCACAGGCCGACGTGGACAGCCCAGTCGTCGCGTGGCGGCTCGCCGAACTCCCGGGTCCCGTCCACCGGGTCGATGATCCACACCCGGTCCGCCGACAGCCGATCTGCGCTGTCCCGAGCCTCCTCGCTCAACACCGCGTCGGACGGCACCTCCTCGCTCAGAAGCCGCGCGATCAAGACCTGGGCGCTGGCGTCCCCGGCGTCCTTGAGGGCCTGGCGGCGAGCGCCGGGATCCGGATGCTCGGCGCGCAACGCGACCAACATCCGTCCGGCCTCCGTTGCCAAACGACGGGCCAGGGTGTGGTCAGCAGGTTCAGCCATGGGCCGAGGGTGTCACGCGTCGGCCGGATGAGCAGGCCCGTCGCCGAAGAGCACCGCAACGGCGACGTTGTCCCCTGCCCCCTGCTCGCCGGCGTGGTCGATGATCCGGCGTGCGGACTGCTCCGCCGTCGGTTGCAGGAGGCGGGCGATGTCCCCCGCCCTGGCGAAGTTGGTGTACCCGTCGGTCACCACCACCACGACGTCGTGGGGGCCCAGGTCGGTCTGGCCGTAGTCCATCGAGCCGGCGACCTGCGGGGCGGACAGCGAATTCCCCAGGAACCGGTGCCGGTCCTTGCTGACCCGGTAGGTCCGGCGGTCCCGGATGACCAGCACCGGCGAATCCCCGACCGTCGCGTGGGTCAGGTACCGCTGACCGTGATCGTCCCGCCTCACCAGGGCAAGGCTGAGCGTGGTCCGCGACCTACCCTGCGCGGGATCAGCGCCCGCTCGCGCGTCGTGCAGGGCGGCGTTGATCTCGTGGAACACCAGGACCATCTCTCGCCTGCTCGGGGCCGTCCTCCATGCTGTCATCCGCTCCAGCAGCATCGGGGCGGCCTGATGGCTGGCAGACCAGCCGTTGTGGCCGTCAGCCGCCACCAGGACCACCGACTCTTCGCCGGCCGTCGCCCCGACGATGTCCTCGTTCGGATCGGTGTAGTGGTAGCGCTTCGGCTCACGCCCTCGGGACAGTGCGATGGCCAGCCCGGGCGAGACGGCGGTCGCCGCGATGCGGTCCAGGTCCGTGTGGTCGCAACCCCGCAGGAGGGCACTGGTGATCGACGGTCGCTCGGTCATGGTCGGCCGCCGACTGTAACCGGCACGCCCGGGCATGATGGAGGCACATGGCATCCGACCGCCCTACTCCCGCGTCTGACGACGGCCGCGGGAATCCCTTGGGGGATCGCCTCTCGCGGGGGCGGAACCTCGCACGGTTCTCCGCCGGTGCCGGGGCCGGGTTGCTGGGGGCCCGTCTGCGGGACCTCACCGGCCAGGGTGGTGCCGAGACGGCCTTCCACGCGGAGACGGCCGCCCAGGCCGCAGAGTTGCTGGGATCGATGAAGGGTCTGGCGATGAAGATGGGCCAGATCGCCTCCTTCGTGGACGTGGATCTGCCACCCGAGGTGCGTGCGGCCTACCAGCAGGAGCTCGCCGCCCTGCGCGCGCAGTCCGAGCCGGTCGGGGTTGAGGTCATCGAGGGTGTGATCGCTGAGCAGTACGGCACACCCGCCGAGGACGTCTTCGCGGTGTGGGACCCCGAGCCGGTCGCGTCGGCTTCCATCGGTCAAGTCCATCGCGCAACCCTGCCCGATGGCAGCGACGTCGCGGTGAAGGTCCAGTACCCCGGGATCGCCGAGGCCATCGAGTCCGACCTCGACAACGCCGAGCTCCTGGCACCCCTGGTCAAGGTCGTCTCCCCCAACCTCAAGGTCAAGCCGCTCATGCTCGAGCTGCGGGACCGCATGTCTGACGAGCTCGACTACCAGCGCGAGGCCCAGTACCACCAGGCCTTCTTCGACCGCTACGACGGGCACCCCTTCGTCCGCATCCCGGCGGTCCACCTGGAGTGGTGTCGTCCCCGCATCCTGGTGACCGAGTTCGTCGAGGGCCAGTCCTTCGAGGGCATGCTCGCCGAGGCCGACGATGCCGCGAAGCAGCGGTACGCCGAGGCGATCTACCGGTTCTCCTTCGGTTCCCTCCACCGCTTCCGTCTCTTCAACGGTGACCCGCATCCGGGGAACTATCTGTTTCCCGGTGACGGCTCGGTCGTGTTCTTGGACTTCGGCGCCGTCAAGACCTTCACCTCGCAGATGCGGGCCATGATCAAGCGGCAGCTGGCACCGCTGTGGGAGGACGATGCCGAGGGGCTGCTCGCGGTGTTCGACGAGGCGGGTTTCCTCCCGGGTGCCAAGCCCGACGCACAGCGCCTCCTGGACTGGTTCAAGGCCTTCAACGCGCCGATCCTCAGCTACGAGCCCTTCACCTACACGCAGACCTTCGCGCAGAGCGTCATCGCCATGACCAGCGACCCGCGAGCGGGGTACTCCGACATGATCAGACGGCTGAACCTGCCCCCCGACTACCTGGTGCTCAATCGCATCCAGTGGGGCATCAACTCGATCATGGCGCTGCTCGGCGCAACCAACACGTGGCGCCGCATCTCGGAGGAGTTCTGGTTCGACGCGCCGCCCGCGACCCCCATGGGTGAGGAGGAGCGGCCCTTCATCGACGCGTCGAACCTTCGCGCCTAGACTCGACCGCTCCGCCAGTAGCCGTCTAGCGACCAGGGGTTCCTCTGTCATGAAGAAGCTGTTCGTGGGTGCCCTGTTCGTGGCGCTCCTGCTTCCCGCGCTGCCCGGCGGAGCCCAGAACTCCCAGACGAACGACACGACGTCCGACACCGACCCGACGACGGAACTCGATGCCGGGTCGGGGGTGGCGAACCGCCTGCTCTTCGCCGGTGCTGGGACGGTCAACGGCCTCGAGGTCGAGATCGGCGGCAACGAGCTGGACACTGTTGAGTTGCAGGTCAACCACCTGAGCGCGTCCGGATCGGACTGCACAGCGATCACGTGTGCAGACGCTGCCGGCGCACTCGAACCCGCTGGAGCGGAGGCCGAGGCACGCCGAGGCACGGCGGTCACCAACGACACCGTCGACGCAGCGAACCTGGACGATGGTGCTGCCGGCAACCTGGAGGCCTACCTGAGCGGACGGCTCGGCGAGGCACAGGCAACGACGAGCACGACCGGGGCGCGCAGTGAGGCGGACGGTGCGCAGCTCGAACTGCTCCTCACCGACGCGGCCGTGGCTGACCTGTCCTCGCCCGGCGTGCAGGGAATGACCGACAACCTGATCCGCCTTGATCAGGCGCTCGCCGCGCTCCCTCAGGGCGACCCGGCGCTCGATGAGATCGAGGAGGCCGTCAGCGAGCTGCGCGCGGACCTCACCGACCGACCTCTGGTGACGATGTACGGCGGCGACGGGGTGAGCACCTCGGTCTTCAGCGATCGCGTCATCCGCACCGAGTCGACCGTCGGGCCCTCCATCATCACCGTCATCCCAACCGACCAAGACCGCGCCGACGCACCTGATGGCCTGTTCATCATCGAGATCGGTGCGGCACGGTCGGCGGCCGCCGCCAATGGCACGGCTCGTCCGGCGACGGACAGGGATCAGCCCGACGTCACGGTGACCATGCTCCCGGGGGTGCTCGAGGCGCTCGGCGCCGACTCGACGACTGACACGGCTGACATCGTTCGCGAGCTCCCAACTGGACTGCTCGAGATCCTCCCTCCCGACCTCCGGACACCCGCGGCGGCCAATGCGGGCGTCGATCTCGACCGGAGCGCCGGTGCACTCCGATTGGATCTGGGCACCACGGAGGAGGAGTCCTGCTTCCTCAGCGACCGAGGTCTTCAGACGTGCGTCGAACCTGGCGGCTTCCAGGAGAACTTCGACCCACCGTCGGACCCAACCGGTGTCGTGGTCCTGACCGAGCCGGTGGCGGTCGGTCTGATTCCCGAGGGAACCGGGTCGGCCATCAGCCTTGAGCTGAATCGGACCCAGGCCGGTGCGACCGCCGATTTCACCGCAACCTCCACCTCTGGTTCGAGCTCCAGCAACTCGAGCTCCGGTTCGAGCAACTCCCAGACCAACCTGCCCCGCACGGGTTCACGATCGACCGTCGCGCTTCCAGCACTCGGGCTCATGCTCCTCAGCGGCCTGATCCTGGTCTCTCTGCGACGTCGCGAGGGCTAGGGTGGCCGCGCGTCGAGCCCTCGGTTCCTGGGTGATCATCGCGGGGCTGCTCGCGGGGTGCACGTCCGGGCCGCCGGCGGAGACCGCCGCGGCGATCCTCGACCAGTTCGAGGAGGAGGGCTTGGTCGCCTGCCGCGAACGTCGCGAGCCGCTCCCCGACCTGATCACCTGCGAGGACGACGAAGACGGGGACATCACCGTCGTGTTCACCGACACCGAGGAGGACAGCATTCGGTCCTCCAGCAATCAGACAGACGGGCCGTGGATCCTGGGCTCGGGCTTCATCGTCGTCAGCTACGACAACGACCCGGCACGGCTGGCGCAGCTCCGCGACGTGCTCGGCACCGGCGATCTGGTCGGTGTCGACGATGACGGCAATCCGGTGCCACTCGAGGAGTAGCCAGCCCGCGGCGAGGTGAGAGGCCCGGGCCGGAACGAACCGGCGATAAGCGAGTTTGCGAACCGATGGTTTCGGTCGTTTCGAGCTAGTCGAGCAAACCGGCTCTGACCTGCGGTTTCACCTGATCGACGGTCAGGACGTCTGTGGTCAGATCCGGTCGTTTCAGGTTGTCATGTGCACTGAGTGTGCACTGGCAGAGAGCCTAGTAGTCGGGATCGAGGTCGGCGATCCAGTCAAGATTGGTCTGCAGATACGGGTAGAGTTCGCTCGCGTCGTACAAGCGCTCGTAGGCCACTTCGGTTTGGAAGTTGGGACGGGCCTGCTCGTATCCGGGTAGCTGGAGTCGACGGAAGAAGTCGATGAACTGAGTCATGTCCTTCGGAGGAGGACGATCGCGGCTCTCGCGCTTCATCATGACCGGCCCAAGGCTCAGCAACGATGTCAGATTGGCCAAGCCGTCAGGCCCCAAGAACTCCGCCAACGGGCTTGAAGACGCCATCGTGTCGTCGTCGCATCGAGACTGATGGATGATCGAGAAGCTGTGATCCTCCATCGTCTCGCGGTCCATATCCCACACCACGTAACCGTTGTCGGCCGTGACGGAGTCCTCGCCACAGACATCACATGTCCAGCTCGTTGTCATCTGCATGGCTCGCACTTTAGACGCGTTGTGCTCACAGGTCGGAGATCAGCCGACTCCACCGTTCTCGTAGCGGTGGATGGTCTTCTTCTCACCGCGGTGACGCTCGCGATCGTGCGCTTCGGCTTGCCTGAAGGCGTCGTCGTGGTGCATGTACTCGCTTGGCTCGTTGTCCTCGCACTCGGTGCACAACCAGCTCACCTTCTTGTATGTCGTCATGCTCTCCATGATCGCACGCTCACACGTCGGAGATCAGCAGCACCGATGCGAGGCCCGGGACGGGGGCTTCAGCCTTGATGACCGGGGTCACCAGTATCCTGAGATTCTTGCCCAAGCATCAACCGTACGAAGTCGCAGAAGTAGGTCAGTCCCATGACGCAGCCCACCAACGTTCAGTACAAGGTCATGAAGGGAACCAGCAACCAGCTTGAACAAAGCATGGCGGTCCTTCAGCTCAGCACAACCCAGCGACAGGCCGTAGGCCGAACACTGAAGGACATCGTCAAGTGTCTGTCTGATCGCCAGTCATTGGAGACACTCGCTGGCTACACCCACAAGCTGAGCCCGCTGAATCCTCGAACGGTTTGGAACGTCCCGGTCAGTGGCCACGACTTGCAACTCTCGGTGATCTACTACGTCGACTACCCGTACGTCGTTCCGCTCACTGTCAGCAAGAAGACGACCTAGAGCCCGAAGAAGGCGTCGATATCCAGCTCCTGTGCATCAGCAGCAATACCTTCGCCATCACCGAACTCGCTGAGCGCCGCGTGGAAGTGCGGGTTCGCGTGGACCTCGATCGACCACTTCCAGTGGTAGACCGCGTTGATGACGATCGTGAGGTCCTGTTGCCGACCACTCTCGGTTAGAGCCTGCATCATGTCGTCGTGGAACCGCTCCTTGAACGCTGGTGGGACAGATGCTTCGACGTCCTCAATCATGGCTAGGGCGTCGATCTTGTGGGGGGGAGTTGTCTGTGGGCGGTCAAGAAGGTCAGACATGACAGGGCCTCCAGGGCAGGGTGTCAGGACCTTAGTCCTGGCGAAGATCACAGCGAATTCGGGGAGTCTTTCACACTTATCGGCGTGAAGAGCCGGATCCTTAGAAAGCAGATGCTAGTCCAGCTTCTCCCCTCTCGCCTAGCCCGAAC
Source organism: Euzebya tangerina (assembly GCF_003074135.1). Taxonomy (NCBI): domain Bacteria; kingdom Bacillati; phylum Actinomycetota; class Nitriliruptoria; order Euzebyales; family Euzebyaceae; genus Euzebya; species Euzebya tangerina. Next base: position 2,862,091 of record NZ_PPDK01000001.1, on the reverse strand, counting down.
CCTAGGATCCGTTGCGAAGACTGCGAAGTGACCGTCACTCAAGGACGCTCCCCTCTAGCTATTCAGCCACTCACACGTCGGAGATCAGCAGCACCGATGCGAGGCACCACGGGCACGTCATGCGTCCGCTCGGTGGCTCGACCCTGAGATCCACGCGCCCCTTGAACGGACGGCAGCAGCTCGGGCAGCGGGCGAGGTAGGGGGCGACGAGTGGTGGTCTGCTCATGGGTCTGATCGTGGCAGATGGCTGTGACGGTCAGAGGATCAGTACGAAGCCAATGAAAGCCACGACTGCGGCAACGGCGGCGTAGTCGGTTGGGTCGATTGGTGTCCCACGCTTCCGGCGCTTCCGCCACTCCAAGCCATAGATCAGAAGAGCGAACGCGATGATTCCAACGTCAAGGGCGATCACGATGTGCCCTCTCCGTGGTCCGGGCTGGATTTGCGGTAGACGATGACCCAGTAGACAACGCTCAGCGCGTTCAGCACGAGGAGAATCAGCTTCCACGCGTCGGAGTCGAAGACGTAGAAGCCGATCCAGAAGACCAGCGAGAGCGACCACATGATCGCGTTCCACTTGGCGTTGCTGCGCCGGTCGTCGGCTTCGATCTCGTCCCAGCTCTTGACCACGTACGCCCTCCTGATCGACTGCACGCCGGTCCTACCCCTGCAGTCGGTCGGCTGACACGTCCTCTCAGCGCTTCTCAGGCGCCCCAGGAGCGACGATAGGGCTCTAAGGGTCCTGACCCACGTGAGACAGCCTCAGAGGCCCTTAGAACGCGACAACGCCCCTCGTCCGCGGAAGGGAGTGAGGGGCGTTGCTGTGCGGATATGCCGACCCCGGTATGGATATCCGGCCGGACCATGGACAGGCTCCGCGGTCTAGGAAGCGTAGCGCGGCGTGGTAGGCAGAGCGCCTATCTGCCGGGCTTCACTGCGCTCCACGAGTTGGTAAGCGGCTGGACGAATGTCTGGCCCTTGTGCTGGATGAAGGAGATGCCAAACGAGCCGTGGCACATCTCACACCAGCCCGTCAACGTCACGTAGTCCCGCCGAAGGTTGGGCCAGTCAGGCATCGCCATGAGACCGGCGGGGACATGCTCTCTGACCTTGGAGCCCTCGACGATCACGTTCTCGAACGGACCGTCTTCTTTCGGGCGTCCGCCCACGTGGACTCCAGTGATGTGGGTGTACCCCTCGCCACACGACGGGCAGTGCATGAGAGCTGCGTTGTCGGTGTGCATGACGTCAAACTTCAAGCCGTCCATGACCTTGATGTCGTTCACAGATGAATCCCCTTCCGGGTGAGTCGGTTGAGCCCCCGTTCCCAGGGCCTCCTTCACCTTCGACTCTAATCCGTGACCCGGCGCAACGGGTGGGTCTTGCGGGTCAGCTTGAGCATGGCGACCAGGAACAGGACCGAGCCGGTCGCCACGGCGATCTGCACGACGAGGGCGGTGACGTCGCCGACCGTTCCCCAGATGTCAGCTCGTGACCACGTGAAGGTGATCTCGTCGTCGGCCGTCACGATCAGGATGAGGCTGCGCAGCGACTGCAGGGCGAACAGTGCCGGTGCGGCCAGCAGGAGATCCGTCATGCGTCGGGCCTGGTGGCGGGTCGCGGTGTAGATGGCGGTGAAGGCGACTCCGCTGGTCATGGTGACGATGTGCAGGGTGGTGATGACTGCGAGGTAGAGGCTCACGGTTGGGGGGTCTCCTGGTCGGGGTCGGGCCAGCCGGAGAGGGCGTGCTCGATCGCTTCCACGAAGTGGTTGGCGGCTCGGATCTCCAAGGACTCGTCTCGGAGACGGCGTGCCCGCTGGCGCAGGGCTGAGGTTCGGGTGAGGAGGTCGGTGGGGGGTTCGATGGCGGGCGCGGCCATGCGGCGCTGCACGGCTCGCCAAGTGCAGATGATGAGCACGAGCAGGGTCAGGACCGCCAGGGCGATGAGGAAGCGTGTGGTCATTGCCGTGCTCGTTCCTGCAGCCGTTTGACGATGTCGTGGGTGGCCTCGGTGGTGTCGGCCATGTCGCCCACGGAGTCAGCGAGGTCTCGGATGGCTTGCCCGTAGCGCTCCTCGTTGGCTTCGGCTCGCTTCTCGATCTTGTCGACCTCGCGGCCGACGCGGAGGTAGCCCAGGAGGATGAGGATCAGCACAACCACGAGGGAGCCGATGACCCCGAAGGTGTCGAGGATCGTCAGGAAGCCCTCGGCGGACTCAACGCCCATCGGGGACTCCGTGGGCTCGGGCGATGTAGCGGGCAAGCCGTCCTCGGGTGATCTGCCACGCGGCGAGGACCGCGACGGCGTCACCGATGTAGTTGGAGGCGGCGAGGATCCCGCCTTGGCCGGTCTGGATGAACTCGATCAGCCAGACCACCGTCCGCACCAGCGGCGGTGTGGCCAGGACCCATGCGGTCCAGAGGTTGGCGCGTCCTCGGAGTGCTGCGGCGCCGACGATCAGCGCTGCGGTGGTGTAGGTGATGATGGCGATGGGCACTCCGACGCGGACGGCCAGTGGCGCACCAGCCCAGATGATGGCCTGGATGCCCCAGTAGCCCGCGAACGCCAGAGCGACGTAGGTCCAGGTCCACCGTCCGGCTTCGGGGCTCATGGCTACGCGGTACCGAAGACCAGGGCGTGGGCGTCGAGGAAGCCAGGGCCGTCGGTGGAGATGATGACGGGCAGCTTGAGGACGTTCTGGCAGTACGCCAGGCCGACGCCTCGGACGTGGACGGCATCGGTGCCGGAGACGTGGAACCAGTGGGTTCCCTTGCCCCAGCGGCCGTGTGGCTCGGGGAGGGTGACCTTGAGCAGGTGCTGGTAGGGGTTGGGCATGACGCTGGGCTCCTCTTGGGGTGAGCGGATGATGGTGAGCAGGTCATCGAGGCGGGAGACCATGTGCTTGCCCGGGCAGGCGGTGGCCTTCCGTCGCTGGTGCGGTAGGAGGTAGAAGTCCTCGACCAGGAGGCCGTCCTCGATCAGCAGGCGGGCGCGGCGGGCCATGGCGCGGAGCTGCGGGTCGGTCGGCTCATAGATCTCGTAGTTGCCGATGAGGACGAAGCCGAAGGAGGTGGAGTTGTAGTCCTTGGTGTGGGCGCCGATCCGGGTGCCCATGCCCTCCAGCTCCACGCCTGAGGGGTGGAAGGCATAGCTGTATGAGAGGTAGCCGAAGCGCTGGATCCCGATCCGCTCGATCGTGCGCATGTCGCCATTGGGATCGTCGGTCGGCTCCAGGACCGGGTCATAGTCCGAGGCCTCAGTCACGCTGTGATGCACGTGGATCCCACGAGCGGGGAGGCGCATCCTCGATCGTGAAGTCGGTCGTGCTCCCCAGTCCTGGCGAGTGCGAGGTTGGGGCAGGGTGAGAGCAGTTGAGGGGGTCATCGAGCCTCCAGGCATGGAGAAGCCCCCGTCGTCGTGACAGGGGCCGGGTGAGGTGGTGGCCTAGCTGGTCCAGGGCGTAGTGATCGCGGTGCCGTTGTCTCCGTAGGCGGTGATGCGGTACTCGTAGGTCCGGTGTGGGGCGGTCCGGTAGTCCGAGATCGTGGCGTCGGGGTCCGCGTTCTCGGCGATGGTGTCGACGCTGTCAGGGGTTCCAGCCAGGTCGGTCCAGATCCCTCGGGTGTTCTGCCGACGCTCGACGTCGATCGCGAACACGGTGGGCTGCCCGCCGGTTGGGGTGGGATGGGTGGCAGCGACGTCGAGGTACCGGTTCTGAGCTGTGACGGTCACCGGTGGCAGCGCGGGGAGGACGTAGTCAGCGGTGACCCGGACGGAGGCCCAGTCGGACCACAGCCCGTCTACGAGGACTCTGACCTGGACGTGCTCGTCGCGGCCGTTGACGGGGAAATCGATGGCGTAGAAGCGCTGAGGTTCAGCCTCTGGGTCGGTCGCTTCGTTCGTCGGGCTGGCGTGCCGGGTAGGTGCTGGGCATGTCGCAGCAGTCGTCCAGCCCTCGTCAGCCGCATCGTCCGATCGTGCTGAGCGTGCTGGGCGTCGTCGTGATCGTGGCGGCGGTGGCCCTGCTGTCGATCTACACAGACGATGAACTCAGTCCGATGGTCGTCGCGCTGCTGCTGACATCGCTCGGCACGCTGATGGCCAACGGCTTCCCGAAAGACGCTCTGGCCCGGCGGACGGGCTACACCGCCTTAGCGCTCGGCGCAGTTGTTGCGGTGTGCGAGACGATCGCGGTCTTCACCGGGTAGGCGATGGATGGAAGCCGTGTGCGGACGCACTCCTCCCCTCTGGGTGCAGATCCTAACACGGTGAGTGGGGATGATCATGCGGTCCGTCGCGAGTTGTACAGGCTCTGGGCGCAGCTCTTGCAGAGCCCACCGTGCTCAGGTGTGGACTGGCACTGCGGGCGCCCCCATGGGTTCGGACAGATGCTGGCGTCCTGATCGGGGTCAGCGTGACGGAGCCAGTCGGCTCGTGCCTGGCAGTCCTCGCAGCGCTTCTGGCCCGGTGAGATCCAGGCCACGCACTCACGATGGGGGCTGCCAGGACAGCGGACGAGATCGGGGACCACTCGGAGCGCGTCGGGGGGTTCGAGCAAGAGCGACGGGAGAAGCGCCAGGGCCGTCTCTGCGGCGAGCTGGACGTCTATGTCGAACTCGTGTGGTCTGAGGGCGTCGAGCAGCTCTCCTGCCCGATCTGGGCCGATCTGATAGCGCTCAGAGCCCAGGCCATGGAAGTGCTCGGTCTCGGTCCACAGATGGTGGATGCTGGCCCACACGTCCTCGCTGAACTCCGATGGTCGCGGGGTCGAGGAGCTGGCGGACGAGCTGGTCCTCTCGAAGCGAAGCCCTGTGCTGCCGTATCCGAAGTCAAGGCGTTCGGCGTGGTCCCAAGCCTCTTCGAGTTGATCGAGGACGCTCACTCAGATCGGCCTCGCCACGTCCTCACGACTCCCGCGTGTCGCGCCTTCCGCTGGCTTTGCTGGTAGCCAACAGGCTCGATCAGGCCCTGACGTGAGGCTCCTGCGAACAGTCCTCCCAAGGCGTTCGGAGATCCTGCTGGCGGGAGCCCGACAGATGAGACCATGTCATCGGACGTGAACGTGTCGCCGCTCTCAGCCAGACGTTGCAGCTCCTCCTTAGCGCACAGCCGCCACTCGGCCAGCGTGCCGTACAGCGCAGCAGCGGCGCCGTCGTCGCGGAGGGTGCGGGCTTCGGCCAGGGCGGTCACGATGCGCTCCGGATGTCACGCATGAGCGCCTCGTGCGCGGGGTGTCCTGGCGTACAGATGGCGCGGACCCCGACCTCGATCTCGGCCTCCGACGGGATGGGGTGACGACGCCTCGCGAGGGATTTGGCGATGCGCGGGCTGAGTCGCCAGAAGATGGTCACGACGAGTGGGACGAGGAGGATCAGTGTGCTGCTCATACACCTGGCATCGGCCGCGAGATGTCACTTCCCTCGAACTTTCTTCAGATTGTGTCGGCCCAGTCCAACGGAACCTCATCAGGCGCACGAGGAGGCTCCAGGCGAGGAGTGTGGGGCCAACGGTTCTCCTGCTCTGGATTGCGCAGGTTCACGCACTTGTGACCTTCTGGCGCGTGGCACATCGGGCACTCGATCTGAAGCGATGTCTGCCACATTCGCTCGGCAAGATCCGGAATCGGATTGGCCACAGCTCGACACGGGTGAGGCGTGACGAAAGATGCTCTTGTGAACGCTCCATCCGGCCGACGGACCATGTTCCCCTCGATCTCATCGACAGCGATCCATCCGTGTCGGGTGCTGACGTGAGCGATGGTCTGCTCACAGTCCGAACAGACATTGAGAATCGAGATCACGGTTCTGCTCCTAACAAGATGCGCTCGAAGTCGAGCTGGGCGTCTTCGTATCTCTGCCGAAGTCGCTCCGGTGTGCGCCAGGGCGGCGCGTCGGACGACACCGGTGTTGGAGTGGGTCGAGCTGCTGGCGAGGGCGCGTTCCAGGCGCAAGCGGGTTGGGGGCGTACGGGAGCGCGTGTCGGCTTCGGACGGCGTGCTCGGCAGCGATGCGAGTCGAGATGACCGAAGGTAGCCCTGCCGCAGTCCGAGCAGTGGTGCCGACGGTTTGCCTGGAGCTTCGCCTGGCGGTCATCGATGAAGATCTCGGCTTGCTCTTCCTGCGCCTCAGCGTGCTTCTGACGCTCGCGCTGATGACGCTCCTCGGTCGCCAGCTCCTCGGCTGTCGCGGGCCTCACGAAGGCGATCAGGTCCACGTCCTCGGCCTGGATCTGAGTCCCGCGTCCCCGACCCGTCACGGTGACGGCGCCCAGCTCCTCGGCGCGCTGACGATAGGCGCGGGCAACATCGCGGGAGAGGCCGAAGTGCGCGGCGATCTGGGCTTGGGTGGTCACCACGCCGCGGTGAAGCGCATCGTGGACCAGGAGGGCGCCGTAGTCGACACGGAAGCCGTCAGCAGCTCGCGGAAGCGGCGTGTCGGCGGTCCTGGGCTCGTCGGAGATCTTCACCGTCACTCGGGTGTAGCGAGTGCTCGGCATGTGCAAGATGACGCCCAGCTCGTGCAGCTCCAGCAGCGCAGCGCTGATCGCGGTCGTGCTGCCGACGCCAATGGCCTGAGCCAGGTCGCGGGTCGTAACGCGAAGGTCGGTGTGGCCGCGGTCGTCAACCTCGCTCAGAAGCGCAGCCAGGACCAGCAGAGCCGTGAAGCTGAGGGCGCCAGCGTCCGCCACGTCCTCCAACATCGCTCGACCTGCGCCCTCGGGGACCTGTCGGTGATCGTTGCGATGCCTGACGGCCTCTGTGGTCCGGAAGATCCACGTGCGCTGATACTGCTCAGACCGAGACAGCGGCTGCCCTCGCGTGACGTGGCGGTAGGTCCGTCCTCCGCGGTGCTCGGCGCATCGAGGATCCAGACCGCCGCGGCATAGTTCACAAGATGCCGTCGGATCGTCGTCGGCGGCCACGGCATCGGAGAGGATCGGGTAGGCGTGCAGGAAGCGCTCGACCCGCTCCACATCGTCAAGAGCCTCAGGCCACACTCGATCGAGGGCGACAAGAGCTAAGAAGACCCGTTGATAGCCGCTGAGGCGGACGCTCGGATCAAGCGCCGCCTGGAGAGCGCGTAGCCGCACAGCCAGCGGCTCAGGGTGCTCCTGAGCAGGCTCGGGATTGGGCTCCTGCTGGTCGCATCCGCCTGCGGCGTAGCATCGATGAAGCGGTTCACCGCATGCGTGCATCAGCATGGGGCGCCCGTCGATGCGGCCGTCGTGGACGAGGGCGGAGCACATGACGCGCCACTCGCGGTCTGTGCCCGTCTCCTCGGCTCGGGCGATCTCGGCGGCTGGGACGGGCGTGAAGTCCTGACGGCCGTACGGGGTGGCGTTGCAGACCGCGAGGTGGTCGGCGAGCGCCTGGCCCAAAGCGGTGCTCGTAAGATGCTGTGGGACCTGCCATTCGATGGCGGCGGTTTGGTGATGTTGGGCTAATCTCGTCACTGCGGAGGTACCTCTCCGACGCGCCCTCGGATCGGTCACACGATCGCGAGGGCTTAACTTTGCGGTGAGACGCATCGTAGCTGAGTTTCGCTAACTCGGCAGGAGATGAGTTAGTGAGTCAAGTGTCATCAGCATGGGTGGTGTGTAGTCAAGTGTCACTATTACAGAGCTAGAAGTGCGGTTATCCCTAGGCTCTCGCGTGCGTGCGTCTCGGGGGGGAGTGTCCAGTGAACTCCATACAGTTCTAAGTAGGAGTGACACGTAGAGAGACCCCACTACCAGCAGCAGGACACCAGTACCCTGGTCTGCCTTCATGCCTCCCCGCCACCCCGCTGACCAAGAGCTATCTGACGACGAGATCCAAGCCAGGTTCGGCAGCGTGATCGAGGAGGGCTTGGAGGCGATGGCTCAGGACCCTGGGTACCTAATAGACATCGCTCGATGCGCCAGCGTGATCGCTGCGATCCGAGACCCGTCTCTCCGGCCATCACGACCATCGAGCCCTCGATCCCGACAGAGCCGATGGTGCCTGGTGGTGGCATGCGACCGCGAAGCGGAGACTAAGGGCGCGTGCGGAGCGCACGCTGCACGAGCACGGCGCCAGGGACGGGACCCTCAGCCAGATGACGCTCCGCTTCGTCCTGCCCGCGTCAATCGTGAGGCGTTCGTGTGCCCCTGCGGATCAACTGAGTTTCGGGCTCACGGCCTCTGTGCGTCGTGTGAGGGGAAGCGGCGGCGCGGGACCCTCGATCAGGAGATCCTCGACGCCGCGGCGGGCGGCTCAGCGGACTGGGCGATGGGTTAGCGCGGTACTCGGGGTTCCCGGCGTTCGAGAGAGATTCTGTGCTCGGTCACCTTGACCAGACCTTGCTTCTGCAGCGTGAGCGCCATGTGCAAGATCTTCATCTCCGCTCCCCCACGGAACCACTCGTGAGGCGTTTCCAGCCCGTACTTGCGTGCGGCGTAGTACCGATCGTCGTCAGGATCGGTGTCCAAGATGATCCCGTGCGCCCAGTGATCACGCCACGGCTTGATCGTGGCGATGAGGACGGGCTGCATCGGCTCCGGCATGCGGCTGGCGCTGATGAGGCGCTTGTGGGGAGTGCGAGACTTGGTCTCCCCGACTTTGACTAAGTCCCGCTCGGTGTCTTCAAGCCCGTGATGGTCATCAAGCCCGAGTGTGCCGACGAAGTAGGTGGTGTACTCGCGGGCGTCTTTGACCATCTGCTGAACTTGTTCCGCGGCTGCCATCAGATCGGCGTAGGTGCTCACGCCTCGACGTCCTCAGCCTGCTCCTCCAGCCAGCGATCAAGCTCTGACTGGCGCACGCGGACGTACTTCCCGACCTTGATCCCTCGGGGACCCTGCTTCGGTGACATCGAGCGCCACGCGTACAGGGTGGACTTGGGGATCCCGAGGAAGCTGGCGACTTCATCGAGGGTCAGAAGGCGGTCTGCGGATGCTGCTGGGCTCATGGATGTCTGTACAGACAGCGGGGCGGCACCCTTCAAGTTGGCCCTAGTCGTCCGCCATCAGCTCTCGTTGGTGTGCACTGGCTACAGTGCACGGGGCTTACTGTCGATACACTTGACTACACCCCTGGAGCAGAGGAGAGCAGTCGAGTGGCCACGATCACCAAGCGTCCCGAGAGCGCGAAGCCCTGGCAGGTCCGATACCGAGACGAAGCGGGCAAGTCGCGGTCGAAGCAGTTCAGGCGCAAGACGGACGCGGAGGCGTTCGTTGTCACGATGCGGGCTGACAAGCTCCGCGGCGATTGGATCGATCCCGATGCCGGGACCATCACCTTCCGCGAGTACGCGGAGGAGTGGCGCCAGGTGCAGATGATCCGTCCCACCACAGCGAAGAGCTACGAAAGCCATCTTCGTCGTCACGCCTACCCAGCTATCGGCGATCGCCAGCTCCGACGGATCCGGCCAGGCGACATCCAGAAGTGGGTGAAGGGACTCAGTGAGCAGCTCGCGCCCTCCACGGTGGCGGTGATCCACGGGATCACGTTCTCGATCTTCAAGAGCGCTGTGCGCGATCAGAAGATACGGAGCAATCCATGCGATGGGACACGCCTCCCCGAGGTCGTCAAGAAGCCCGTGGAGCCGCTCACGGTGGCGCAGGTGGAGGCGGTCAGGGACGCAATGCCTGAGCACTACCGCGCTGCTGTGACGCTCGCTGCCACAACGGGGCTACGGATCGGTGAGGTGTTCGGACTCACCATGGACCGCCTCGACCTCGGTCCCGATCCCGTGCTCACCGTCGACCGCCAGCTCGCGAAGGTAGCCGGAGAACCGCCGTTCCTGGGACCGCCGAAGCGGAAGGCGTCACGTCGAGAGATCCCACTCCCCCGCACCACCGTCGAGGCGCTACAGGCGCACATCGAGGCCTTCTCTCCTGAGTCTCAGAAGATGCCTGTCCGCGATGCAGCGCATCGGCTGAGCGAGCAGTCGGTCTCGCTCGTGTTCACCACCGGTGGCCGTCGACCAGTGGCGCGCAACACGTTCTCCCCCACATGGAGGAAGGCCGCGAACGCTGCAGGCGTGCCTGACGCCACGTTCCACCACCTGCGCCATACCTACGCCTCCCTGCTCATCCAGCACGGAGAGAGCGTGAAGGTGGTCCAGGCGCGCCTCGGTCACGCCACCGCGGGCGAGACCCTCGACACCTACAGACACATGTGGCCGGACTCCGACGACAGCACCCGAGCGGCCGTGGACGGCATCTTCGGATGACCGTCCCCGTGCACGGGATGTGCACTGGTGCGCTCCTCTGCCGACCCTGATGTGCACTGTGTGTGCACTGAGCGGGGGCGATCCGGCCGATTCGGAGCGAAAGTGCTGGTGAGAGGCCCGGGCCGGAATCGAACCGGCGATAAGCGAGTTGCAGTCGCATGCCTTACCACTTGGCCACCGGGCCGAGGTCCATCGGTCGGACGTCTTGGTGGGTGGAGGGGAGTCTGCCGCGCCGCTCGGCCACCTTCAACGCGTGGTCGAGCTGGCTACTGCTCCGCAGCCTCGCGCTTCTCCTTGATCCGACCGACGGACACCCACGTCGCCAGGAATCCGAGCCCGAAGCCGGCATTCATGTAGGCGGGCAGAGACTCCCCCTTCATGGCCCAGCCAGCGACGATGGCGGCCGTTCCGGCCTCGAGCGTCAAGAAGAGGGGCAGGTTCCGCCGCCAGGCAATCCGCAGGAGCGTCGCGGTGGTCGGGACGGCGGCGGCGTAGCCGGCCGCGAGCAGTGCGTTGGCAGGTGTCATGTCTCCAGCCTGCCCTGCTGGCCGCTGTCCGAACAGTCAGGGCCAGTGTTCACCCCTGGGCAACAGACAAGTAACACAGGTTGCTTATCGTGTTGGCTTATGGAGGACAGCACTCTCGACTCGCTTCGAGACCAGTTGGTGCGGAAGGCGTACCTGTACGGCGACCCCACGGCCTACGAGGCCGGCGTGGACGCCGTACTGGCCATCCTCGCGCACGATCGATCAAGCGAGTCCACCGACTCCGACCTGGCCCCGGTCCTGAGCGTCACACACTGACCACGTAGGCTCCCGTGCCTGCAGGGGCCGGTAGCTCAGTTGGTCAGAGCAGGCGACTCATAATCGCTTGGTCGCGGGTTCGAGCCCCGCCCGGCCCACAAACACCCTCCGACCTGCACAAACGCTTGACTTCGCCAGATCGGACGCGGAGCATACCGCTCTGTGAGCAACAAACACGATGCGAGCAGGCGACTCCCAGACCCCCGTCTGGAGGCCCTCACGACGTCCTTCGGACGCCATCTGCGGGCCTCGACCAGGACCGAGCGGACCATTGAGCTGTACGGGATGGCGGTGCGCTACCTCGGAGAGTGGGCCGCCCGCGAAGGCGTCGATCCGCTCACCCGTGATGCTGTCGTCGGGTACCTCGCCTACGAGTCGGGCCGGGTCAAGCCCGCGACGGTGGCGAACCGGTACCGCTCGCTGCAGCAGTTCTTCAAGTGGGCGTACGAGGAGGACGAGCTCGACGTCGACGTGATGGCGCGGCTCAAGCCGCCCAAGGTGCCGGAGCAGCCGGTACCGGTGCTCGCCGCCGAGGATCTGGCACGGCTGCTGAAGGTGTGCGAGGGCAAGGGCTTCGCCCAGCGGCGGGACGCCGCGATCATCCGGCTGTTCATCGACACCGGGATCCGCCTGTCGGAGATGGCCGGGATCGGCGTCGCGGATCTCGATCTCGACGTGGACAAGGTGGTGTGGGTCACCGGCAAGGGCGGGCGCGAGCGGGCGTGCCCCTTCGGCCGCAAGACCGTCCGCGCCATCGACCGGTACCTCCGCGTCCGGGTCGATCACGCGGAGGCGGACAGCGGGGGGCTGTGGCTCGGCACGTCCTCGCGGGGCCAGATGACCAAGTCCGGGATCGCCCAGGTCATCCGTCGCCGCTCCGAGGAGGCGGGCATCGGCCACGTCCATCCCCACCAGTTCCGCCACACCTTCGCGGGCTCGATGCGCCGACAGGGCCTTGATGACGACTCGCTCATGCGTTTGGCCGGGTGGCGGTCCCGCGACATGCTGAACCGCTACGGTGCCTCGGTCGCGGACTCCCGTGCGAGAGAGCGCTACCGGAACATCGCCCCGGGCGACGCGCTCTAGACACTCCTCCGTTGGTGATGGAGGCTGGCGTGATCACCACGAGGACATCATCCTGCCGCGACGCGAGGTCAGTCGGGAACTCCGTGAACCGGCGACTAGAGCTCGGCAACGACGAAGCCCTCTCCATCCCACGCGCGAACGATGACGAGCGCCGCTTGGGCTGCGATCTCTTCAAGCTCAGGCCGACTGCCGACCTTGCCCGACGGAGGAGGAGCATGCGAAACGCACGCGTTCAGCTGGTAGATCGCGTTCGCCCGCCAGAGCTGATCTCGAGTCGTCGCCCTCGTACCGGTACTGGCGGCGAAGTGAATGACTCGGTCGACCGCGAAGAACCAGTCTTCGCCGTCCTTGAGCGAGCTGTCGCCGACTCGGGCCATCTCATCTTCTGCGTATAGCCAAGCCGATCGTCGGCCTTCGATCAGATCGAGCAGCCAGCTTGGAATTCGGGAGGAGAGACCTGTTCCGCCTGACAAGAAATCGGATTGAAGTTTGGCCTTGACGTCTGGCGGTCCTAACGTGAATGCACGACTGTGACCTAAGCGAGGCCGCTCGAGAAGTTGCCTACTCAAATGGCCGCCTCCGCTGAGTGAATTCCGCATGTGTGTTCGACCCGGTTCTTCAAGGTCGACCAAGTCATACCTGAGTGGATGTCCGCTCACATCTTCGGCTGAACTCCCTCCGAGATAGTTGTTGTGGTCAGCACGGTTCGCTTGCTGCTGGAGTGCTGCCGGTGCAATGGAAGTGCAGGCAATACTTGATAGCCGTTCGGCGGCAACCGCGACCTTCCTCGAGGAGTCTGATGACGCTAGTTGATCACCTAGAGGAGTTCTTGGGCCCCATCACTAAGGGCTGGCATCACACCCGGGACGGCACCAAGCTGCCGTTCGGCGTGGCGATGCACGAGCCGGGGAAGATCGTCGACACGGCGATCTTCTCAACACTCGGCCTCAGCGAGTTCCCCTTGCCCTCCGACATGGATCGCCCCATCCGCCACGAGTTCATCATGATGGTGCCCGACGTGTTCCGGCCCGGGCCCATACCTGGCTTCCTCCAGCAGGCGGGCATGGAGGTGCTCTCGAGGGATCAGCCCCTCCTCCGAGGAGACACCCTGGGCCCGTATGGCGACCTGTTCAAGGACGGCATCTCGCTCATGCAGGCGATGTACGCCGCGATCCCCGTGTACCTGCCCGATGAGTTCGCAGCCTATGGGGACGTTGCACTTGTCTGGCTGCTCCTGGTCACGAGGGTCGAGTACGAGGCAATCCGCCAGCAGGGGTGGGAGCACTTCGAGGATCGACTCATGGAGGCCCAAGCCGACATGATCGATGTCTGGCGGTGGCCGGTCTTCGATGATCCGGAGCATCCACGGGACAGCTGACCCATTGACCTGAGCATGAAATGGGGCACGGTGTTTGGCTCGGTGAGGCGAGGCGGCGCGCCGCAAGCTTAGGAGCGCCGAGACCGAGCGATCGCGGACTTCAGAGCGAGACTCGTCATGTGCGACCGCAGCGCCTGATGGGCGCGCCTACGACGCTCATCCTCAGAGAGCACCCGATCTGGATCAACTTGCTCTTCAAAGCGTCGCAGGAAGGCGGACCGGGCGCGCTTGGTGTGCGACCGGCTGTCGACACTTGCGTGTAGGGCGTGCGCGGCGACTTTCGCCCGCAAGGATCGTTGAGCCGGCGTGAGACTCATGCTCGCGTCCGGCCTGTCGGCTCGACAGCTCTGTTCATCTGCATCCTCCTGGTGTCGCGGATGGCAGGTCTGACGGACGACGACGGCCCCTTGTGCCAAGAAGTTCGCTGCTGACCAAGCCAGCCCACCTCCCAGATCCACCATCGACAGCCCGCGCCGTCCACCTCCTGCTCGCCCCACCCACCGCGTATCTGCGCTCCAGCAACCTCACGCGTCCTCAGACCCTCCCCCGAAAGATTCCTGACACAAGCCCTGCTCCTCCCCCGTCATACCAGTTCACACATCTGGCAGACGAGGATTGGGCGTGGTTGGGTGACGGTGTCGATGCGGGTGATGTCGGCTGGCGAGGGCTACAAGTACCTGCTCTCCTCTGTGGCGGTGGTGGACGGGGATCGGCCGGCGGGGCGGTCGATGGTGGAGTACTACACCACGGCGGGGACGCCGCCGGGTTACTGGCTCGGCAGCGGCGTCGCCGCGCTCGGGGACGGCTGGATCGCACCCGGTGATGTGGTGGAGGAGTCCCAGCTGCGACTGCTGCTCGGTGAGGGCTGCGATCCGATCACCGGCCAGGCGCTGGGTCGTGCCTACCCGCAGTACGAGCCCAGGTCGGGTCGGACCGCCGTGGCGGGGTTTGATCTGACGTTCTCGGTGCCCAAGAGCGTGTCGGTCCTGTGGGCGCTGGCCGACCCCGACACCCGCGACCAGGTCCTCGAGGCGCACCGGGCCGCAGTGGCGGACACGCTGCGGCTGTTCGAGGCCGAGGTCGCCGCCACCCGGACCGGTGTCTCAGCGGGTGATGGTGCGGTGGCCCAGGTCGAGGTCGACGGTGTGGCGGCGGCGGGGTTTGAGCACTGGGACTCCCGTGCCGTGGATCCGCAGCTGCACACCCATGTGGTGGTCTCCAACAAGGTCCGCACCAGCATGGATGGGCGGTGGCGGGCGTTGGATTCGCGGCCGGTGCACGGGTCAGTGGTGGCGATCTCGGAGTACTACAACACCATCCTGGCCGACCGACTCACCACCACCCTCGGCATCGAGTGGGAGCAACGGGACCGAGGGCGGGATCGCAACCCCGCGTGGGAGATCACCGGGGTCGACGACGCCCTGATCGAGGCGTTCTCGACCCGTGCTGGGGCGATCGAGACCGAAGTCCAGCGGCTGATCGCCGACTACGTCGCCAACCACGGCCGGCAACCATCCGCGAGGGTGGTTATCGAGCTGCGGCAGCAGGCCACACTGGCCACCCGCCCGGACAAGACCGTGCGGTCGCTGGCTGACCTCACCGCCGAGTGGCGCGACCGGGCAGAGCCGCTCGGCGTCAGACCCAACTGGACCGGCCAGATCCTGAACCGCCGTCTGTCGATGCCGTCCGGCGGGTTGTCGGTGGAGCGTGTGGGGTGGCTGGCTGATCGGGTCGTGGCGGTGGTGGGTGAGCGGAGGTCGACGTGGCGGTACTCGAACCTGCACGCCGATGCGTCACGGCAGACCGCTGGCATCCGCTTCCCCACCCCCGAGGCACGCGCCGACGCGATCCGGCAGGTGGTGGCTGCGGCTGAGCAGCGGTCGGTCCGGCTCACCCCACCCGAGGTGGCGCCGGTGCCCGAGGTGTTCCGGAGAGCGGATGGCACCTCGGTGTTCCAGCCAGCCAACTCCACCGTGTACACCTCCCACGACCTGCTGAACGCCGAAGCCCGACTGCTCGAACTTGCGGGGGACCGGTCCGGTCCGACGGTCCCACCGGTGCTGGTCGACCACATCCCGGCCGGTGATCACCCGCTGGGGGCGGATCAGGCGGATGCGGTCCGAGCGATCGTGGGGTCGGGTCGAGTGGTGGACGTGCTGGTGGGTCCGGCCGGGACGGGCAAGACCACCACCATGGCCAGCCTCCGAGCTGTCTGGGAACACACGCATGGTCAAGGTTCGGCCATAGGGCTCGCCCCCTCCGCCGCCGCAGCGGCCGTCCTCGCCCGAGACCTCGGCATCGGAACGGAGAACACCGCCAAGTGGCTCCATGACTATGACAACGGCAACGCGAGCCTACGGGCCGGACAGCTGGTTATCGTCGACGAAGCGTCGCTCGCGGGCACACGAACCCTCGACGCCATCGCCGACCACGCCCGACAGGCCGGCGCCAAGGTGCTGCTGGTGGGCGATCCGGCTCAGCTCGGCGCCGTCGATGCCGGTGGCGCCTTCGCGCTCATCGCCCGCTCCCGCCACGACACACCAACCCTCACCGACGTCCGCCGCTTCACCAACGCCTGGGAGGCCGACGCCAGCCTCGCCCTCCGCGACGGCGACACAACATCCATCGACACCTACGACAAGCACGGCCGCATCGACGGTGGTGATAGCGAGGCGATGCTCGACGCCGCCTACGCCGGCTGGCAGGCCGACCTCGCCAGCGGGTTGGACAGCCTGCTCATCGCCCCGACCCGCGACACCGTCACCCAGCTCAACAGCCGGGCACGGACCGATCGGATCGCCGCCGGCGAGGTCGACACCCGCATCCAGGTCCGACTCCACGACCACACCTACGCCTCGACCGGGGATGTGGTGGTGACCCGGCGGAACGACCGGCGGCTGTCGACCGGGCCGGGGTGGGTGCGCAACGGCGACCGCTGGACTATCACCACCGCACACGAGGACGGCAGCCTCACCCTCCGACGCCACACCAGCAACGGCACCATCACCCTGCCCGCCGCGTACGTCGCCGAGCACCTCGAGCTGGGCTACGCCACCACCATCCACCGAGCCCAAGGCGCAACCGTAGACACCGCCCACACCATCACCACCCCAGGGATGACCCGCCAGAGCCTCTACGTGGCGATGACCCGCGGTCGACACACCAACCGCGCATATGTCGCAACGGACCAGCCTGAAGGTGAACGCCACCAGGACCAGCAGCCAGCTGGTACCCGGCAATTGCTCACCGGCATCCTCGGGCGAGCCGGGGTCGAGCCGTCCGTCCACGACCGGCTCCGAGTCGAGCAGGACAGGGTCGTCTCCATCGCTCAACTGGCGGCGGAGTACGACACCATCGCCGCCCTCGCCCAACAACCCCGCTGGGAAGCCGCCCTACGCGCCAGCGGGCTCACCGACGGTCAACTCGACCAGGTGATGTCCTCCGGTGCCTTCGGACCGCTCGGTGCCGCGCTGCGACGGGCAGAGGCCGCTGGCTACCCGGCCGAGCAACTACTCCCCGCGGCGATCGAGGCCGACCATCTAAATGACTCCCGTGACATCGCCGCAGTCCTGCACCACCGCGTCCACACGATGACTGCCCACAAGAAAGTCAGGACAGGCGCTGCGATCGCAGGGCTCATCCCCAAGGCCTATCGGGTTGCCGATCTCGACCTACGTACCGCGCTGGATGACCGGGCCGAACTCATCGAACAGCAGGTCACCGATCAGGCGATCGTCGCACTCGGTCGACACGAGCCGTGGATCAGATAACTCAGCCAGCCACCGCCAGACAGCGCGGCCCGCCGCACCTGGCTGCAGCAGGTTGGGACTGCCGTCGCCTATCGCGACCTGTACGGCATCACTGGTGACCGGCCTCTCGGCCCTTCCACCCGCGGTCAACCGCAGCACGACCACTTCGTCGCTGCTCAGACGGCGGTCTGGCAGGCGCAACAGCAGGGAACCCGCGGCCGTCCTCCCTACCGATCACGAGACGTCAGTCGAGCGGATGTACCCAGACGGTGACGAAATCTGTTGCCTTCGGAGGTCGTAGCAAACTGCCTCGCTGACGAAGCAGGTTGGAGTTGGCAATATCCGACTGATCGAGCGGCCTCACGCTCTCTCGGGGCGGTTCACTGCTCGCCGACAGTCGCAACGATTCGTCGTCAGCAGAGAACTTGGCATAGAAGACTTAAGGGGCGTCTGCGATTAACGTCGCCCACCCCGAGCTAATTTCTTCGAACTAGCGAGAGCAATCTCGGACCCTTGGGCCTCCCGCTACTCGGCAGGTTCGTGAGCGACGATAATCTGGATGTCCAACTGAGTGAATTCTTGATCGAGAACACTTATGTAGCGTGTCGCGAAACCGTCGTCGGTGATAAACTCGCATGGGGTCGAGTCCCGATCGTCGTCCTCGTCTTCGGGGATTTGGTTACGAATTTCCGCACAGATCTCTTCGGTACTAAGCTCGGACTCGTAGAGGCGAGTCTGGACCGCGGTTTCGTTCTTGAAGTCAGGCCATCTCACGGTCCGACTCACTTGTTCTGCATCCGCCGGCAAGATCGCCTCCTCGAAGTACTCGTCTAGATCGTTGGGGTCAAACGGCGAGGAACTACAACCGGTGAGTGCTAGCAGAAGGGCAACGGAGAGGCACAAGTTGGCCACAATCAACACCCATCCTCTCTGACGAGACGGCTCAAGACATCGTCGGCAACGGCCTCCTCGTCGCCGAGCGCCAGCACGGTCAGATCGGACTGGGCATCGCAGCGGACCGCCGAGATTACGTCGGCACTGCTTGGGTGGAGCGATTGGTCGGCTGCCAAGATTGGGCTGTCAGTCTCAGCGGCTAGCCCAGCGGCCGGCAGAACCCGGGACCAGGCGTCTCTCTCATTCAAGTTGACGAGTGTGGCCCCGCGGATCTGGCTTGGCCACAGAGTCGCGATGACGCTCGCTGTCTCTGCACGGGTGTCCCCAGCAATTCGGCTCATGGACTGTTGGTGGGGCAGTAGCCCTGACGGGATCGCATGTTCTCCCCCAAGCAGCGCAGTGTGAGGGTGGGTTGCCTCTAGTCGCCGCCGGAGTTCCGGCTCGAGATGATCGCTCCATGTCAAAAGAACCGGCGTCTGGGTGGCGGCAAGCAGCGGACCGACAGCGATGGCGTCAGCCCAAGCCGAGGTGGGGTCGTCGGGACGTGGATTGGCTCGTGCGACGTACTGGGTCGCAGGAGCGCCGTACAACTCTGCAAGCTGGTCGGCTACCGCGAGCGACGTCAACACCCGATTCGAGCCTGCCAGACGTTGGGGCGCCAAGCCGGCGTTCTCCAGTTCGTCTTCCATAGAGGGGGCAAGTGCACTCGGTCCACCCAGTAGGTAGACGGTGCCTCCGTCGACCAGAACTCGCTGCAGCTCTTCGAGAACGGCGGGATGCACCTGGTCCGAGGAGGTCAGTAGCAGTGGGCCGCCGCTCGTCAGCGAGGACCCAGCCAGGGCGTCCGCGAACTCGTCTGATCGGGCAAGGACGGCGAACTGCGCAGTTCCATCCCCATGTCGGCCTTGACTGATGGTGATGGCGGCTTCCAGCACAGCTCCATCCAGACGCTCTATCGCTATGGAGGGGGCCGGCGTCGGCTGTAGGTCTGGTGCGGGCTCCGGTGTCGGGGTCGGCGGAGGCGGCCCTGTCGGCTCGGGAGAGGGCTCTGCGGGCTGCTCAACAACCGTGTAGCGAACGGTTGCCAGACTGGCGTTGCCAGCGGAATCAATGGCTTGGATCTGCAGCTCGTGGTCACCCAAGGCTGCGGTGTCGAGCACTGAGCCATCAGCATCGCTCCGGCAGGCCGTCACCTCGCTTTGCGAGTCCTCACAGTCGAACGTGATGATCACCTCGTCCCCTACTACGAACTCGGCTCCCTCGCGCGGAGTGACTGGTTCGATCGTCGGTGCGGTTGTGTCGGCGACCACTGAGTACTCAACTACTTCGGTGTTGATGGAGCCGTCTGTTGCAGTCGTGGAGATGGCGATCTCATAGGTCCCTGGGAATGACGTGTCGAGCAAGGCACCGTCTGGGTGGCTGCTGACGCAATCTTGGCCCTGTTCCTGCAGTTCACACTCGAAGCTGAAGCGTCGGGTAGTGCCCGCCACGATCTCCTCGCCGTCGACAACACCGCCTACTTGCGGAGTTGGATGTTGATTCGAGCAAGCATCGACGTGTAGGCCGAGCCCGACCAGAGCCGAGCGGGGCTCGCCCAGCAGACCAGTTCCCTTGAACTCATAAAGGGTTGAGTTCGCAGAGAGTTCGTCGCCAGGCGAGTCAAGGGTGTACTCGACCGAGCCATCTTCGCCAGCAGTCACGGTGGCGATTGCTCGGCGCTCAAAGTCTTCGCCAACTTCGGCTAGGACGACGTCGGAGCCGAACGAGAATTCTTCGGCCGCAAAGACCAGCTCCTGTTCTGGCCGAGCCAGCTCTTGGCAGCTTCCCTCAATGGTCGCCAGGCCGAGCGACGGCAGCACGTCGAGCGGCGACTTCTCCGTCACACGAGTGAGGGCGTTGCTGGGCGCAGGGTCGTCGCAGGGTGGCGAGGGACATGTCAGCGGTCCATCGTTGGGGTTTGGTGGTAGACCGACTGCGTTCTGGCCGTACTGCTCAACCGCATCTTCAAGGGTCCGCTCAACTGCGGCCGCGTAGGCTCGCTGGCCCAGGTAGTTGGGATGGAATGACTCGCGACTCACACGATAGGGCGACAAGTCGATCCACTCGTCGGGGATGAAGTCGCGTTCTGTGTTGATGATGAAGCGCGCCCACCGCATGTACCGAAGGCCATCACCGCACAGCTCGTGGCTTGTCCATTCGGGCTGCGGGTTAACAAAGTGAACCCCGCCTGTTTCAGCGGCGTCTGCCATCACGCCGTTAAGTCGGTCGGTCATGTCGTTGAAGAAGAACGACTCTCCTCCACCGAACGCAACCGTCAGATCACAAGTGTGGTCAGTCATCAGACGTGGGTAACCCACAAGCAGAACTGTGGCGTCCTCAGCGGCACGTCGAACTTGGGCCAGCGTGCCGACCAGCTGGCTCTGAAGACTGTCGATGTGGGCCGGGAGCCACTCCTCCATGGTGAGGTCGCCGGTGAAGTCCGCGGCTTCGTCCAAGCAGCTGGTCTTGGCACAAGCGATTGACACGGCTGAGAAGTTGGCGTCGTTTCCAGATATGGACATGGTCACAAGGTCCGGATCAAGACCGGACTCCTCAAGCTGGACAAGTTGAGCCGGCAGACCGCCGTGGGCAACTCGGGTAATGTTGGCCATGACCGCCCCAGAACATGCAAACATCGTGTGGTCGACACTGGGGTCATCATCAACAGGGACGTCTGAGCCAGGCCAGCGCATGACCGAACTGTAGGAGTGCGAGACCGACCGGTGACACTGATCCTCGTCTTCAGTTCCCGGTTCGTAGGGCGGAGTTCCCTCGCCACTGGAGTACGAATCACCAAGAGCAACATAGGTTGCTTGAGTATCGCGCCAGTGGACCTCGACCGTCGTCGAGGCCTCGGCGAAGTCGGGTTGACCGTTGCTGTTCTCGTCGACCCACAATCGCAAACGATCGACTTCGGCGTCGTCACCGGACTGCTCGTACGTCAGGGCTTGTCGACCTTCAGCGTCAGTGGAACATGCATGGGACGCGCCAAAGACGCTGGCGATGCTGAATGGCACCAGGCAGCTCCCGCGATTCGACTCACCAACGCTGGGCCCCTCGGTCACTTCAAAGAGGACCGTCGCATTGCTGATAGGGCCGTCCTCTCCCGTGTAGACAGCATCCAGCGTGGCATGACCGCCCGCCGGGAAGACGACTCCTCCGCGAGGAGAAACCTCAAGGCGGCCCGAGGGTGCCTGGCCTGTCCCAGCACCGAACAGGCCGTCCTGAACTGCTAGGACTGGCCGCTGAACGTAGCTACCGTTGCGGAACTCGAACACGATGCGGTTCAAGCCGTCGACAAGCAGTTCCTCGTCGATGGGGATGTGGGACCGACCATGGCCATAGCTAATGGGGCCATCGCAAGATGAATCGTCATAGACCGGCTGACCGTTCACAATGAGCAGGCAGAGTTCCTTCTCTCCGAAGGTCCGGCCTGTGAAGATCGCACGTTGAGCGTTTGCGGCGGGCACAATAAGCCGAAACTGGGCACAGCCCTGCCCTTCAGACGTGTACCCCCTCGTCGAGAAATGGTTCACATCAGGGGACGGTCCACCAGAGAAGCTCTGAAAGGTGAAACCGTTGGCCGTCCCGCAGGCCGCGAAGCTCTCCTCCTGCCCAACCGCAGTTTCGACAGGAAAACTCAACAGCGAGCCGATGAGAGCGACTACGACTAGGACACGCGACACAAGAACCCCCAGATGGCTGACAGCAGACGGAACCGTATGGGTATCGGCTACCCCCGAGGTGGAGTTGAGTGCAGACCTCGAGCAAGCGATCCTGATCGGCGACCGAACGGACGCCACGTGTCCCGGCGACCTACGGGTATCGCCGAAGGGTCGGGCCGACACAGGTAGACGTTGCCTTACGCCACCAGCGCTGCCGCCCACATGACCCTTCGAGATCGCCGAGCGATCACCGGGTAGTCCCCGCAAGGCCGGTTGCTTTGAACGAGGCCTACCCGTCCTCGAATGTCTGCTCGTCCGCGGGCTCTGCAACGGTCTGCCTCGGCGCTGCCTTCGGCTGCCAAGCACTCAGCCGTGAGAGGACCTGGTCGTAGAAAGCGTTGATCGCGTCCTCGACCGATTCGATGAACGACGCGCCCTTGCCCTTCCCCACGATCCGCCCTGCGCCCATGTCGGACCTAGAGGTCAGCGTGAACGTCGCCGGGTCACGCTTCTGGTCATCGACCAGGAGCGCAGAGTCCTCCACAGCCGCAGCCAAGGACGCCGTCGGGCCGATCTTCGCACGGTGAGCCCGAGATTCGATCTGCAGGTCACCCGGTGCAGCGTCTCGGAGCTGTCGAGTGAGCCACCCGACCCGACCTCGCGCCCCCTTGTCCTCTGGAGCCTTGATCGTCGTCGAGCACACGACCTGGCGAGACCTGAGGTCCACACACACTTCGAGGTCGCCCGTGGTGTTGGGTATCCGAAGAGTCGCGTCCAGGCGTCCTGCGTCGGCGAGCTGTTTGACGACCGCATCAGCGCGGGCGCGGGGATCGCTGGCATGTGAACGGCTGAGGTACTGGACAACATCGAGGCCGGTCTGGGCGCCCATCATCAGCGCGATGTAGCGGACGAGCTGGTCCCAGCGCTGCGCGATGTCCATGGCTCCCGCCTCGCCCTTGGAGAGCGTCCCATCCTTCGCCGCGTTGCGGACCGCGACCCAATCGCCACCCATGTCGTTGAACGACAGCGCACCAGACGCGGAGTGCTGCAGGTACCGAATGAGCTCTCCGAGGAGCCACCGTTGCTCGGCGTCATCGACGCCGATGTGCTCGTGCAAGCGGACTGCCGTCGTCACCAGCTGAGTCCACGAGATGTGGTGCAGCTGGACCGTCGAATTCGCCCGAGGGACCGCAGCCGGCGTCGGATGATGACCGGGTGCCGGGGCTATCTCGTTCGAGATCGTGATCACGCAGTCGAACTTCCGGGCTCTGGCCATCTTGATGTACGAGGTCAGCTGGTCCGGATCCAACCTGGAGGTGCCTGTCTTTACTTCGATCAAGGCCGTCCAGGTTCCCTTGCCGTAGCTGACCCGGACCAGCCCATCAGGGCGGACCTTCTTCCCGTCTAGATCGAAGATCACCTCGGTGAAGCACTCGACGGTCGCCCTGGCCGCGCCGGAGGCACCCATCGGCTTGAACAGCTCCGCCGACAGCGGCCGCACGATCGAGAGGACGGCCAACAGGGCCGACGTCGCCCGTTCCTCCGCCTCCTTCTCGCTGCCGATCCCACGCACGGGTATCAGCCGTGCCCGCCTCCAGTTGTTGTCCATTAGCCGCCCTCCTCCGGCGCTGCGATCCTCGCAGGGTGCCATCCCGACCCGCCGTGGGAGCGTTGGCGCGACCGGAAGTGGTGATCTACGTATGCAAGTCCGCCCGTTCGACTGAGTCGCATTGAGTGGGGGAATCGAGGAGTTCACGGCGGAACTGCAGACGCCCCTCGACAAGGTCAGCTAGGCCGAGGGGGACGCCGGCGCGAGGGCTAGTCGCGCGTGTGCCATCAGCCGGGACACGACCCCTCGATCGGAGCGGATCACGCGGATCGCGTACTTCGGTGCTTCGGTCGTTGCCGGCAACGAACTTTTCTAGACCGCACAGCGGTACGAACTCCAGAGCAACAAACTCGGCGCCGTTCGCTCCTCTCCGACCTGCATTTCCGCAGGTCAGCACAGCGTTGAGTGCCTCTCAACTCATAATCGCTTGGTCGCGGGTTCGAGCCCCGCCCGGCTCACTGAGACCGACTCGCTGCGCTCACGGTGAGCGCGAACGGCTGGATGATCCCGGCGACGTTGATCACACCGTCCATCGGCCCGCGCTCGGAGGACGCTACAGCGGATACACCTTCACGATCCGGTCGACAGCCGTCCCGTCCGGACGCGTGTGGTCGGCAGGAACGACGTGATCGTCGATGAAGCCCATCGCCGTGTAGAACGCCAAGCCACCGGCGTTGTCCGACGTGATCTTGGCCAGAAGTCGAACACCGCCACGCGCCCGTGCGGCCATGACCGTTGCATCGAACAGGGCGCGACCGGCCCCGGGCACCGGCCGTTGCTGATCGGTGAAGGTCCCGAGGCTGAAGATGCCGCGCTCGACCTCGAACGCGCCCTGGAACCCGACCAACCGGCCTCCCTCGAGCACCACCGTGGTGATGGCAGCATCGCCCAGGTACCGGTCAGCGAAGCCGTGGTCGGTGAAGGGTGCCTCGTAGGCTGTGGTACCGCCGACCGCGATGATGTGGTTGACCAGGGCCACACACGCCGGGACGTCGCCACGGGTCATGGATCGTGTCGCGAGTGACAACGCCAGCTCCGCTCACGCCCCGTGCGTCGGCAGGGCTGCCTCGGCGCGGGGGTAGGGCTCGTCCCCCACGGCTTCCTGCTGTCGGGCCAGCTCGGCCACCAGCTCGGCTCGGACCTCGGCGTACGCCGGGTCAGCGATGACGTTGTCGACCTCGTAGGGGTCGGTGACCAGGTCGAAGAGCTCCCACTCCACCGGGTTCACAGGCCCGTGTGCTCCGACCTCCTCCAGCGGATCGTTGTAGTAGCAGATCAACTTGTGTGTCTTGGTCCGCACGCCGTAGTGCGCCGGAGCCAAGTGTGCGCCGTCGCGATGCATCCAGTACCGGTAGTACATGGACGTCGGCCAGTCATCCGGCGTCTCTCCGGTGAGCACGTCTACGAACGACCGACCCTGGACGTGGTCGGGGGTTTCCACGCCACAGAGCTCCAACAGGGTAGGGGCGACGTCGACGTTGACGACGATGTCGTCGCAGGCCGATTCCGGCTCCACAAGGCGTGGATACCGCAGCAGGAAGGGCATCCGCAACGACTCCTCATACATCAGCCGTTTGTCGAACATCCCGTGGTCACCCAAGAAGAAGCCCTGGTCGGAGGTGTAGACCACGATGGTGTCCTCGGCCAGCCCCAGTGCCTCGATCACGTCCAGCAGCCGCCCGACGTTGTCATCGATGGAGGCCACCACACGCAGGTAGTCCTTGATGTAGCGCTGATAGCGCCAGCTGATCTCCTCATCCAACGACAACCCCTCCGGCACCGGCGCCTTCAGGTCGAGGTACGGGTCCAGGTCCATCATGCGCATCCGGGCAGCCTGGACCACGGCGGCCCGACCGACTAAGTCGTCATCGAAGGTCTCCGGTTCCGGGATCGTCTCGTCCTCGAAGAGGTGGGCATGGCGACGCGACGGCTCCCACGACCGGTGCGGCGCCTTGTGGTGGCACATCACCGCGAACGGCTGGTCCGGCGAGGTCGTGACCTGCCGCTCGATGAACTCGATGGTGTCGTCGGTGATGAGGTCGGTGACGTAGCCGGGGCGCTCGACGACCCGACCCTCGGCCTCGAGCATCACCGGGTTGTGGTAGTGCCCCTGCCCTGGCAGCACCCGCCAGACGTCGAACCCGGCCGGATCGACCCCGGGGCCATGCCCCAGATGCCACTTCCCGATGAGGGCCGTCATGTACCCCGCCTGCTGCAATGCCTTGGGGAACGACCACCGGTCAGCATCGAGCGTGTCGTGCAGCGACGTCACGCCGTTGCGGTGGTTGTACTCCCCCGTCAGGATCGCCGCGCGGGACGGCGCGCAGATCGAATTCGTGCAGAACGCCGAGTCCAGCCGGATCCCCTCAGCGGCAAGCCGATCTAAGTTGGGTGTGGCGTTGATGCGAGAGCCGTACGCGCTGATGGCATGCGCGGCGTGATCGTCGCTCATGATGAAGACGATGTTGGGCGGGCGCCGATCACCAGTGGTGGGTGCGCCGCCGCGGCGCTCAGATGTCGGCAAGGATCGAGTTGTAGGTCTTGCTGGGCCGCATCACACGGTCGGCCTTGTCGCGATCGATGTAGTAGTAGCCGTGCAGATCGACCGGCTCGCCCTGCACCTCGATCAGTTCGGCCACGATGGTCTCCTCTGCCTCAGCCAGTGCCTCAGCCACCGGAGTGAAGGTCGCGGCAAGGTCAGCGTCGTCATCCTGCTCGGCCAGCGCCTGCGCCCAGTACAGGGACAGGTAGAAGGTGCTGGCGCGATTGTCCAGCTCGTTCACCTTCCGTGATGGCGAGCGACCCTCTCTCAGGTACTCGGTCGTCGCCCGCGACAGTGCCTCGCCCATGACCTTGGCGCCGCCGTTGCCGGTGACGTCAGCGAAGTGCTCGAGCGACACGCCCAGAGCGAGGTACTCGCCGAGGGAGTCCCAGCGCAGGTGGTTCTCGGCCTGCAGTTGTTGGACGTGCTTGGGTGCCGACCCGCCCGCCCCGGTCTCGAACAGCCCGCCGCCGTTCATGAGGGGGACGATCGAGAGCATCTTCGCCGAGGTCCCGAGCTCAAGGATGGGGAAGAGGTCGGTCAGGTAGTCACGCAGCACGTTCCCGGTGACTGAGATCGTGTTCTCGCCGCGGCCGGCCCGCTCCAGCGTGTACCAGGCCGCATCGGCGACGTTCATGATCTGGATGTCGAGGCCCTCGGTGTCGTGCTCATCCAAGTAGGTCTTGACCTTGGCGATGAGCTGGGCGTCGTGCGCCCGGGTCTCGTCCAGCCAGAAGATCGCCGGCCAGCCGGTCGCGCGGGCTCGGTTGACCGCCAGCTTGACCCAGTCCCGGATGGGGCCGTCCTTGGCCTGGCAGGCCCGCCAGATGTCTCCCGCCTCGACCTCGTGAGCCATCAGCACCGTGCCGGAGCCGTCGACGACCTCGACGGTCCCGGCGTGTGGGATCTCGAAGGTCTTGTCGTGGGAGCCGTACTCCTCCGCCTTCTTCGCCATCAGGCCGACGTTGGGCACCGTTCCCATGGTCGAGGGGTCGAAGGCCCCGTTGGCCTTGCAGTACTCGATGGTGGCTTGGTACAGGTCGGCGTAGCTCGAGTCGGGAATCGTGGCCTTCGTGTCCTGGGTCTCGTCATCGGCGTTCCACATCTGCCCGGACGTGCGGATCATCGCGGGCATCGAGGCGTCGATGATGACGTCGGAGGGGACGTGGAGGTTCGTGATCCCCTTGTGGGAGTTGACGTAGGCCAGGTCAGGGCCGCTCTCAAGCGCAGCGTCGATGTCGGCCTTGATTGCGGCCGCGGTGTCGGCGTCGAGCTCCTCCTCGACGGCCTTGATGACCCCGCCCAGGCCGTCGTTCGGGTTGGCGCCGGCGGCCGCGAGTTCCGCCTCCCAGGTCTCGAAGACCTCGGCGAAGTACGCCCGAACGGCGTGACCGAAGATGATGGGGTCGCTGACCTTCATCATCGTCGCCTTCATGTGCAGGCTGAACAGGACCCCCGTCGTCTCGGCATCGGCCACCTGAGCCCTCAGGAAGGCCTCGAGCGCCTCCTTGCTCATGAAGGTGGAGTCGACGACCTCACCGGCCTCGACCGGCACCGACTCCTTCAGCACCGTCGTCTGGCCCTCGGCATCGGTCAGACGGATCTGCAGCGACCCGGCCTCCTCAATCGTGACGGACTTCTCGTTGGAGCGGAAGTCCCCGCCGTCCATGGTTGCGACGTGGGACTTCGAATCAGCCGACCACTCCCCCATCGAGTGCGGGTTGTTGCGGGCGTACTCCTTCACCGCCGCGGGCGCCCGACGGTCGGAGTTGCCCTCACGCAGCACCGGGTTCACGGCGGACCCCATCGCGACCGAGTAGCGAGCCCGGGCATCGGTGTCGGCGTCGGAGGTGACCTCGTCGGGGTAGTCGGGGATGTCGAAGCCGTGGGACTGCAGCTCCGCGATGGCCGCCTTGAGCTGCGGCACCGAGGCGGAGATGTTCGGCAGCTTGATGATGTTGGCCTCCGGGGTCTTGGCCAACTCCCCCAGTTCGGCCAGCGCGTCGTTCACCCGACGGTCCTCCGGTAGCGTGTCGTTCCACTGCGCCAGGGTCCGAGCCGCGAGGGAGATGTCGCGCGTCTCGATGCCCACCCCGCAGGCGCCGGCGAAGGCCTCGATGACCGGGAGGAAGGAGTGGGTGGCCAGTGCCGGGGCCTCGTCGGTGTAGGTGTAGATGATCGGGGAGTCAGTCATGGCCGGCATGCTACCGAGTAGATCGGCGTGCTGGATGGCCGCCCGGCTGATGACGAGGGCAGTTGGACGTGGCAGACTCGACGGACCTGGCGACGGGCCCGCGGGGTCGGTCCCATCATTCCGAGGTAGCTCAGCTGGCAGAGCGGTTGACTGTTAATCAATAGGTCGTGGGTTCGAGCCCCACCCTCGGAGCTCTCATCCCAAGAGCGCGTCCATCAGCCCGGCGATTCGCCGGTGCGTCTGCGCGCATGAGTAGCGGATGCTCGGGCAACCGTACTCGTGCTTGGAGTGCCGGATTCCGTGCTCTGACACGGCTCGGTACGGTTTGCCGAACTGCTGGGGAGGAATGGCCGTTTGGAGTGACCAGTACGCCGTGGCTGCGTCGAGATCCAGGCCCTCGTGGAGGTACAAGCGAACCCGCAGTCGCTGCTCATCAACGTCGAAGAAGTGGCGCAGCCAGCGACAGAAGAGCCCGATCATCCTCCGATCGGTGTTGGCGAACTGCACCATCCCGTCCCGCTTCGCCCCCTCCCCGGCGTACAGCGCAGTGCCCGCGATGAGGAGGTCCCGATCCGACATCACCCCGATCGTCTCCCGACCCCAGGCCAACCCTGCCTCGATCTCCGACGCCTTCCGTCGCTGCAGCACGTTCGGCTCTCGCCGTCCCCCACCCCGCCGCGGGATCGGCGGCGTCGGCACGTCCCGCACCCAGACCGACACCGAGGCCTTGGACACACCCAACTCCTCCGCGATGTCGGCCAGCCGCTGGCCGTCGGCCCGCAGCTCCCGCGCCCGCGACTGCTCCTCGACCTTGCCTCGGTAGCCCATCCTCCAAGGGGATCACAGGGGTGCGACATCCCCTCGCTCCCCCCAGTAAGCTGCGCGACATGGGAACCAAGTTCGGTCTGCTCATCGGTGGGGCTCTCGGCTACTTCTTCGGAACCAAGGCCGGACGGGAGCGTCATCAGCAGATCCTCGAGGCGTTCGACGCCTTCCTCGGATCCGAGACGGCCAAGTCGTTGCAGGCCAGCGCTCGTGATGTGTGGTCGACCGCACAGGGCGAGTTGCCCGATTCGGTGACCGACCTCTTCTCGGACTAAAGATTGCTAATGGGGGTTCGACAATCCTCCACGCAGCGTGAATTTCGGCCTCAAGAGCCCCGATCGGGCCGTCGATGTTCGGAGTGCAGCCACCAATCCTGGTGCTGCGAACCTCCCCACTCCGAAGGACAACATCGTGGACATCGATACCTCACTCAAGCAGGCCATGGAGATCCAGGGCGCCAAGGGCGTCTGCCTGGTCGACCTGGCAAGCGGCATGGCCCTCGGCCAAGCCGGCGGCGGCGAACTGGACCTGGAGCTGGCTGCGGCCGGCAACACCGAGGTCGTGCGTGCCAAGCTCAACACCATCAAGTCCCTCGGCCTCTCGGCTGAGATCGAGGACATCCTCATCACCCTGACCGGTCAGTTCCACCTGATCCGTCCCCTGACCAACCACGGCTCCGAGGGACTGTTCCTCTACCTCGCGCTGGACAGCTCCAAGGCCAACCTGGCCCTGGCTCGCCGCCAGCTGCAGAACGTCGAGGCGCAGCTCGAGATCTGAGCCGATGAACTGGGATCCCACGGCGGCTGAGACCGTCAAGGTCGTCGTCGCGGGCCCGTTCGCGGCGGGTAAGACCTCCTTCATCACCCACCTGTCCCAGACGCCGGTCGTCAGCACCGAGACGGCGACCAGCGGGGACGAGGCCGACCGAAAGGCCGGCACCACCGTTTCGATGGACTACGGAACCTTCACGGTGGGTTCCGGAGACGAGGCAGTCCAACTGCTCCTCTTCGGAACCCCCGGACAGGCCCGGTTCCGCTTCATGCTCGACGTCGCAGCAGTCGGCATGGACGGGTTCATCCTGATCCTCGACGGCACCGACCCAACCAGTCACACCGATGCCGCGGACATCCTCCGCACCTTGGAGGCACACGGATCCGTTCCCTTCCTCGTTGCGGTCAACCGCCTGGACGACGACGAGGAGGCCAAAGAGGTGGCCGCGTCGATCCGCTCCGACCTTGCCGACGTGGCTCGACCCGTCGACGTCCGTGATGCGGCGTCGACCGCCGCGATCCTGCTCGACCTGCTGCTGACCATGACCGACTCGCTGCTAGAGAAGAGCACCGCATGACCGCCGAGGACCACACCACCAACGTCCCGATCTCCGTGCTGACCCGTGAGGCGCTGAACGAGATCAGCTTGGCGGGTCTGCGCGGCTGGCTCCTGTCCACCCTCGACGGCCGCTGGCTGGCCAGTTCGATCGACGGTGATCGCAACGCCGCCGCCGCAGTCATGGCGAGCGCCCACTCCCTCGCCACGCGCACCGGCTCCCTGTTGGGCAGCGGCGAGGTCCACGCCCACCTCGTCCACACCGAGGACGGGATCGTGGCGAGCAAGCTGGTTCGCAAGGACGCGGTCCTGACCCTGCTGGTCGACGACTCCAGCAACATGGCTCAGGTCCTGCACGCCTCGCGGCGCGCCGCAGAGCTGCTCAGCAAGAACGACCGCCTGCCGGTCTCGACCGAGCCACTCGTCCCACTCCCCGACCGACCGAAGCTGTCAGTGGCGTCATGAGTGTCTTCGTCCGACTCAGCGAGTCGATCCCGATCGACTTCACCGGCCTGGCAACGGCGGGTGATGCGATGGTGTGGCATCGCGACGGGTCGCCGATCTGGGTCGGTCCGAACGAGGAGCTGACCGAGGCCATCGAGGTGCTCGGTGTCACCGTCCCGCCGCACAGCGGTCCGCACCTGCGGTACACCGACGCGCCGGAGCTCGAGCACCTCTTCGAGAACCTCCCCTGGCTCGAGAAGAAGATCGTCGTCCACACGGTGCGAGCGCAGGCAGCAACTCGTGTGCGTGCGGTCCAGGACTTCGTGGGTCCCGATGCTGATTGGCATCTTGATGCCTCCGCAAATCCGATCTCATGGCTCCTGCCGGTCGGGGACCCAGCACACGAGGTCGTCCTCGAGCGCATCGCGCCGGAGGGTCGGGTGCTGGTCGATGCCCAGGCACTCGACATCCTGGACGCCTGTGGCGAGTGGGCCGTGCCGGCCTGGGTGCAGGCATCCCTGGAGCTCGAGTGGGAAGTCGTCCTGGGGCGACTGGTCGAACTCCGGGACCGCAAGCTCCTCGCAGCGGACGGTCCGCTTGACCACCTGCTGCAGCACCACGCCGGCAGTACACACGCTGACCCGAGACCCGCACGACGTCGGCGGCAGTCACCCCAGCCCGACCCGTCGCCTCAGCTGTCAGACAACGTCGCTGCAGCACCGACGGGTCCTCATGGTGCGCCGGGCATCGCGATGCCAACCGGCGCAGCCATGTCCGCCGAGAGCGCGTCCGTGCCCGCCGATCTCCCGCGCGAACCAGCTGACACCGCACTCCAAGCGGCGTTTCACGCCGTCGAAGCCGGGACCCTGACCGATGGTCGTCCCACCACCGGGAGCCCGGACCCCAACGCGGTCACGCAGCTGCCCACGCGGTCACCCAACGACACACCCTCGACGTTCGAGGAGAAGGCCAGCGACCCCCCGGTCATCCAGCGGACAGCGGATCCCGTACCGCGGTCGAATGGCACCAGCTTCCAAGCCCGCATGTCCCGCCTCCAACGACGCGAGGCGCTCCTCCGACGAGCGCAGGCCGCGCAGGCCGGCACCTCGCGCGCGGAGGCGTTGCTGCGCCTGGTCGACGGCATCCGCCAACACAGCGACGTCTGAGCCCCGGGGGCCTTAGCCCAGGTAGTCGCGCAGCTGGTTGCTGCGTGAGGAGTGCCGCAGCTTGGCCAAGGTCTTGGCCTCGATCTGGCGGACGCGTTCCCGTGTCACCCCGAACTCGGCGCCGACCTCCTCCAGGGTGCGGACGTCCTGACCGTCAAGGCCGTAGCGCAGGATGATGACCCGTTGCTCCCGCTCACCGAGCGTGTGCAGCACCCCGATCAGGTCCTCCTTCAGCATCGAGACGCTGGCGACCTCGATCGGCTTGACGGCTGTCTCGTCCTCGATGAAGTCGCCGAGGAAGGCGTCATCCTCGCCGCCGACCGGCGTCTCGAGACTGACGGTCTCCTGGCTGATGCGCAGGATGTCCTCGACCTTCTCGGGTTCGAGGTCGAGTTCGTCGCCGATCTCCGACGGGGTCGGTTCCCGACCCAGGAGCTGATGCAGCTGCCGGCTGGTCCGGACGACCTTGTTCATCGTCTCGACCATGTGGACCGGGATCCGGATGGTCCGGGCCTGGTCGGCGATGGCACGTGTGATGGCCTGCCGGATCCACCACGTGGCGTAGGTCGAGAACTTGTAGCCCTTGCGATAGTCGAACTTCTCGACCGCCCTGATGAGACCGAGGTTGCCCTCTTGGATGAGGTCCAGCAGGACCATCCCACGACCGACGTACCGCTTGGCGATCGAGACCACCAGACGGAGGTTCGCCTCGACCAGTCGGGCCTTGGCGCGTTCGCCGGCGCGCTGCTGCCGCAGGAGCTGTCGGCGCCGCTCAGGATCGAGTCGTTCGCCGATCAGATCGAGCCGGTCCCCCGCAGCCAACCCGGCCTCATGCCGCTTGGCCAGATCCACCTCTTCCTCGGAGGACAACAGATCGACGGTGCCGATCTCCTGCAGGTACAGGCGTACGGGATCGCGAGCGTTCGCGAGTTGGGCGGTGACCGAGGAGGCCCCTGATCGCTGCTTGTCGGGGACGGACCGTCGGCGGCTGATGCCCTCGGCATCCAGCAAGCCGATCAGCGCAGCCGCATCGGCGTCCGACAGCCGGGCACCGTCGACGACATCGCCGATGTCCTCTCGGGTCACGTAGCCGCGGGTCCGTCCCAAGTTCAACAGGTCGGTGACGGCGACGTGGTCGAGCAATCCGGCCGGCACCGGGGGCATCGCGTCGACGCGACTGGGCTCGGCGCTCACATCACCACGTCCCGGTCGTGGACGTCCCGCCGCTCGTACGCGCGCCAGACCCGCTCCAGCTCAGCGACGTCGCGAAGCAGGTCCGCCTGCCGCGTGGCATCCAGCAGCCCGGCGTTGTCCTGGAGCTCCTGTCGGGCCGCCTGCCAGCGGCGCCGCGCGTCCTTGGCACGGAGCGCGTCCACCAGCCGTGCCACCTGGGACGGATGGGTGCTCATGGTCAGCTCCGCCGCAGCGAGTCCGCGGACCCGCGACCGCAGGTCGTCGTCCGGCATGGCATCGAGCACGAGGTCGAGGTCACCGTCATGAGTCGTGATGGCCCGGAAGAGGGTCCGGGAGACGTCCGCGACGAACACGTCCTCCTCGACCATGCCCCAATCGTCGGGCAGCAGATCCGGTCGCTGCAACGCAACCTGCAGCACCTGCCGTTCGAGCAGCATCTGGGTGTCTCGGGTCGGCGACGCCGTCGGCGCCTGTGGAGGGTTGTGACGCTCGCTCGACCGATCCCGTGCACCGCTGGGGTGGGCGCGGTTCAGCTCGTCCTCGATCCGCTGGGCGGGCAAGCCGACTCGGGGGCCGACGACGTTGAAGACGTAGTGGTACCGCAGGGTCGGGTCAGTGATCCTGCCCAGCAGGTCGAAGGTGGAGCGATACGCCTGCGTCTTGGCCTCTGGCGTGCTGAGGTCCGCGCCGCGGAGCAGGTGCTCGATCTGGAACTCCACGGCGGTCTTGCGATCGGCCAGTGCCGCTCTCACGGCCTCCACGCCGCCGGCCGAGACGAGATCAGCGGGGTCCTGGCCGTCGGGGAGCACGAGCACCCCCAGGTCGCGGACCCCCACCTTCTCGGCTCGCTCCCGGGCTCGTTCGGCGGCATCGAACCCGGCGTCGTCGGCGTCCAAGGAGAGCGTGACCCTGGCGTCCAGCCGCTGGAGGAGGGTGAAGTGCTGCTCGGTCAGGGCCGTCCCGCAGGGCGCGACGGCGTTCGGCATCCCCGCCAGGTTGAGGGCGATGACGTCCATGTAGCCCTCGACCACCAGGACCTCGCGGCGTTTGACGATCTCACGCCGGGCCAGATCAAGTCCGTACAACGTCGTCGACTTGTCGTAGATGTCGGTGCCCGGTGAGTTGATGTACTTCGGCGCGGCACCGTCCATCTTCGTGACGACGGGCCCGCCCGGCAGGATCCGCCCGCCGAAGGCCACGGTGTCACCGCGTTGGTCTCTGATGGGAAAGAGGACCCGGGCGCGGAAGCGGTCCACCGGCCCCCGCCGACCCTTCGTCGCCAGCCCGGCCTGGATGACGTCGGCCGGTGAGGCGCCCTCGGCGATCAGATGATCGGAGAGCGCACTCCAGGCGTCCGGGGCCCAGCCGATGCCGAAGATGTCCCAGGCCTCCTCCTCGACCCCTCGCTCGGTCAGGTAGGTCCGCGCCGAGTCCCCCGTCGTGCTGCGCAGCTGCTGGCGGTAGAAGGTGTCCGCGGCAGCCGTGAGTTCGAGGATCCGCGTGCGCCGTCCGAGCGCCTTCGCCTGCCCCGGACGCAGCTCCTCGTACCGCAGGGTGATGCCGAACTGCCGCGCGAGCTTCTCGACCGCCTCGGTGAAGCTGAGGCCATCAGCTTCCTGGACGAAGGTGATGGCATCACCGCCGACGCCGCAGCCGAAGCAGTGATAGAAGCCCTTGTCCTGTCGGACCGAGAACGACGGCGACTTCTCGTCGTGGAACGGGCAGCGACCCATGAAGTTGCTGCCCGAACGCTTCAGCGCGGTGTAGGGCTGGACGACCTCGACGATGTCCAGGCGCTGCTTGAGGGAGTTCAGATCCTCGTCGTTGATCCTGCCGGCCATGCCGCGTCTGCTCGACCTCAGCTCAGCCGTGGTGTCTGCTGAGGCAGGAAGAACTGGTTGAACTGCTGGACGGCCTGCCGGTCCGACAGCGAGGCCACACCGTCGATGATCCGCACGTCGAGCGGGTCGTTGGTGTGACGGAACGCTGCTGGCAGCCGGTCGGGATTG
This sequence comes from Euzebya tangerina, assembly GCF_003074135.1. Classification (NCBI taxonomy): domain Bacteria; kingdom Bacillati; phylum Actinomycetota; class Nitriliruptoria; order Euzebyales; family Euzebyaceae; genus Euzebya; species Euzebya tangerina. The sequence goes on along the minus strand of NZ_PPDK01000001.1, from coordinate 2,826,973 downwards.
TCCCGATAGAACACGACCAGACTCGACAGCACGTGGCTGCCCCGGCCCTGCTCGTCCGCACGGGCGTGACCATCGGCGACGCGATCGACGATGAAGTCCACCAGCGTGTCGAGCGCGGACTGAGCTGGCTCACCGAGTGCGATCTCAGGCCGCCCGGCGGAGGCGGCCACGACGTCCTCCGTCAAGACACCGCGCCAGGAGGTCGGCTGATCACCCAGACTGCCGATGGCCTCTGCCGGGAGGTCGGACAGCACCACGACGCCGGTCTCCAGCGCGTCGGTGATCTCGTCGATCACCTGCGCGATCCGGGCGCTGACCCTGACGACTTCCGCTTCCCGGGTCGCCGGGGTCGGGGCATCTGAGGTGTGACAGGCGATGCCGTCGCGAACCTCGAAGGACAGGTTGAGGCCGGGGGTGCCGGCCGGCCCCGGTTCGAGCGTCTCAATGATGCGCACGGACTGGTGGTTGTGCCGGAAGGCCGGCTCGGTGAACAGGCCCAGGGCCGCCTCACCTGCCCGCCCGAACGCGGGTGCGCCCAGCTCCCGCCCTAGGGCGATCGCCTCCGTCAGGTCCTCGTTCAGACGCAGCGCCCGAGCGATGGTTCGAGCCGTACGTGCCCCGGAGAGCGTGTGCTGCAGTCGGGAGCGGTACCCCGCGCCACGAACGGAGAGCAGTGAGTGGCTCTTGTCCGTGAGCCGACCGAACGCCCCACACCCCTGGATCCGCTCGATGTCGATCTGGAACGACGTCCGCAGTCTGTCGGCTGCCTCGGGCTGCTCGCGCCCCTTCGACTCGTCGGACAGCGTGGCCCACGCCGAGAGGCTTGCGCGTTCCAACTCCTCGGTGCGTTCGCGGGCCGAACGAGGATCAGGCACGGGCTGGATGCTAGCAGCCGGTGCATCCGATCCGGTGCCGTAGGATCGAGTCCATGAGCAGCTCGGAGCCAACCCCGGAGCCCCGTCCGCGAGAGTTGATCGCCGCCGCTCGCGTTGCGGACGGCCTGGTGGTCGTCGTCGGTCTGGCCGGGGTGGTTGCGGGTGCCCAGCTGTTCCGGGCCGGAGACCTCGCGTTTGCCATCATCGCCTGGATCCTCACCTTCATCGCCGGCGCTGCGCTGCGGTTGGTCGTCTGGATGGCGCGTGGCATCGCGGCCGTCATGGACCGCACCGAGCGGATCGAGCAGGACATCGTCGCGATCACGCGAACCCGTCGACAGGGGGCACCCGAGGAGGGGTTGGGCAACGACCCCTACGGTCGGCTGGGCGGGTGGCACTGACCCACCGGCTCACACCAGGTCGCGGGCGGGGCCTCGCTCGCCGGCGGCCTGGCCGTCGGTGACGGCGACGCCGAGGGAGAGGTCGACGGGCTGGTCCGCATCCTGCTGGGCGACGAGAAGCGCCCGCGCGAGTTGGTCGCGCTTGGCACCGAAGGTCCGCTCGAGGATCGGCGTGACGGTACTGCGCAGGGCGAGGACCGGTCCGACGAACCGTGGGGCCCAGATGCGCTTGGCCCGGCGGCTGATGCCGCGCTCGATGGCGTCGACGGCCTGATCCGGTGGGATGGGCGTCTTGAGGAAGCCGGGCTGGGTGGCGTTGAGGGCCGAAGCGGCACCGGTCTCGTAGGCCCCGCGAACCAGGTCGGTCTCGATGAAGCCGAAGTAGGCACAGCCGGCGTGGGCGGACGTGGGCAGCAACTCGGCGCGGAGTGCGTCGGTCAGGGCCTCGACGCCGGCCTTGGAGGCGGTGTAGGCGCTCATCAGCGGGGCGTGGGCGACGGCGGCCAGCGAGGCGATGTTCAGCAGGTAGCCGCCGCTGGCCACGATGTGGGGCACCACGGCCCGGTTGGTCCGGTAGACGCCGTTCAGGTTGACGTCGATCGTGCGCAGCCACTGCTCCATCGGTTGCGTGGCCAGGGTCCCGATGAAGGACAGGCCAGCGTTGGCGACGGCGACGTCGATTCCGCCGAACCGACTGGCCGTGCCCTCGACGGCGGTGACGACGGCATCGTTGTCCGTGACGTCGGCCTCGAACCAGGCCGCGCGGGGTCCGAGGCCGGCCGCGAGTGCAGTGAGGCGGTCAGGTTCGAGGCCGACCAGCGACACGTTGGCGCCGGCGGCGTGCAGCCGTCGGGCCAGTGCGGCCCCGATCCCGCGGGCGGCGCCGGTGATCAGGACGGTGCGCCCCGCGACCTGGTACGGCTCTCGGCGCTGACGTCCGGCAATCATGAGCCGTGACGCTAGCAGGGTCGCACTCGAGGGTGTGTCACCTCCGAGCGCCCCCACGCGCACACGCGACACACCGGTCGATTGGCCCCTCAGGCCCGCGCCGCCGCGAAGCGGTCGTCGAGGTACGCCACGAGGTTCTCGATCGGGACCCGGTCCTGGTCCATCGTGTCGCGGTCGCGGACCGTGACGGCGTCGTCGTCCTCCACCGTCTCGAAGTCCACGGTCACGCAGAACGGCGTCCCCACCTCGTCCTGCCGCCGATACCGACGGCCGATCTGGCCCGACTCATCGTAGTCCACGCCTCGGAAGTGCGGCTTGAGGAGGTCGTTGACGCGCCGCGCGGTGGGGGTGAGCGTGTCCTTCTTCGACAGCGGGAGCACAGCCACCTTGACCGGTGCGAGGTCGGGGTGGAAGCGCAGGACCGTCCGGGTCTCCGTGCCACCCTTGGCTGCAGGAGCCTCCTCCTCGGCGTAGGCATCGACCATGAACGCCAGGACCGTCCGGTCGACGCCGGCCGCCGGCTCGATGACGTAGGGGATGTACCGCTCCCCCGCCGCCTGGTCGAAGTAGCTCAGGTCCTTGCCGGAGTGCTCGGCGTGCTGGGTCAGGTCGAAGTCGCCCCGGTTGGCGATGCCCTCGAGTTCGCCCCAACCCATCGGGAAGCGGTACTCCAGATCGACGGTGCCCTTGGAGTAGTGGCTCAGCTCGTCCTCGGCGTGTGGTCGGATGCGCAGGTTGGCCGGGTCCATCCCGAGAGCGGTGTACCAGTCGTAGCGCTGACGGATCCAGTAGTCGTGCCACGCCTCGTCGGTGCCGGGTTTGCAGAAGAACTCCATCTCCATCTGCTCGAACTCGCGGACGCGGAAGATGAAGTTGCGGGGCGTGATCTCATTGCGGAAGGACCGCCCGATCTGGCCGATGCCGAACGGGACCTTCTTCCGGCTGGTCAGCTGGACGTGGGCGAAGTCGACGAACATGCCCTGTGCGGTCTCCGGGCGCATCCAGACCTGGGCCGCGGTGTCCTCCGACGGACCCACGAAGGTCCGGAACATCAGGTTGAATTCGCGCGCTTCGGTGAAGGTCCCGGCCTGCCCGCAGTTCGGGCAGTAGATCTCACCGGACTTGTTGGTCGGCAGCTGATCCTCGCGGTACCGGCTCTGGCAGTTGCGACAGTCCACCAACGGGTCGGTGAACCCGCCGACATGGCCGGAGGCCTCCCAGACCTTGGGGTGCATGAGGATGGAGGCCTCGATGGGCACGACGTCGTCCCGCAGCTGGAACATGGCGGTCTTCCAGGCGTCGCGGACGTTCTCCTTCAGTGCCACACCGAGCGGCCCGAAGTCCCAGGCCCCCCGCAGGCCGCCGTAGATCTCGGAGGACTGGAAGATGATCCCCCGCCGCTTGCACAGCTCGACGATGGTCTCCATCGAGGTGTGGTGGTCGGTGACGGTGTCGTCGGCCAACGGGTCGACGAGTGGGAGGTCGGCGTCGAAGCCGGGGGGATGGTGGGGGTCTACGGTCACGGGAAGATAACTCCGGGCAGTACGGGTCGGTCTTGACTGGTCCCGCATAGTACGGACCCCGGCCAGGCCCGCCTCTGCGCCGTCACGTCTGGCATCACTCCAGCGTCTCCCTCCAGAAATCGGGCTAGACTTAGCCCATGATCGTCAACATGCACGACGCGAAGTCCTCCCTGTCCCGCCTGATCCGAAAGGTCGAGGACGGCGAGGAGGTGCTCATCGGCCGCAACGGGAAGCCCGTCGCCCGACTGGTCCCCTACGTCGCCCGTCCCGGCCGACGACCGGGGCGGCTGGCCGGCAAGATCACGGTCGAACCCGACTTCGACCAGACGCCGCCCGAGGTGATCCGAGCCTTCCAGGGCTCTGCCTCCAACGACTCTGCCTTCGACGACCCCGCCGCAGACGACCAGGGATGAGCCTGCTGCTGGACACCCATGCGTTGCTCTGGTGGCTGAATGGCGACCCACTCAGCGAGGCAGCGATCGGATCGATCGCCGCGGAGGACGGACTGGTCGTCGTCTCAGCCGTGTCGATCTGGGAGGCCGAGATCAAGGCCGCCATCGGGAAGCTCTCCCTCCAGGTCGACCTGGTCGAGGAGTCCGCGGTCGAAGGGTTCGAGCCGCTTCCCGTGACGCTCGAGCACGCGCGCGACGCCGGTCGCCTCCCGCCGCACCACCGCGACCCGTTCGACCGCATGCTGGCGGCTCAGGCGTTGGCCGAGAATCTGACGCTCGTCACCCGGGACGAGGTCTTCACCCGCTACGCGGTCGATGTCCTCCCCTGCTAGACAGCACAACTCGACCTCGGAGGCCCGCTACAGGATCTGAGACAGGAAGAGCTTCGTCCGCTCCTCCTGCGGGTTGTCGAAGAAGTGCTCCGGCGTCCCGACCTCCACGATCTCGCCGTCAGCCATGAACACGACCCGGTCGGCGACGGCGCGGGCGAAGCCCATCTCGTGGGTGACCACGATCATGGTCATGCCGGACTTCGCCAGCTCCTGCATCGCGTCCAGCACCTCCTTGACCATCTCGGGGTCGAGGGCGGAGGTCGGCTCGTCGAACAGCATCACCTTCGGCTTCATCGCCAGTGCCCGGGCGATCGCCACACGCTGCTGCTGACCACCGGAGAGCTGACCGGGCTGCTTCTGGGCCTGCTCGGGAATCTTGACCAGCTCGAGCAGCCGCATCGCCTCGGCCTCGGCCTCCGCCTTCGGCTCCTTCCTGACCTGGCGTGGCCCCAGGGTGATGTTCTCCATCACGGTCATGTGGGGGAACAGGTTGAAGGACTGGAAGACCATGCCGCACTCGCGGCGGATCTCCTGGATGTTGCGGATGTCCTGGGAGAGCTCGACGCCATCGACGACGATCGTGCCCTCAGTGTGCTCCTCGAGGTGGTTGACGCACCGGATCATCGTGGACTTGCCCGAGCCCGACGGGCCGATGACCACCACCACCTCCTGCTCGCCGACCACCAGGTTGATGTTCTTCAGCGCCTGGAAGTCCCCGTAGAACTTGTCCATGTCGCTGATCGTGATGATCGGGTTGCCGTTGCCGCCCGGCTTGAGAGCCGCGCTGCGGAGGTCTTCGACATCGGGTGTTGTTTGGTCACTCATCGGGTTCCGACTCCCAGCTTGGTTTCGAGGCGTTGTGAGGCACGGGACATGGAGAAGCACATGACCCAGAAGATGAATGCGACGAAGGCGTACACCTCTGCCGCGTAACCCTGATTGGCGAACTCGAGCGATCCGAGGATCGGATCGGAGACACCGAGCAACTCGAACAGACCGATGATGATCAGCAGCGTCGTGTCCTTCAGGAGGGCGATGAACTGACCGACCAGGGCCGGGATCGAGTTGCGCAGCGCCTGTGGCAGCACGATCTTGCGGCTGATCGTGATGGGTGACAGGCCGACTGCCTGGCCGGCCTCGGTCTGCCCGTCGGGGACCGACTGCAGGCCGCCTCGCACGATCTCGGCGACGTAGGCGGCACTGAACAGCGTGAACATGATGATCGCCCGGAACACCTCTCCCGGCGGCTCGAAGTCCGGCGGGAAGAAGAACCGCAGCGCGAATTGACCCATGAAGAGCAGCGTGATCAGCGGGACACCGCGGATGAGTTCGATGTAGAGGACCGCGAGCGGGCGCAGCAGCGGGAAGGACGAGCGCCGGGTCAGCGCCAGGACCACGCCGATCGGGAAGCAGGCCACGATCGAGATGAATGCCACGTTGAGCGTGAGCAGCAGCCCACCGAACTGGTCGATGTTGGAAGATCGGAAACCCGACTCGAGCCAGAAGGCGACCAGGGCCAACACGAACATGATCAGCCCACGCCGTCGCTGGACGGCCATCGGCAGGAGAGGCCCGACCTGACGGCCCAGCAGGTACGGCACGGCGATCCCGAGGGTCAGCAGTGTCGGCGTGATCGTGGTCGTCATGGACAGCAGGGCGACGGCGGCCAGCACCGGGGGGAAGGTCATCGCGATGCGCGACCCGGCCCGGATGGGTGTCTGGGCCTCGTCGGGGCGCCCACCCGCCGCGAACCCCATGATCAACGCAATCGTGTAGATGGACGCCCACAGACGGGGAAGCCCGATGCCCGTGTCGTCGAACGAGGTCCCCACCATGAAGATCTCGAGGTTCTGGCGCAGGATGTCCCAGGCGTTGCGGGTCCCGCCCTCCGGCGTGGGCTTCTGGTTGAAGAACACGAAGTTGACCGTGCGGTACAGCGCGTAGGCGATGATCGCACCGAAGATCAGCGTCAGGATCGAGTTCTTGAGGTCCTTGAAGAGGTTCTTGCGGATCAGGCCGCCGATGCCCTCTTCCAAGCCCGGAGGAAGATCTGGCTCCGGTGCCGGCGGGTTGTCCTGGGGACCGGGAGCGTCTGTGGTTACCGTCGACATGGTTACCGCGTCTCCAGGGCCAGTCGGCGGTTGAAGAAGTTCGCCACCGCCGAGATGGAGAGTGAGAAGGTGAGGTAGAGCCCCATCAGGACCACGACGGTCTGGATGGCGGGGGCGGCGTTGTTGGTGGCCCGCTGGAAGATCGCCGTGATCTCGATGTAGCCGATGGCCACGGCAAGTGAGGAGTTCTTGGTGATGTTGAGGTACTGGTTCGCAAGTGGTGGGATCATGATCCGGAAGGCCTGGGGCAGGATCACGAAGCGGTAGCGCTGGAAGCCGGTCAGCGCGATCGCCTGCGCCGCCTCCGTCTGCCCCTTGTGGATGGCCTGGATGGCGCCGCGCACGATCTCAGCCACGTGCGATGCGGTGTAGAGCGTCAGGGCGATGGTCAACGAGGCGTAGGCGGGATTGATGTCCAGGCCACCGCCGATCTGACGGCCGTCGACGAACGCCGGGTCGAGAGCCAGCGCGTTGCCGGCCACGACGTTCCCGATGAGCAGGACGATGATGAAGCCGATGGACCCGTACAGCCCCCCGCGAGCCGGCGCACCGGTCTTGGCATTGACCTGGCCTCGGTAGGCGCTGATCAGCACGGCAGCAAGCAGACCGATTCCGATGAAGCCGACGAACATCAAGGTGCTGGCGTCCGGGTTCAGCCACGGGATGCCGATGCCCCGGTTGGACACGACGAACACATCCAGGGGTGTGTTCGCTTCGGTGATCGCCGGCAAGCCGACCAGCGTGATCGCGAAGTGTGTGATGAAGATCCACACCAGCGCCGGGATGTTCCGGAAGGTCTCGACGTACAGCGTGCCGAACGTCCGGGCGGCGGCGTTGTCAGAGAGCCGGGCGATGCCGATCAACACGCCGATGAGGGTGCAGAAGGGGATGCCGACGACGATGACGCGGAGCGTGTTGAGGTACCCCAACCAGAACGCTCCGCGGACTGACTCGTCGGCGGCATCGTCCAAGCCGGGGATGGCCGAGCCGAACTTGCCATCGAGGAAGCTGAATCCGGTTGGCAGCCCAGCACTCTCGAGGTTCTCGATGATGTTGCCGTAGAGGTAGCGGGCCACCAGCACCACGACCACCACGACGGCGATCTGGCCGATCCACCGGATGACGCGGATGTCGCGATAGAAGGGCGGATTCTCCTGGCTTCGGAGTTCCGGGATTGGTGCGGTGGTCGACACGTGCCCTCCTGGGGCTGACTACGGGATTGGGGGAGTCTGCCAAACGCGAGCAGAAAAGGCGACGGCCGCGGGCGGAATCTCTTCCGTCCGCGGCCGTCAGCGTTACATCAGCTGAGCCCTATCGGTAGGGCGGCGGGTAGTGCAACCCACCCTCTGTCCACAGCTGGTTGACGCCCTCGTCCAGGCCGATCGGCTCGATGTTGCGATCGAAGATCTCCTGGTAGTTGCCAACGGCGGCGATGACCCGAGCTGCCCACTCCTCGTCGGGGAAGCCGAGTGCGGTGCCAAGTGTCTGGCCCTCCTCCTGCCCCAGGAAACGTGCGATGTCGGCGTTGTCGCCGGAGTCGAAGCCATCGACGTTGGTGCTGTCGATGCCGTACTCCTCCGCCTGGAAGGTGGCGAAGACGACCCACTGGACGATGTCGAACCACTGGTCGTCGCCCTGGCGGACGGCGGGACCGAGCGGCTCCTTGGACATCACGTCCTCGAGGATGCGGGTCTCACCACCGGTGTAGGTGGCCGCGAAGGACGCAAGGCCCGAGCGGTCGGTGGTGTAGGCGTCGCATGCGGCATTCGTGAAGTTCTCCGTGACCGCTGCCTCGTCAGCCACGTTCACCGGCTCGTAGGAGATGCCGAGGTTGTCGAAGTAGGTCTCCAGGTTCAGCTCGGTGGTGGTACCGGTCTGGACGCAGATCAGGTAGCCGTCCATGTCGGCGACCGACTCAGCCGGGTCGTCGGCGTTGACGAGCATGCCCTGACCGTCGAAGTAGGTGGTCGCGGTCCACTGCAGACCGAGCTCACCGTCACGGGACGCGGTCCAGGTTCCGTTTCGCGAGAGGACGTCGACCTCACCGGACTGCAGCGCGGTGAAGCGGGTCTCCGCGGTCAAGTCGGTGTAGTTGACGGCGTCCGGGTCGTCCAGGATCGCGGCCGCGATCGCACGGCAGTAGTCGACGTCCAGTCCGGTGTACTCGCCGCCCTCGTTCAGCGAGAAGCCGGCCAGCTGACCATTGACACCGCACTCCAGCACGCCAGCGTCGATGGTGGCTGCCAGCGTCGAGCCCTCCTCGCCGGTGGCAGCTGCGACATCGTCCTCGGTGTCGTCGGTTGCCGCGGCCTCGTCGTCGGACGAGGTGTCCTCGTCGCCCTCCCCGTCGGCTTCGCTAGTTTCCTCCTCGCTGGCGTCGTCCGAGCCCTCGTCGTCGCCTGATGTACAGGCGGCGGCGACGAGCGCGAGGAGCAGCAGCAGAGCAATCAAGGTCTTGTTGCGCACTTGTTTCCCTTCACGTTCACGGTTGTGGTCCCGCGCAGGTTTTGCGCTTGACGGCGCGGGGTGCGACGGAGTGCGTCGACTGTTGCGCCCTGGACCGATGAGCCGGAGCCTACGGCCAGTCCAATCGCCTGTCCACTACCGGAGTAGTTGTGGTCTCTGTCTGGCTGACAGCATCAGGGATGCACGTTTCGACCGCGTTGCGGCGACGTAAGCCCTCTGGTCCTCTGACCAGGTCGCTAGGTGCCCATCGGGTGCCACACGGTCTTGATCTCCGTGGCTGCGCGGAGGCGCACGGTCGTCTGTGGCTCACCCCACGGCACGTCCTCCCTCCCCACGACCCGCTTGGTGGATCCGGCTGCAAGGATCTCGAGATCGGCGCGAGCATCCGGGGCGACGCCGGCGAGGTCGACGGCGTTGATGTCCATGTGCGCGGCGAGGACCGGCATCAACTCCGCCGTGTGACCGGTGAGCAGATTGACCACGCCGCCGGGGACGTCGCTGGTGTGCAGGATCTCGGCCATCGTGATGGCCGGGGTCGGGCGCGCCTGGCTGGCGACCACCACGGCCACCGAGCCCGCCGCCAGGACCGGGGCGGTGACGCTGATCAGGCCCAGGAGGCTCGAGTCCTGTGGCGCTGCGGCCGCGACGATGCCAGTCGGCTCCGGGGTGGACAGGTTGAAGTACGGGCCGGCCACAGGGTTGGCGTTGCCGAGCACCTGGGTCAGCTTGTCGGTCCAGCCGGCGTACCAGATGGTCCGGTCGATCGCGGCGTCCACCTGCGCGTGCGCAGCGGCCGCGGTGCCCCCTTCGGCTGAGCGCACGTCGGCGGCCAACTGGTCACGCCGTCCCTCCATCATCTCGGCGACCCGGTACAGGATCTGTCCCCGGTTGTACGCCGTTCGTGCGGCCCACGGCCCTGCCGCCTTGCGGGCGGCGACCGCGGCGTCGCGAGCGTCCTTGCGGCTGGCCTGGGCCACGTTGGCCAGGAAGGTGCCTGCGTGGTCGGTCACCTCGTAGGTCCGTCCCGACTCCGAGCGCGGGAAGGCGCCGCCGAGGTAGAGCTTGTGGGTCTTCATCACGGGGACTCGCGCCATCAGATCGTTCCCTTCAGGTACGGCAGCAGGCCCTGCCGCCCACCCTCGCGACCGAAGCCGGACTCCTTGTACCCACCGAAGGGGCTGGTCGGGTCGAACCGATTGAACGTGTTGGCCCAGACCACGCCAGCCCGGACACGACCGGCCATGTCGAGGATCCGACTCCCCTTCTCGGTCCAGACGCCGGCCGACAGGCCGTACGGGGTGTTGTTGGCCTTCGCCACTGCCTCATCGGGCGTCCGGAACGTCAGCACCGACAGAACCGGGCCGAAGATCTCCTCCCGGCTGATCCGCATCGCCTGGCTGGCCTCGGCGAAGAGCGTCGGCGGGAACCAGAAGCCGTGGCTCGGCAGCTCACAGGGCGGCGACCAGCGGTCCGCGCCCTCGGCGTCCCCGCTGGCCGCGAGCTCGGTGATCCTGGCCAACTGCTCGGCCGAGTTGATCGCGCCGATGTCGGTGTTCTTGTCCAGCGGGTCCCCCAGCCGCATGGTGCGCATCCGGGACTTGAGGGCGTCCAGGAGCTCCTCGGCCACCGACTCCTGCACGAGCAGACGACTGCCGGCGCAGCAGACATGGCCCTGATTGAAGAAGATCCCGTTGACGATCCCCTCGACGGCCTGGTCCAGCGGCGCGTCGTCGAAGACGATGTTGGCAGCCTTGCCACCCAACTCGAGCGTCAGGGACTTGCCCGTGCCCGCCACCTCACGTTGGAGGGCTTTGCCGACTGCGGTCGAGCCGGTGAATGCCACCTTGTCGACCGCCGAGCCCACGAGCGACTGACCCACCTCGCCGGCACCCGTCACGATGTTGACCACCCCTGGCGGCAGGTCGGCCTGCTGGAGGATCTCACCCAGGTGCAGTGCTGACAGAGGTGTGGTCTCCGCGGGCTTGAGCACCACCGTGTTGCCGGTCGCCAGTGCGGGTGCCAGCTTCCACGCCGCCATCAGCAGCGGGAAGTTCCACGGGATGATCTGCGCGGCAACGCCCTGCGGCTGCGGGGCAGGTCCGAACCCGGCGTGCTCGAGCTTGTCAGCCCAGCCCGCGTAGTAGAAGAAGTGAGCGCTGACCAGCGGCAGGTCGGCGTCTCGCGACTCACGGATCGGCTTGCCGTTGTCCATGGTCTCGAGGACCGCGAGTTCGCGGCTGCGCTCGGCGATCAGTCGGGCGATCCGGTACAGGTACCTGGCCCGTTCGGCACCGGACATGGGCCCCCAGACCTCGGTCTGGGCCCGACGTGCGGCGGCGACGGCGGCGGCGACGTCCTCCTCGGAGGCGTCCCCCACCTCGGCCAGGACCTCCTCGGTCGCCGGGTTGATGGTCTTGCGTGCCCCACCGCTCGCCTCCACGAACTCACCATCGATGAAGGGGCCGTAGCTCGACTTGATCTCGACGACGTCGGCGGCTTGGGGGGCAGGTGCGTACTCGAACTCGGTCATGGCTCTCCCTCAGTCGATAGCGCGCCGTGGCGAACCAGGCTCGAAGCATTGGCGCCATCCGCGCCCTGGTGCCAAGGCGGGACGAGCGACGCGGGGCGGCGCCCCGCGAGTCGAGGCCCAACGCTGGCAGCGGGGATGCGGGGGCGGCAAGGCGAGAGGTCTGGTGCAGTCATGGCTCGCTTACGTAGTTGGGGCCCTCGTAGACACCTGAGGACCGACGGCGACGCTGCAGCAACACGTCGTTCAGCAGGCTCGAGGCGCCGAAGCGGAACAGTTCGGGGGTCAGCCACTCGGGGCCGACGGTCTCGTTGACCAGGACGAGGTAGCGGATCGCGTCCTTCGAGGAGCGGATCCCACCTGCCGCCTTGACCCCGATGCGGCGACCCGTCCGGGCGTGGAAGTCACCGACGGCTTGGAGCATGACCAGCGTCACCGGTCGGGTTGCCGCGGGGGCGATCTTGCCGGTGGAGGTCTTGATGAAGTCGGCGCCGCCGATCATCGCGAGGTAGCTGGCCCGACGGACGTTGTCGAGGGTGGCCAACTCCCCCGTCTCCAGGATCACCTTGAGGTGGGCGTCGCCGCATGCCTCCTTGATGGCGACGATCTCAGCCAGGACCTCGTCATACCTCCCGGCCAGGAAGGCGCCTCGGTCGATGACCATGTCGATCTCGTCGGCGCCATCCGCGACGGCCTGCCTGGTGTCGGAGAGCTTGACGTCCATCGCGGCACGACCGGCCGGAAAGGCCGTCGACACGGCGGCGACGGCAACCCCGGTCCCCTGGGTGATCGCCACGACGTCGGCCACCAGGTCCGGGTAGACGCAGATGGCCGCGACGGCCGGACAGTCCCGCATCTCCGGGTCCGGGTTCAGGCCCTTGTGCGCCAGGGCGCGCACCTTCCCCGGCGTGTCGGCCCCCTCCAGCGTCGTCAGGTCGATCATCGAGATCACCAGGTCCAGCGCCTGGTCCTTGGACTCGTTCTTGATCGAGCGGGTGCCCAGCGTGGCAACCCTGGACTCGGCGCCCACGGTGTCGACACCGGGCAGGCCGTGCAGGAACGCCCGCAGGGTCGAGCGGCTGGCGGTGGCGTCGGGCAGTTGGGCCGACGCGGCGACGGGAGCGCTCATGTGACGGATCCTACCCGGAGGCGGTCGGCGGACGGTGGCCCGCTGGGTCGCCCGATCGTGGCCGGGATCGTGGTCGTCAACCGGCGTGGCCGTCGTTCCAGCGGAACCCCTGGCCGTGTGCCTGGGCGTGACCGAGGACGCGGGTCGTCCCGCCCGGCCAGGTCGTGACCGTCAACGGGTACGGCCGGCCGTCGTAGACCATCTTCGGCGGTGTCGGTTCGAGCCGAAGCCAGGCGATCGGGTGCTGCTCGTCGGCGTCCCGACCGTGATCCTCCAGCAACTGCACGATCACCTCCCGCTCGCGCTCGGGGATGTAGCGCCACACCACGGAGTGCGTGACCACCGTGACACCGGGCGGCCGCTCGGCCAGGACATCGAGCAGCCACTCCCCGGCGCCAGCCTGGTCGACTCGCACCGGTCGCTCGGAGGCCAGTGCCAAGGCCCCCTTCAGTCGGGCGTGGCGCGCGCGTTGGTCGGGCCAGACCGACGCCGTCAGGTCCTCTCGGGTCTCCGGCGTGGTCGGGTCGCCGGGCCGGGGATCGCACCCCGCCCTGCTGGCGACCTCCACCACGCGCGGGATGGTGGGAGGCGGCACCTCCCAGTGGCCTGTCAGGTCGACGGCCGAGTCCGCCGGTCCCCAGGTCACCGACCGATCCGCCGTTCCGTAGGTGAAGGCGTCCCACTGCAGGTTGAGGCCGGCGCTGGCGCCGATCTCGCGGTGGTGCAGCGGCAGCTCGTAGGTGTGTGCCAGCCACAGCAGCCCGACTGCCAGAGCAGCCGAGCGACCCACCTCGTTGGTCTGACACGTCCGCGCCGTCAAGTCAGTCAGGACGGTCCGGTGCTCCTCGACCGCGTTGCGGAATGGCCGCCACGCCCCCTCGACCGGCGCCGAGCCACCGACGGAGGGATAGTGCAGCGCCAGCGCCGGCGCCTGCCTGCGGAGCACGATCCGGTGCACCGCGGCGAGGAAGCGCAGCCCCAGCGCCGAACTGCTCGCCTGGTGGAGGTAGGGCTCCATGACGGTGAAGCACGGACCGCGAACGCCGAGGTCGTCACCGACCCGTGCCAGCAGGTCCGCGTACAGCGACGAACCCAACTGCCAGGCCGAGTGTGCCTGGGCACCCAGCCGGGCCTGCCATCGGGTGATGTCGTCAGATGAGGGTGGAGCAGCGCGGTCGGACACAGCGGGCATTGTCGCAAACCTGGTGTCCGAACCCCCAACGCCGCCGCCCAGCGTCGCGCTCGGACCCCGCTCCGACAGCGGAGCGAACGGCCCGCGGACCGTAGCATCGGGCGCGCATGTCCCAACTCGCTGCCAGTTGCCTGGTCTTCTTCACCTCCGCCGCTGTCCTCGTCTTCGAGATCCTGGCCGGCCGACTCCTCGCTCCCTACGTCGGTGTGACACTCGAGACGTTCACCGGGATCATCGGCGTGGTCCTGGCGGGAATCGCCGTCGGGACCTGGTACGGCGGCAGGCTGGCCGACAACCATGACCCGCGACGTCTGCTGGGTCCTATGCTGGTGCTCGGCGGCGCACTCTCGATCGCCTCCCTGCCCATCATCCGGCTGTTCGGTGGCGTGGGGCTGGGATCGGGGCCGCTGGCGATCGTGTTCCTGTCCACGGTCGGGTTCTTCCTGCCGGCCGCCGTGCTGTCCGCGGTCAACCCGACGGTGATCAAGCTGCAGCTGGCGGATCTGGACGAGACCGGTGCGGTGGTCGGGCGGCTCTCGGCCGTGTCCACGTTCGGCGCACTGTTCGGGACGTTCATCACCGGGTTCCTGCTCGTCGCCGCCCTGCCGACCACGCCGATCATCTTCGGCGTCGGCGGGGTCCTGGTGGGGTGGGGCGTCGTCGTGTGGTACCGGCTGCCCCGAGACCTGCAGACCAGAGCCGTCGTCGGGGCCGCCACCGTCCTGGCCCTCGCGACCGGCGCGCTGGGCCTGGCCTTCCCCTCCCCGTGTCAGGTCGAGAGCGCGTACTTCTGCGCCTCCGTCACCGTGGATCCGGAGCGCAGCAGCGGACGACTGCTGACGCTCGACACCCTGCGCCACTCCTACGTGGACCTGGAGGACCCAACGCATCTGGAGTTCACCTACGCCCAGGCGCTGTCAGATGTGCTGTCGACCTTGGGGGATCCCGGCGAACCACTCGACGTGCTGCACATCGGCGGGGGCGGGTTCTCGTTGCCGATGTATCTCGAGGCCACCCGACCCGGCACCTTCTCCCGGGTCCTGGAGCTCGACCCCGTGATGGTGGAGTTGGCGGAGGACGACCTGGGCCTGGTGCTCTCCGAGGACCTGCAGGCCCGGACCGGCGACGCGCGACTGAACATCCTCGAGGAGGCGTCGGGGCGCTACGACCTGGTCATCGGCGATGCCTTCGGTGGTCAGGCGGTGCCGTGGCATCTGACGACCCGGGAGCTGGTCGAGGAGGTCGAGCGCGTCCTGACGGACGAGGGGACCTATGCGATCAACCTGATCGACTACGGGCCGTTGGGGTTCGCTCGGGCCGAGGCGGCAACCATCCGTGACGTGTTCGAGCACGTCGCCGTCATTGCGCCGCCGGAGCGGATTGCCGGGCGGGAGGGCGGCAACTTCGTCATGGTCGGCTCGAACGCCCCGATCGATGTCGAGGCCATCCAGCGCCGCGCCGAAGAGCGGGAGGACGACGACATCGTGGTCGGCGACGACGCCGGTCTGGACGAGTTCATCGACGGCGCCAGGGTCCTGACCGACGACTTCGCCCCGGTCGACCAGCTGCTGACCCCGCTGAGCTGACCCGCCACGAGGTCAGGTTCCCCACGACGAGGCCAGGTTCCCCGGCACGAGGTCAGGTTCCCCGCCACGAGGACGGGTCAGACCGCGCCGAACCGACGCGTGCGACGGTTGAACTCGTGGATGGCCGCGAAGAGGTGGTCTCGCCGGAAGTCGGGCCACAACACCTCGTCGAAGACGAGCTCGGCATACGCCGCCTGCCACAGCAGGAAGTTCGACAGCCGGCGCTCACCTGAGCTTCGCACCATCAGGTCCACGTCGGGCGCGTCCGGGGCGTAGAGGCGCTGCGCCAGACTGGACTCGTCGACGTCCTCCGGCGCCAGCCGGCCGGACGCCACGTCACGGGCCAGCCGCCCTGCCGCGTCACCCAGTTCGGCCTGCCCGCCGTAGTTGAACGCGATCTGCAGGGTCAGGCGACGGTTCTCTGCCGTCAGCTGCTCGGCATCGTCCATGATCTTGAGCAGGCTCTTCGGGATCGGCGCCGTCCGCCTGCCGATGAAGCGCACCCGGACACCGCGCTCGTTCAACTCGTCGGCCCGGCGGACCAGCAGATCCCGGTTGAACCACATGATGAACCGGACCTCGGGTGCCGGGCGCCGCCAGTTCTCCGTGGAGAACGCGTACACGGTCAGCCACTGCAATCCGGCCGCGAGGGCACCCTCCACGGTGTCGAACAGCGCCGCCTCTCCGCGTTTGTGTCCCTCGGTGCGAGCCAGGCCGCGTTGGCCGGCCCAGCGACCGTTGCCGTCCATGATGATGCCGACGTGGTTCGGGACCGCCGCGGGAACGTCCGGCGCGGCCGTCATCGCGGCACCGCCTCCCAGGCCTTGAGGTTGGTGGTCAGGTGGTAGGACAGGTAGGACCGGACCAGCGCACCGACCCGTCGAGAGGTGCCGCCGCCGCTGACGATCTCAGCCCACGGGCCGTGGGTCAGTTGGCGCATTTGGTCCAGGACGTCCGGCCCGACGCGTTGGAGCCCCGACGGGGTGTCCCGGGCGCACAGCACCCCGCCCCCGCCGACGTGGAACGCCACGATGTCCTCGGTCGTCCCGCACGTCACGCACGCGTCCAGCTCGGGGCGGAACCCCTCCAACACGCTGAGTCGCATGAGGAAGGCGTCGAGCACCGCGGCTGGCTGCTCCGGCCCGGCTGCCAGGACACCCAGCGCGTCCTTGAGCAGCAGGAACATCGAGGTCGCCCGCTCCCCCTCCTGCGCCAGCTTGTCACACGCCTCCGCCATGGTGGCCGCGCACGCGGAGGCCACCCAGTCCTCCCGCACCTCCACGAAGGAGGTGATCAGCTCGGCCTGGCTGACGATGTCCAGGTTCCGACCCTCGTACAGCTGCAGTTGCACGTGGCCGTAGGGCTCCAGTCGACCGCCGAAGCGGGAGCCTGGCTTGCGGACCCCCTTCGCGACCGCCCGCACCTTCCCGCGGTTGGCCGTGAGCACGTTGAGGATCCGGTCGGCCTCACCCAGCTTGTAGCTCCGCAGGACGATCCCGTCGACCACGTAGTGGCCCAACTCAGCCTCCTCCGAGGTCAGTAGCCAAGGCTGTCCAGCTTCTTCGGGTCGCGCTGCCACTCCTTCATCAGCTTGACCCGGAGGTCCAGGTACACCGGGGTTCCGACGAGGGCCTCGATCTCCGGCCTAGCGGCGGTGCCGATCCGTGCCAGGACCGCGCCCTGCCGGCCGATGACGATGCCCTTCTGGGAGTCCCGCTCGACGTAGATCGAGGCGAAGATGGCGGTGACGCCGTCGGTCCGGCCGGGCCCAGCCTCGTCGACCAGCACCGCGATGGAGTGGGGCACCTCCTCCCGCATGGCGACCATCGCCTTCTCCCGGACGATCTCGGCGATCCGCTGGGCCTGGTCGCTGTCGGTGGTGATGTCGAGCGGGTAGAGCGGAGGTCCCTCCGGCAGCCGCTGGTTGATGAGGTCGACCAGCAGCTCCACCTGCTCGCCGCGTCGGGCACTGATCGGCACGATCTCGTCGAACTCACCCAACTCGGCCAGTGCAGCCAGTGCCGGCAGCTGCCCGTTCCGGCTCAACCGGTCGACCTTGTTGAGGACGCCGATGAGCGGCACGCCGCTCTCGGCGAGGACCTCAGCCAGGTAGGCATCACCGCGCCCGACGCCGCCGTCGCCGTCCACGACGAACACCACGAGGTCGACACCGTCGAGTGCTCCCTGGGCCACGTCGTTCAGGCGGGAGCCGAGGAGGGTCCGCGGCTTGTGGATTCCGGGTGTGTCGATGAACACGATCTGGGCATCTGCCGTGGTGTGGATGCCACGGATGGCGTGACGCGTGGTCTGCGGGACGGGCGTCGTGATCGCCACCTTCTCCCCCAGGATCGCGTTCAGCAGCGTCGACTTGCCGACGTTCGGGCGCCCCACGATGGCACATATGCCGGATCGGAAGGCCGCCTCGTCCACGGGCTGACCGTAGCAGTGTGACATCCGTCCGAGGGCTTCCGCCGACCAGGTCTGGCAGAGTTCATCTCATGGGAAGTGCGTCTCGAACGGTGACCATCAGCCTGGTGCTGATCGTGGGCCTGCAGGCCTGCTCGTTCGGCGGCACCGCGGACGTGCCGGACACCTGGACCACGATCGCGCAGGACAGCTTCGAGGTGTCAGTTCCACCTGACTGGACGCTCCGCGGCAACCAACCCGGCCGCGTCGACGTCGTCGGGACGGCTGAGGAGGACGGCGTTCCCGAAGGCCTGCAGGTGCAGGTCGGACCGGTGTCCGGTGATCTCGAGCTGGCGGCGTTCGGCGTCATCGAGCAGTTCAAGCTGACCGTGGCGGAGGACTACGAGGAGTTGGACCAGCGACGCATCGACGTCGCGGGTGCCGACGAGGCCATTCTGGTCGACGCCACCTTCGTGGATGCCGCGGACACCCCACGCGATCGGCAGTGGGACGTCTTCGCGACCACCGACGGTGCCGAGCAGCTGGTCTATCTCTCGCTCAAGGCGCCCCAGTCCGTCTTCGACGATGGACGAATGGAACAGATTCTGCGCACCCTGGTCGTCACGGACCTGTGAGCCCCGGCGCGCAGCGCGAGGAGCGTCCGGGGGCCCAGATCGCCTAGGCCCCCGGCCTGCGTCGATTTGGGCCCCAGGGCCCTCGTGCCCGGTGGGCCGCCACCTAGAGTCAGGGCATGTCCCGTTTGGCGTGCCTGCTCAGCCCAGAGGCATGCCGGCGAGCACTGGCTCGGGACGACGGACAGACCACCACGGAGTGGTTGGGCGTCGGCGCCGTGTCGGTTGCCGTGATCCTGGCGTTGATGCTCAGCGGTCCGGCGCTCGGGCGGGACATCCAGCGGACGTGGAACTGCTTCATCGCGATGGCGAGCGGCAATCCGCACGGCACCTGCAGCTTCCGAGCTCCTCCCCCGCCACCGACCACGCCATTCGACTTCGCCGCCCCCAGCGGAGAGCCGGAGCGGGACTGCACCCGTTCGACGTTCATCGGCAACGCCGAGGCGGGGGTCCGCATCGGCTTCGTCGATCTCGGAGGGGGCAAAGGCCTGATCGTCTCCGAGGACGCCCAGGGCCAGATCCACGTGACGTTCGTCGAGAGCGGATCGATCGGCGTGTCGGCCGACATCGGCGCAGAGGGCGGGATCGATATCGGCTCGGCGGATCTGGAAGGCGGCATCGGCGCCGAGGTGGGCGTAGCGCTGGGCGGCGAGGTCGGCGAGACGCGGGTGTTCACGGACCCGGATGAGGCCGAGGCCTACATCATGGATCGCCTGACGGACGAAGCACTCGAGACCATCCTGCCGCCACTCGTCGAGGACGTTGCGGTCGGCGCCCGGGACGTCGTCGACTGGATCGTCGGCACCGAACGACCGCAGGGCGAGGCCGAGAGCACCCACGGCCAGGCCGGTGTGACCGTCGAGGGGTCGGCTGACGGGGTCGTGGCCGAGGTGGATGCATCGGTGGCAGCCAATGGCCGCGTGACCGAGAAGGCCGACGGCAGTCGCACCCTGCAGCTGGATCTCAGCAGGGAAGCGGCCGGCCAGTTGGGCATTCTGGTGGGCGTGGGCGCGAGCGGGGGTCAGCAGGTCCAGTTGGAGGTCGACTACGACCCGGCCGGCAACCCGACGACCGCTCGGATCATCAGCGTGTCAGAGGGGACCGTGGAAGTGGCGGCGATCCCGGAGATGTCCAACCCAGCAGACGTGCTTCGAAGCGTCAGGGGAACCGCGCAGGGAGGCACGGGCTCCCGAACGGTCGTGACCGCCGAGTTGGACCTGACGGCTCCGGGGCTCGGCGACGCGCTGGGTGACTTCGTGGGGTCCCGCTCCGTCGAGGATCTGTCGCAGGCGGCCGACGTTCTGCTGGACCATCTCCGCGACCACGGGACGGTGTCGATCGAGAACTACACCCGCACCGCCGCAGAGGCGTCCGTCTCGGGTCAGGTGAGCCTGGTCGTGGGGCTCGGAATCGAACTCGGGCTGACCGGTGTCCAGTTGGACCTAACCGATGCCGCCTACTACGACCCCGAGACGGGACGGTTCATCGAGTGGATCGGGTGCACCGGCGGGCCATGACGGCCGAGGTCCGCACCCTGCTGAACGGAGGGGTCATGGCCCTGGCGGTGACCGTCGGCGCGTGGCTGCTGGTCGCGGTTGTGATCGGCGTCCTCGCTGCGGTGACATCAGTCGGCCAGACCCGACTGCTGGCGCTCCTGGCGACGCCGCTTCCTGCCCTGATCGGCGCCTTCCTCGGTGCCCGAAGGACGGCTCGTCAGCTGAGCTTGGGGACACCGGCAGCAGCCGCCGGATTCGCCGGGGCCGCCGTGGTCACGATCGTGCTGGCGGCGCTGGGGTGGGGTGAGAGCCCGGCAACACCGATCCTCTCCGCGCTCGTGCTCCCGGTGGTGGGCGCCGCGACCGGGGCGTGGGCCGGGGGCCTCCGCGAGCCTCGCGGTGCCTGACCGGCGCAGCGACAACCAGCGCTAGGGCAGTTGGACGCGGCTTCCGGTTTGCAGCCCCCAGGCGAGGAACGACCCGTGCTCTGCCTCGATGACCCCCCGGGCGCGCCACACGATCCGGGTGATCCGGTTTCGGGGCAGCGCCTGGACGTGCAGGACCAGTCCGGTCGGATCGACGAATGCGATGTCGAGGTCGAAGCGCATCCGAAACGAGTGCACCTGCTTGGCGGGGGCGAGCCACAGGGCGCCCTCCAGACCGTCCCGACCCAGCAGGCCTCGCCGGCGCGCTGCCGAGTCGCCGGCCACCTCGAGCGGTGCGCAGCGAACGCCGTCGACGACCAGGGCGGCACTCACAGGCCCCGCCGGCTCAGTTCGAAGCCAGCCACAGCCCCGACGGCCAACGCGATGGCGGCGAAGGGGAAGAGGTCGCCGACGTAGTCCGGTGGCTCGTCCGGTGGAGCCGGTGGGGCGGTGAACAGCGGGTCGGCACCGGCCTCCGCCGATGGCTGCTGCGGGGGTGGGGCGGCATCGACCGTGGGCAGCGGCTGCGCGTCACCGGTGACCTCGACCTCGAGCACCAGCCGGAAGCCTCGACCGGCGAGCCCACTGGGGTCAGCACCGGCGGTCAGCTGAACCGACAGCAACGGGAGGCCGCCCGGGATCGGCGGGATCGCCTGGTCGGCCAGGACGACCTCGATGTCGGTCCGTCCGTCGAAGGGGGCGGTGTCCTCCTGCAACGTCTGCCGCTGCTGATCCGTCAATCCGATGACGAGGTCGGTCCGTTCGGACTCCGGCGCCTCTGGCTGTCCCAGGATCGTCACGGTGGCCGTGACCGTCTGACCGTTGCCGGCGTCGATGCCGTACCACAGCGTCTCGGACTCGAGGATCGTGTCGACGACCATGCCGGGCTGCACCGTGGGGGCGTCCAGCGGGTTGGCCGCCCCCTCCACGGACAGGACCTCCTCCGTCGGGGACTGAGCCCACGCAGCCGGTGCGAGCAGACCGAGCAGGAGGATCGCCAGGATCGCACCCCTCATGGGCCGAGCTTCCGTGAGAAGAAGCCCCCGAGCAGGGCGCCGACCAGACCGAAGCCGCTCATCGTCAGCAGGTACAGCGACGGCGGGGTCGGCTGGCGACCGGGTGGCAGCGGGACCGGAGCTGCGAGTTCCGGTCGCTCCGGTGCCTCAGTTGGTTCGTCGAGCACGGTGGATGAGGTCACCGCGACGAACAGCTCGATCGGTAACGTCAGTCCGTCCCGCAGTGGACGGCTCTCCGATGAGTCCTCGGGTGGGATGATCCGCAGGCCGATCGTGTACCGGCCCGGCTCGCTGCACACGGTCCCACCGGCGACCTGCAGCCCATCGACGGCCAGGTTCACCGTCTGGGGACCGATGCCCCGGACGCGGTCGGTGTCGCAGGGGGTCGAACCGATCACATCGACGAAGCTGAGGATCATCTCGGTCTCGGCCGCCGGGATGGAGGGCGTCTCGTCGTTGCCGATGACCGCGGCGGAGGCACGGACGCGGTCGCCCGGTTCCAGGTCCACGGCGTACCAACGCTCTTCCGGGAACGAGATCTCATCGACGTACTGCCCTGGCCCGATCAGCGTCGCCTCGGCGGGACTGGGCCCACCTTCGATGGGCTCTCCGGTAGGGACGTTGGCGCGCAACTCTCGGGCCAGGTCCTCGGCGTTGTCAGCCGGCCGGTACGTGCCGCCCGTGACCTCTGCGATGCACCGCAACTCATCAGCGGCGGCGTCGTCGACCTGGAAGCCGATCGCCTCCACGCGAAGCTCAACGCCCTCGCCGACGATCTCGCGAGCCACATCGCAGGCGGCCGGAGGGGCACAGGTGTCGATGCCGTCGCTGATCAGGACGACGGTCCGCTGTTCGAAGTCGACGAGGTCCTCGGTGGCTGCTCGCAGCGACGCGCCGATCGGCGTGAAGCCAGATGCACTCAGCCCGTCGACCGCCGTCCTGAGCTGATCGATGTTGTCGCTCGACACCGGCACCAGCAGCTCGGTGTCCGCACAGCCAGCCTCCCGGTCGGTGTTGGGCGTGCGGTGGCCGTAGGCGCGCAGGCCGACCTGCGAGTCGGTCCCCAACTCGTCGACCAGTTGGCGCAGCGCGGTCCGGGCAGCCTCGATCTTCGGCTGTCCTGACCCGTCGTCGGCGTTCATCGACCCCGACGCGTCGATGATCAGCAGGACCGGTGCGCTGCCGAGCGGCGCGGCGGTGGGTGCCGGCTGTGGCTCGGTCGGCTCCTCGGTGGTCGCCGCCGTGGCTGTCCCAGCAGTCCACACCAGCAGCACGACCGCCAGCAGCGTGATCGTGAGCAGCACGAACGCCAGGGCCGTGCCGGACGGCCGGCCGGTCACGCCCCACGTTGCGGGGCTGCCCCCGGTTCTCCCGCGGTTGTGTCCCATGTGCGATCGGTACGCTAGCGCGCCCGGCGGGCACCTCCGTGTTCGGTAATCACTCCAGAAGGTTTATGCCTACTCGACCAGTCGCACCGACAGCAGGCCCTGTGCACCGAACCCGCCGAGGCTGCTGAACGGACCGGAGATCCCCGAGGTGCCGCCAGATGTGCCGGTGGATCCTCCGCACTCGCGCCCGGAGTTGTGCACGAAGTGGACGGCGTCGTTGCTGGGCAGCGGCTGGCACAGCCCGATGGTCGGCTCGAGGTTGATCGCAACCGTGGCGGCACGCCAGTTCTGCACGTCGACCGCCAACCCGAAGTTGTGCATGGACTGGCCCGGCGGGGCACACGGGCCGTTGACGCGCTCGCACAACTGGGCCTGATATGCCGGTGACCGGTAGGCGCTGTTGAGGTTCAGCGGCTCGTTCATCGCATTCTCGAGGCGCAGCAGTGAGATCTTCATCGGCCGTGTCAGCGGTGCGACGGACACGCCGCCGTCGCAGTCGCTGTACCTGGCCAGCGCCGACCGCCCGGCGAACTCCTCGGTCACCCCGGCTTCGGCCGCCAGGCTGTTCAACTCGCTCCGCCCGATCGCACAGCCGCCGCTGGTCGTGGTCCCCACGGCAGACCCGCCACCGCCCTGCGGGAGCACGCCGGCACTGGCGGTCTGGTCCGCGACGAAGTGGCCCTCACCGGTCGTCGAGGACCAGAAGCCGCCCTCGGACAGGAACACCGATGGTCCGATGCGCACCACGGCGGCGGCGGACTGCCGTCCACGTTCGCTGTTGCCGACCGAGAACTCCGCATCACCCACTCCATCCACCCCGGTGCTGTCGAACCCGGCGTCCGGCAGTCGCCTGTAGGTGGTCGTCTCGACGCTGACCCGGTACTGCAGGTAGCCCTCCCGGCGGATCGAGAAGTCGATCATGCGCGTGCTGTTGATCGCCGCGTAGCGGCTGGAGGCCGCGAACGCACGCGGCTGGTTGAGGACGAAGGGGCCCCGGGAGAAGCCGCCCGATGCCATCCACTCGAGGATCTGCAGTCGGATGTCCTCCGCGCCGGCAAGCGCCGCCGCATCCGAGCCGGTCTGGGCCTCGGCCCCGAGATCCGACGCGCGACCGGTCTGGAAGAACAGGACCCCGATCAGCAGCGTGAGCCAGATGATCACCATGAACAGCGGCGCGACGGTCCCCTGGTCTCGCTGCAGCGCAGACGCCTGCCAGGCGGATCCCTGCCAGACGGACCGCCGCGACGGGGAGCGTCTCACACCGGTCCGCCCTGCGGTGCCAGGTCGGCGTGCGGGACAAGCGGACAGGTCGATGCCGGTGCGGCTGCCACCTTGCTCCCGCCAGCCCGCAGCTCCTCACGCCGGGCCAGAGCGTCCTGGATCAGCGCCCGGTACTCCTCCAACTCGGCCAGGATCTCGTCCTCGTAGGCCTCCTCGGCATCCAGGTTCTCCTGCTGCGCCGTCGCGCCCCAGGCTGTCAGGAACCGCTCGCGATCAGCATCGCCGGCATCACCCGCCTCACGTGCCAGGTCCCGGATGAGATCACGGCCCTCGATCCGGATGGCCTGCCCACACGTGGTGGTCTGGCCGACGGCCTCCACCCGGCAGTTGATGGCGTCCGCCGCGGCGAAGAACTGATCGCTGTACACGTCGAGGGCATCTCGCAGTGCGTCACCGTTGCCGACATCGGAGTAGGTGCCCCCCGTGACCGTGGCGACCTGTTCCAGCGCGGATCGGTCGGCGTCGGGGATGTCGAAGCCGATGACATCAACGACCAGGTCGATGCCCTGACCGATCAGCGATTGGGCGGCGGCCACCGGGTCACCGTCACACGTCTCCAGCCCGTCGGAGATCAGCACCACCCGATTGGTCGGTGCGTCGATGCCCTCTGCTGCGTCCGCGGCCACGGCGTCGGTCAACAGCGGTCCCGCGGACTCCAACGAGGTCGCGATGGGCGTCCACCCTGTCGGCTCGAACTGCGCCACGGTCGCCTCGACGGTGTCGAAGCTGAGCTCCCCGATCTCGGCGAAGGTCTCGACGCCCGCACAGGACTCGGCCCGTCCCGCGTCGGTGTTGTCGCCCTGATGGCCGTAGACGACCAAGCCGATGTCGACCAACTCCGGCGTGATGCTGACGTACTCCACCAGGGCCGCCTTGGCTGCCGCCATCTTCGTCTCGCCGCCGACCTGACCCGCCATCGACCCGGACGCGTCCAGGATGAACAGGGTGTTCTGATTCAGTCCCTCGAGTGTCGCGTCCCCTGGCAGGACACCGGGACAGTCCACGTCACGGCACGGGAGCACGGTCGGGTCAAGACCCAACTGCTCATCCACGAAGTCGGGGAAGAAGTTGCCGTTGCTGTCCTGGCAGAACTCGGGACCGGCCAGCTCACACGTCGCGACGGACCCCTCGGGGATGATCAGGCCGGGGGCGTCGGGGTAGGCCGTCGCATCCTCGGTCGGCTCCTCCGTCGGCTCGTCGGATGGTTCGGAGGTCGGCTCCTCCGTCGGCGTCGAGGCAGTAGCCGGACCCGGTGCGGTCTCGGTCACCACCACCGCGGGGGCCGTCGCCGACGCGGTGGCTGCTGGGTCCCCGTCGGAGGTGCAGCCGACGACCAACACGACCATGAGCGCCATGACCAGACGCGATGGAGCCCGGTCCAGGACCGGGCTCCGTGACGCGATGGACGTCAGCAGGATGGCTAGGCGCCGGTGATGGTGTTGACCAGCCGCTCGAAGGTGGCCCGCAGGAAGTCGGCGATGTCCCCGCCCAGGCCGGCGAAGGCCACGAGGATGGCGACGAGCACGGCGGCGATGCCCAGCCACTCCATCGTGGTCTGGCCCTCCTCGTCGGCCAGGCGATCGCGCAGGCCGTCGACGAGCGAGAGGGTTGTCAGGTAGAGGTTGATCACTGCGTTCATGAGGTGCGTCCCTTGTGTTGAGGTCGTTGTTCCCGTGTGGCGTCTCGCGACACTCAGAACGGTATGGACCCTCGGTCGCCTCTGACAGGGCCCCAGGGCCCAAATTGCCGGCCCACTCGGGGCCCAATTCCGATTGGGCCCCCCTGGGTCCCGTCACCGCACGCCGCCCGTTCCGAGCCAGACGGCGATGGCCTGCGCCCGGTTGGTCACGTCGAGCTTGGCGTAGGCCCGGTTGATGTGGTTCTTGACCGTCTTCTCGCCGATGAAGAGCTCGCCCGCGATCTCGGCGTTGGACATGCCCCTGGCGATGAGGTTGACGACGTCGACCTCACGCTCGGTCAGGCCGAAGTCGGGCGTCAGGTCCTGCCGACCGGCGGGTGCGCGTCGGACCAGCTCGAACAGCGCCGGAGCCACAGTGGGGCTGACGTGCGACCCGCCCTCGTGGACCCGCGTGATCGCCTCGGTCAGCTCCTCACCCTTGAACCGCCCGTGAACGACGTACCCGCTGGCGCCAGCCTGGATGGCCTGGGCCACGATGTCCTCTTCGTCGGTGTAGGTGAGCATCAGCACCTTCGTGGTGCTCGTGCCGGCCAGGATCTTCTCGGTCGCCTCGATGCCGTCCATCACCGGCATGCGGACATCCATGAGCACCACGTGCGGTAGGGCGCTCGACACCTTCTCGACCGCCTCCTTGCCCGTCCCGGCCTCTCCGACGACGGTGATGGTGTCCTCCAGGCGCAGCAGCGCGACCAGGCCGCTGCGGATCACCGGATTGTCGTCGACGACCAGGACGCGGATCATGGCGCAGACTCCACTTCGGATCGGCGGACGGGGCTGTCCGGCGCTGCCCCACCGTTCTCGGCGACCGTGCTTGGCACCATGTCGTGGGAGGAGGTGGCCGGGGCCTCCGCCCGGATGGTCGTCGCGCCGGGGCGACTGTCGATCGTCAGCTGGCCACCGGCTCGGCGAGCACGCTCGGCCATGCCCACGAGGCCGTAGTGCCCCTCGGCAGCCAGCGCATCCAGATCGGTGGAGGGCAGGCCCTTGCCGTTGTCCGCGACCTCGACGCACACGTTCCCCCCGGCCCTGGCCAGGTAGACGGACACACGCGTCGCCCCGGAGTGCGTGGACACGTTCCGCAGCGACTCCCGCACGATCGTGAACATCTCGTAGCGGGAGGAGGAGCTCATCTCCCCGACGTTGTTGAGGGCCAACGACGCCTCGATGCGGCTCTCGGCGGCCCACTCGGTGACCCACTGCTCGATGGCCTCGTGCAGCGGGAGGTTGAGCGAGTCCGATCGGAGGTCGCTCATCAGCACACGCGCCTCCTTCGACGCCACCTCGGTGGAGGAGGCGATCATCCTGGCCTGCTTGACGGCCTCGTCGGGGAAGCGCTCCACGTACTCCGGGAGCAGGGAGGCGGCCATGGAGACGCCGTAGAGGGTCTTGCCGAGGGTGTCGTGCATCTCCCGCGCCAGCCGAGCCCGCTCCTGAGCCGTCGCGGCGCGGGCCGTCATGTCGGCCAGATCGGACTTGAACTGCTCGGTCTGCAGGACCAGTTGTCGGACCGACGCGGCACCGATGCCCGCGACCACGATCAGTATCGGGATGATCACCGAGCCGGTCAGGTCATCGAGGGTCGCGCCGTCACGGAACGCGATGATCGATGACATCGCCGCGATGGCGAGTCCGAAGACCGAGCCACCGATGCGGCCGTACAGGACACCCGCAAGGAACGCCGTGCTGACGGCGTACAGGACGAACGGACCCGTCGTGCCGGCGGCGACCAGGATCAGGACGGTGACGGCGAAGTCCAGGATGAACAACGACGGTCTGGCCAGGAGGTGCCCGACAACCCGATCCCACCACAGCAGCAGCCCGATGGCGAAGTAGGAGGCCACGAGCATCAGGCCCAGCACCGGGCGCTCCGCACCCCGCCACAGCGACATCGCCATGGCGGTGAGCAGCAGGATCAGCCGCAGATCGATCGCCATCTTCGACAGCCGCTGCAACGAGCGTGGGATCGGCTGCGTCTCACCCACGGTCTACCCGCCCCCCGGAACGGTGATGTTGCCGCCGATGATGAGGCCGCCGATCAGCAGCAGTGCGGCGCCCGGCATCAGGATGACCGTCGCGACGAGGCTCACCTTCGGCGCCGCCTCCGCGGCTCGCTTTCGGACGCTCTGACCGAAGGCCTTGCGCATGTCCTTGGAGATGGCCCCCATCGCGTCGGTGAGGGGCGAGCCGAGCTCCTCGGCTTGGAGCAGTGCCCCGATGAAGCGGTTCATGGAGGGGCTCGGGTTGCGGTCGCGGACCCCCTGGAAGGCCTCCCGTCGGGAGGCGCCGACGTCCATCTGTCGCAGGGCGGTGCGGAACTCCTCGGCGACGGGCGAGTCGAAGCGCTCCTCCACACGGCGAAGTGCCGTGCGGAACTTCATGCCCGACTGGACGGTCACGCTGAGCACATCGAGGAAGTCCGGGAGGTCTCGTTCGATCCGCGTCTGGCGGGCCTTGGCTTCCTGGCGCAGCGTCAGGTTGATCCGGAACCAGCCGTACACCATCAGCAGCGGCAGCAGCGGCACCCAGTACAGCGTCGCCCCGACCCCGAGGAGGCTGGTGGTGAAGACGTCTGCTGCCTTGGTCGCCGCCACGTCGTTCAGCGTCTGACCCGGCGCTCGGCCTGACGCGGCCAGGTGCCGGTTGAGTCGTGCCCGGGACCGTGGGCTCAGCAGATCGAGGACGAAGGGGCCGAAGCGCCGGCCGACGGCCGCCCTGACCTTGCCCACCAACGAGGTCCTCGTGCTTCCCTGGCGCGGATCGTAGTCACGCAGTGACTCCGGTGGCGTGCGCATCATGCGGAATCCGAGGATCCCGACGACGTAGCTGCCCAGCGCGAGCAGTCCGGCGAATCCGGCGCTCATACGTCCACCCGTGACAATCGGCGAACGGCGAGGAAGCCGATGAAGAAGAACCCGAACGCAGCGATGAGGATGAGTTGGCCAGCCAAGCTCGAGGTCATGCGTTGAAGGGTTCCGGAGCGCAAGGACTCGATGAGCAGCAGGGAGCCGGTTCCAAGGCCCATGATGGCGTAGGCGGTGAAGCGGACGCCTGACATCACGGTGCGGACCTCGCGACGCAGATCTCGTCGCTGCTCGAGGTTGGTCGACATCTCGCGGAGCGCCTCGATCACATCACCGCCCGCCCGCTGCTGGATGATCAGCGTGGAGACGAGCACCGACATCTCGCGCGAGGGCACACGCTCCTTGAGCGAGTCCATGGCGTCCGCCAGCGACGCGCCGACCGCGAGCTCACGAACGGCGTGCTGCAGCAGCGACGCAGCTGGTTCGGCCATCTCGTTCGCGGTCAGCTGCAGGGCGTTGGGGATGGCGATGCCGGCACCGGCGGCATTGGACATGACCAGCGCGATGTCGGGAAGTTGGTCCGAGAACGCGTCGATCCGCTTCTGCACGAGGTAGTTCAGGTACTGGTTGGCGACGAGCAGCAGGCCGAGCGCGACGACGGTTGCGGCGCCGACCGTCACGACGCTGCTCAGCAGGTAGATGACACCGGCGGCGGCCAGCAGTGCCACGGCCACGACGTCGCCGGCCAGCAGGTCGGTGCGCCCGGCAGCGTCCAGTCGTCGCGAGACGGACCGTCCGAGGGCCACGCTCGACACCAGCTTGTCGAAGCGGGACCGCCCGGGGCCGACCGCCGGACGGCGCAGGTTCAGCTTGGCTCGGCGATAGGCCAGACTGCGCGAGCTGCTGGCACGCGCCATCACCGCGATCCCGACGACGGCGACGAGGAGGGTTGCCGCCAGCAGGGCCAGGATGACCGATGACGTCACCGGCCGACCGCCTCCGGCTCGGGTGCCGCACGGAACACGGGGTGCAGGCTGATGGACGCCAGGCGGAACCGCTCTGCCAGCCAGGCGGGGATCGAGCCGTGCTTCACCCGGCCGGTGACCCGCCGCTCAGCCTCCATGGGATCGGCCTCGAAGGTCATGACCGGATCCAACTGGAAGGTCTTGCGATCCTGCGACGCGGTGACGGCGATCTGGGCCACCCGACGGGATCCGTCGGGATAGCGGCGCAGGTGGACCAGGGCGTCCACGGCACCGCTGATCTGGTCTCGGAGCGCTTCGAAGGCGATGTCCAGTTCGGTCATCGACGCGAGGGTCTCGAGACGCAGGATCGCATCGTCGACGGAGTTGGCGTGCACCGTGCAGAGCGATCCCTCGTGCCCGGTGTTCATGGCCTGCAGCATGTCGAGGGTCTCGCCCCCGCGAACCTCCCCGACGATGATCCGGTCGGGGCGCATGCGCAGGCTGTTCTTGACCAGGTCGCGGATCGTGACCTGGCCCTTGCCCTCCACGTTGGGAGGACGGGACTCCAGGCGGACGACGTGTGGCTGCTGCAGTTGCAGTTCGGCGGAGTCCTCGATCGTGACGATCCGCTCGCTGGCCCCGATGTAGCCGGACAGGGAGTTCAGGAACGTGGTCTTCCCGGTGCCCGTACCCCCGGCGATGATGATGTTGCACCGCACCTCGACCATGGACCGCAGGAGCCACATGGTCGCCTCGTCCACCGACCCCATCTCGGCCAGCTGGGCCATCGTGAAGGCCCGGGGGAACCGCCGGATCGTCAGGACCGGCCCGTTCAGCGACAGCGGCGGGATGATCACGTTCACCCGCTCGCCGGTTGGCAGGCGTGCATCGACCATGGGACTGGCTTCGTCGACACGTCGGTTGACCTGGCTGACGATCCGATCGATCGTCTGGTACATCTGCTCCTCGGAGGAGAACCGGGAGTTGGACAGCGTCAACGTACCGGCCCGCTCGACGTACACCTGGTTCGGCCCGTTGACCATGATCTCGGTCACGTTGGGGTCGGCCAGCAGCGGCTCGAGGACACCGAGCCCAAGCGCCTCGTCGACGATTCGGCGGATGAGGTTGCGCCGCTCCGTCGAGGACATGATGGGACCGTCGCGGCTGATGATGTGGCCGACCAGCCGCTCCAGTCGTGCCCGGCGCTGTGTGCTGGAGAGGCGGTCCAGCTCGTCCAGGTCCACTTCCTGGAGCAGCATCTCGCGGTAGCGGCGGACGTCGAGCTCGCCGCCCTGACCGCCGTTGCGGGTCGCGCCCAACTCCTGGTCCGTCGGCCGGGCCATGATCAGGATCCGAACCGCGGTGGGAGGTGGGCGCTGCGTCGGATCGTGACGACGTTCAGGTCGATGCCGGGGATGACCACGGGCACGTCGAGAACCACGGTGACACCGCCCAGGCCCCCGCTGACCCTGGCGTACCGGCGCTGATCCGGGTCGAGGGCCGACATCGCGGCGTTGCGCGGACTGATGCCGAGCGAGGCCGCGCGGCTACCGGTGCGTGCGGCGTTCTCGGCGGCGACGGCGGCGCCACCGATCGCGGCCAACTGGAAGGCGAGGATCGCCACGATCGCGAAGGCGGGCAGGAACCCGAGCAGTTCCATGATGTAGCTGCCCTCGTCACGCTCATGCAGTCGTCTCATAGGCCTCGCTCCCTGATGGTGCCCTGCTGCACGGTGATCGACCAGGGGGAGAGCCAATCGGGAACCAGGATCGGCACCCTGATCTGGGCCTGGACGGTGCTCAGCCCCGAGCGCACCTGCAGCCCGTCGTGCATCGACACCGGCAGCTCCTCACGGACGGTCTGCTCGACCGGCCCGCCGATCGCAAGCTCCCGGGCCGCCTCGCGGACGGCGTGCTCACCCCAGGAGTAGGTCCAGCCCATGACCGCGAGCTGCCAGAACACCAGGATGATCAGCAGCGCCCAGGGCAAGATCCCCAGCGCCTCGATCGTCGCCTGTCCGGAGTCATCGCCTCCGCGACCGAAGAACGACCGTCGCTCCTGCGGTCGGATCAGCTTGAGCTCCCGACACAGGCCGAGGATCGCGGAGCGGATCGGCCCGTCCTCGAGGTGCTCTTCGATGCCGGAGTTGACCGCCGGTTCGAGCTCCCGGAACACCGACGGGATGGTGGCGTCGAGGACCTCCATCTCGAGCACCCGACTCACCAGGTCCGCCTGGACCTCGGTGTCGCGGCTGGACCGGTTCAGCACCACGGTGATCCCACCCTTCCGATGGCGTCGGCGCTCCCAGAGTGCCGTGAGACGCGCGGCGCTTCGCAGACTGAGGACGTCGGGGGTGACCACCAGCAGCACCTCGTCCGCGAGCTCCGTGGCCATCGAGCCGCCGTCGGTCATGACGGTCCCGACGTCGACCACCACCAGGTCGAAGCGGGTCCTGACCGCGCCGAGGATGCCCCGGGCGACCTCGGGGGTGATGTCGGTCTCGAACTCGCCTTGCGGGGGCGGGAGGAGCACGCGGAGACCGGAGGGATGGGCAAACAGCGCATCGTTGAGGTGTCGGGCCGTCACGTCCTGCGCCACCTCGACCAGGTCATCGACGCTGCGATGGTGGCTGAGATCGAGCAGGGTCTTGACGTCGCCTGCCTGCAGGTCGAAGTCGGCCAGGCAGACCCGGCGGTCGGGGTTGGCGAGTTGGGTCTCGAGCGCGACGTGGGTGGCCAGCGTCGTCGTGCCCACACCGCCCTTGGCGCCGGCGAAGACCATCATGCGACCGGGCCGCTCGTCCTCGGGGTCGTTCAGCCGGCCACGAAGCCGACGAGACCAGGTGCCGGCCAGCTCGACCTTGGTGGTGACATCCTCCAGCTCCAGCGGCAGGTTGACGACACCGCGGAAGCCGGCGTTCATGGCACGTTCGAGCAGCTCCGGACCCGTGTCGGCAGCCACGAGGACCAGGGCGGTGTCAGGAAACTGCTGCCCGAGGGCCCGGGCCACGTCGAAGGCCGCCAGAGGCCCGATCTCGGCATCGAGCAGGACGACGTCGTAGTCGGAGACCTCGAGCGCCGTCATCAGGGAGCCGCTGTCCGCCGCCACGTCGGCCACCGTGAACACGCCCGATTCGCTGGCCAGGTCGCCCAGCTCGGCGGTGTGCCGCTGCTGGGCCGTGGCCAGGATGACCGAGATCACGAGTCCCCCTCCTCCGCGATGCTGCTCGACGGCGCGTAGATCCGGTCCGGCGTCGCGAGCTGGGAGAAGTCCGTCGGTGAGCGCAACGCCAGGCGGACGCTGGTGGCGAAGCTCTCGACGTAGGCCAACCGCAGGACGTCGCTGGTCGGCAGATTGAAGGTGACCGGCACGACGTTGTTGCCGAAGTCGGGCAACAGCTCCTGACCGGCCTGCTCGATCAGGCCCGCGTCGGGCACGTCGGGGCGCGGCGTCCCGATGGACAGGATCTGCGCCGCCTCGATGGCGATCTCCGCGCTCGGGTTCTGACCGGCGAACCCCTGCCTGGTCGCGATGATGTCCACGACGTCGCCGACCCCGATCTCACCGGCCACGCCGGTCTCGGCGTCCACGGTGATGGCGATCTGCCGCATGCCCTCCTGAACGGCGGGTGGTGGCTGCAGGTCGCTCTCCTCGAGGACGGAGCCGACGGGCAACGCCAGGCCGGGAACCAGCCCGGCCATCTCGTCGGGGGACTCGATCGCCAAGGGCGGCTGCCACAGCACCGGGACCTCCAGCACCTCCACGGCGTCGGGGGGGATGGGCGCGAACGCAGGAACGTCGGTCGTCAGACGGACGACCGTCGTCATGGGGCCGACCTGCTGTCGGACATCGGCGACGAACCCGGACACCGAGACGAACACCGCGATCGCACCGACGATGCTGATGACCACCAGTAGAGCTCCCCGCCGCTGGCGTGGATTCATCCTTGCGTCCTCTCCATGTGCTGCTGCGCGGCAACAGCGGGTCCCGTATCTCCCGTTGGGTCCCAGGTTGCCACTTGCTCCTCCGCCGCGGCTCCACTTGTAATGTTCTGGCCCAGGGGCATCCCCCCGCGCGGCAGGCGGCACCAGGGGCAGGTCGCCGAACCAACCGTCTCGCCGCACCAGCGACACCGACCGATGTCGAGGACGCCAGCCAACGCGCTGACGACCCGATCGATGTCCCGCGGATACAGCACCAGTTGGGCGACCCGATCGCAGCCCCACCAGGTGCGCGCATCGGCGCTCGGCTCCACCTCCACACTCACCGGGTTGGCGATGTGCGTCCCGACCAGCGGATCGATCCAACTGCGATCGCCGTCCAGGTCGGCCAGTGCGACGCCGACCTCCTGTGACGCTCTCGGCACCTCGAACGGCTTGGAGAGATCGAACCGCTCCACGGCGAGCTCGGGCCAGGATCGGACCATCCAGGAGCCTCCGGGCAGCAGTGAGCGGGCGTGCTGGCCCACCGAGGGTGCCGGGTGGGTCAACCCGGCCACCGAGGACAGCCACGTGAAGTGGAGGATCTGCTGCTCGAGCATGGGGAGGGCGGCGGCGAGGGCGGCCACGTTCGGCACCTGGGGTCGGACGGCCGCGAGCAACGTCATCAGGACGTCAGCTGCCAGGGGTGGAAGGGTCGTCGCGTGCATCAGGACCCCGCGGGCACCGAGGCTCGACCGGACGATCCGCAGCGGTGTCTCGATCTCGGGTGCCAGGCGGTCGGGGAAGACCATGAGGATCTGGCCGTCCCGGTCGACGTGGTACTTGACCATGTCGAAGACCGCGACCAGGTCCCCCGCGATGTCCTCGGGGTCGACGTGCACCACGTGGACGGGATCGGCCAGGAACGGCCCCGTCCGGCGCCCGATGCCGATCACATCACTCACGCGCGATCCCCACGGGTGTGGCTCATCGGCGACTCCTCGGCGACGGGAGGGCGAACCCGTCGACGACGGTTGCCGCGATCGACAGCCACGCCTCCTGCGTCGTCGGGGCGAGCCGATCCGGATCGGTCACCGCACCGGCTTCGAGGTGCTCGTCGAAGGGCACGCGATGGACGGCCCGACACCGGTCGGCGAAGTGACGGATCACCTGATCGATGTCCACGCGCCCCATGTCGCTGATGGCGTTGATCACCACGACGGCATCCGTCACCAGGGCCGCCCGGCCGTGTGACTCGAGCCAATCCAGGGTCATGGAGGCGGCACGGGCGCTGTCCAGGGCAGTCCCGGTCACCAGGACGATCTGGTCGATGGCGTCCAGGATCCCCAGGTTGGCGTCATCCATGATCCCGGTGCCGGTGTCGCACAGCATGACGTTGTAGTGGTGGTCGAGCTCGTTCATCACCGCCTGGTAGTCGCGACCGCGCAGGGCACGGGAGGCGTGGGGATCCTGCGGCGAAGCCAGGATCTCCAGCCGCGACGGGGCCTGTGAGGTCAATGCCCTGGCATCGGGATAGCCGCGGACGTTGCCCACCTGGGCCAGCGCGTCGACCACCGTGGCCGTCGTCTGACCGGAGATCCGGTGACCCAGGGTTCCGGCGTCGGGGTTGCCATCGATGGCCATGACGCGGTCCGGGCGGATGGCGGCCAGGGTGTGCCCGAGCATCAGCGTCGTCGTGGTCTTGCCCACCCCGCCCTTGCGGGAGATGACGGCGATCCTCCGCCCCGTCGGGCAGGGAGCCTGACAGCGACGAACCAGATCGTTCCACGCCCGCTCCCGGCGCCCCGGACCGATGTTGATCGCACCGCCGGAGATGGTGTACAGCCACGCGCGCCAGCCCTCGGTGGGCCGTTCCTTCCGTGGGCGCAGGACGGTCGACTCCTCGAGCACGGGCGGGCCGGGAGGGACGGCCGCGGACGCCCGATGTCCGTGCAGCGGCTGCGCGGTGGCGTCGGAGCCGGCCCCACCATCCGCCCGGACGGCGTGCCCCTGGACGTCGGGACGGCCGTCGTGGAAGACCGTCGGAAACGTCTGCGACGCCGGTGGGCCGGCCTCAGCTGTCCAGGGGCCGACCTCCCCCGGTTCGGAGGGCGCATCCTCCGGGTCACCGGCAGCCTCGCGCTCGCTGGCGATCCGCTTGACCTCCTCGATGGCCTGCTTGAGGTCGGCCTCGGAGTACCGCGTCGTCTGCGACGGCGAGTCAGCGGCTGGCGGAGCGGGCGGCATGGGGGCGGCGGGCGCGGCATCACCGCTCCCCTCGTCCTCGTCGTCAGCCCACAGGGGGCGAGCGCTGCCGCTGTCCTCCACCGCTGTCGTCCTCCATTCAGCCTGTCGTCGTGCCGTCGGCATGAACCGCTCGGCGAACGCTACCAAGACTGCCCGAACGCTAGTCGTCGGCGCGGACTGGGCGCCAGCCGCACCCGTCGGACTGATACATGATGTTCCCAACTCGTTAGGTCTGGTGTGGTCCATCTCTGCGAAAGTGCTGGCCATGGAGGGATCCGTGCGCACGCCAACGCAACCTGAGGTGCACTTATTGTCCGCTCGTCCGAGTGGTGGGACTAGTGAATTGACGGGTAGAGTCGGCCCGGAGGGCGCGTGCCGGCAGCGGTACGGACGAGGCGGCAAGGGCAGCAAAGGCGGCAGGACTGAAGTGTCGGACCACGGACGTGACCGATCGGGACTTGCGGGGGACTTCTCGACGACTCTCGACCCGCGGCCCGAGCCAGCGAGCTTCGAGCTACCCGAGCAAGTCAGCCTGGACGACGTCCCGATCGACCCATCCACGTTCGTGCTGCCCGAGGATGACCCGTTCTCCCTCCGCGGAGCGACCGAGGTCGATGACCCCGACGTCGGGTTCGACGACGACGGGTGGGTGACCGAGACCAACCCGGCGCCCCGGAAGGGGTGGCGGCGAGCCCTGTGGCGCATCACCGGAGGCCGCTACACCCCGGCTCCCACACCTGGCGAGGACCGAGCTCGAGAGCTGCTCCGGCTGACCCGCCGTCCGCTCCCCGGGGCCAGGTCCATCGCCGTGGTCTCGACCAAGGGCGGCGTGGGCAAGACCACGACGGCGCTGAACCTCGGGCACACGCTGGCCTCGACGCGCGGTGACCGCGTGGTCGCCTTGGACGCCAACCCGGATGCGGGCAGCCTGGGATACCGGGTCCAGCGGGAGACCATGGCCACTGCTGCTGATCTGTTGGCCATCCCCGACGAGATCACCAGCTACGCCCAGATCCGGCCCTACACCTCCCAGGCCGACTCGCGCCTCGAGGTCATCGCCAGTCCCGACGACCCGCGGCTGACCCGGCGGATGGGTCGGCAGGACTATCAACGCCTGCTGGCGATGCTCGAACTGCAGTACAACCTGATCCTGGCCGACTGCGGCACCGGCATCCTCGACTCCGCCACGCGGGGGGTCGTGCAGGCCGCCGACCAACTCGTCGTCGTGACGGGTGCCAGCGTCGATGCCGCTCGCGCGGTCACGTACATGCTGGCCTGGCTGCGTGAGCACGGCATGGCTGACAAGGTCGAGCGCGCCGTGGTGGTGGTCAACGGGGTGCGCGGTGGCCAGGGGCCGGTGGACCTCGACCGCATCCAGGATCACTTCGCCGCACTGGTCCGATCGGTCGTGACGATTCCCTGGGACCCCGAACTGGCCAACGGCGCTGCGGTGAGCCTGGAATGGTTGGCACCTCCAACCCGTCAGGCATACCTTGCCCTGGCAGCAACACTGATCGATGAGTTCGTGACGCAGCCACACGACACACCGCATCACGACACTCCCCTGTCTGATCCGACGAGTTCCACCCTGCACGAGGACCGCTCATCCCGCGATGGAGGCAGCAACTAGATGCACCGCAACGTCCACCTCGACAAGGCACTTGACCAGATCACGGACGATCAGGCTGAACTGTCACGTGCGGCGCGACGCCGGGCCGTCCGCGACAACCTGACCCTGGAGTCGGGAACGGCCACCCGCAGGGCGCTGTCGAGCACGGCGACCCGGACGAAGCAAGGTGCGGCGGCCGTCGGTGCGGCGTCGGTGCTGCTGGCTCCGCAGATGGCTGGGGTGGCCCACGCGACCGACACACCCACGGAGCCCGACGCTCCCGATGTCGGGCAGCCGGATGACGACCCGGTCCCACCGCCTGCGGCCCAGGAACCGCCTCCGACCCCTGTGGAGGCCACCCCTCCGCCGCCGGCAGAGGACTCGGCGCCACCGCCCCCGGCCGACCCCCCTCCGCCGGAGGAGCCCCCGGCTGCGGCCCCCCCGGAGGACCCGACGCCCGTGGAGGATCCCGACCCCGATGTCGGCGCTGATCCCGTAGCCGATGCTCCCGTTGACCAGACCCCTGTGGACGAGGAACCCGCCGAGGAACCGGCTGACGAGGAGCCCACCGAAGAAGAGCCCGCCGAGGAAGAGCCCGTTCAGGAGGTGCCGGTCGAGCAGGAACCGGTCGAGGCTGGTGGGGGGCACGACGCGGCGGACGACGTGACGCCCCCCGTCGAGGACGTGGCAGCCCACGTCGATCCGGTCATCGACGCCGAACCGGTCGCAGCGGCGCCGCCGGCGGTGGCGGAGCCGGGAGCGGACGCGCCGCCGCTCGACGACGAGGCCCCGCCCGACGAGGAGCCGCCACCGGACGCCGACGCCCCACCGCTCGAGGAGGAGCCTGGCAACGGACCGGCACCAGGCGGCAGGCCGGGCGCCCCGACCGGACCGGACGGAGGCACGCCGGGTGGCGGGCCCGAAAGTGGCAGGCCGGGCCAGCCGCCCGTCGACGACGCCTCGGGCGGAGCGGGGGCGCAACCTGCGACCCCGGCGAGCCCCAGCGCTCCAGCCGCTGGCGGCACCCCGACCACACCTGCGGACCCGGCGCAGCCGGCGACGCCGACACCCGCCGCGCCGGCTGAACCCGCGGTCTCCACGCCCGCCGAGCCTGCCGTATCCGCGCCTGTCTCGGGCAGTGTCGGCAGCACACCGCCGGTCTCGACGCCCGCCGTCAGCCGACCGGCCACGACGCAGCGTCCCCCGACACCGACGACCTCCCCCTCAGGAGGGTCGACGCCACCCGCCCCCGTGAGCACGCCCGC
Source organism: Euzebya tangerina (assembly GCF_003074135.1). Classification (NCBI taxonomy): domain Bacteria; kingdom Bacillati; phylum Actinomycetota; class Nitriliruptoria; order Euzebyales; family Euzebyaceae; genus Euzebya; species Euzebya tangerina. Next base: position 2,788,281 of record NZ_PPDK01000001.1, on the reverse strand, counting down.
GCCCGAGCCCGCGCCGGTCGCCCAGGTACCCACGCCTCCGGCGGTGACCGCCGGGCCGGCCGGTCAGGCGCCGGAGCCACGACCCGAACCGGACGCGCGGCCAAGCGGATCTGCGACGACCGCGCCGGAACCGACGGTCAGCGTTCACCCGCTGGCCAGCCCGCAGGACGTCGATCCTGTCCTCGCCACCGCAGCAGCCGAGCAGGCTCGGCCGGTCCGAGCCGTCCACCCCGGCACCGACGCCCAGCTGGCCGTGACGTTCACAGGAAGCGCGGACGTCCCAGAGGACCCAGCCGCCGAGGATGATGAGCCGACGCTCGAGGAGCGCATCGCCATCGCGCAGGCCCGGCCGGTCGATGACCAGCGGGTCCTGGACTGGACCGAGGCCGTGGCGGAGGCGTTCAGCAGCCTCCAGGCCGGCGGGTCGACAGACGACCAGGACGTCGTGGCGCTGCCGGAGATCGCGGACACGCCGACGCTGGGCTGGTCCTATGAGGTGCAGGTCGGCGACTCGCTGTGGGAGATCTCCCGTGAGCTCTGGGGCTCGGCGTCCCTGTCAACCACGCAGATCTCGGCGACGTACGAGCTGGTCTACACCTGGAACGCCGATGTGATCGGTGGCGACCCCGACCAGCTGAACCCGGGCACGGTGATCGAGTTGCCGCTCGACACCGGGATGGACGGTTCGTGAGTTCGAGCGACACCCGACCCCCGCTCTTCGATCCGCAACCGCCGGATCGGCCGTCGCCCCGGTCTACAAAGGACTCCAGCGGAGGATTCTCCCGCAACAAGAAGCAGCGGTCCTCACGTCGACCCTCCCCGGGCGATTCGGGTGGGGACTCACCCAAGTGGGTCCGCCCCTTCATCCTCGGCGGCCTGTTGCTGGTCGCCGTGGTGTCCCTCGTCTCGATCTTCGGGAGCGGCGGCGAGCCGGAGAGCGACGGGGCGGTCACCAGCGACCAGCAGGCCGACGGCGCCGACGTCCCGGCCGTGGCGGGTGACTCCGCGGAGGATCTCACCGCGTCGGGAGCGGTGGTCGCCGAGTCGGCCGACGCGGGCGGCCCTGACGCAAGCGACGCGAGCGCCGAGAGCGGCGCGAGTGCCGACACCGACGCGGCAGCGGACACCGACGTCGTCGGGTCCGGCACAGCTGAGGCAGGTCCGACCGAGGATCTGACGCGAATCGAGGCCTTCGCGGTCGAGTTCGCGTTCGACTACCTCAACTTCCAGGCTGATCAAGCCGCCATACGCGAGGCCCGGCTGGCCGCCTACCTCGCACCCGGCCTCGACCCGCAGCTCGGCTGGGATGGCGAAGGGGCACAAGCGGCGGTCCTCACGATGCCCGTGCAGACCACCCTGACCGACCGTGGCGCGACCGTCGTCGTGGCGTCGCAGGTCACCGGTCCGGACGCCTCACAGTGGATCCACCTGGCTGTGCCGGTCGCCGAGGACGCCAGCGGTCGTCTGGCTGTGACGGCAGCGCCCGCCTACGTCCCCCGGCCAGCCGCCGGGGAGCCGGAGCCACCGGACGTCGCGCTCGACGACGACCTGGGCGAGGAGCTCTCGGGCCGGATGACACCCCTGTTCGATGCGTTCGCTGACCGAGCTGTGGTCAACGAGGACGGCATCACCGCGCCCGACGCAAGAATCCGCGGGCTCGACGGCGACGTCAGCCTGGTCTCGGTGGGCGAGTTGCGGGTCCTCGAGGGCGATTCGACCACACGGGACGCCCGCATCAACGTCACCTGGCTCCGTGAGACAGCCGGCAGTGAGCTCACCCAGTCATACGTGCTGACCCTGGTCTCGGACGGCGACGACTGGTTGGTGCAGCAGATCAGCACGGGCTGACCACAGGGCTGCTACACAGTCGGGAGATGAGTGGCGACTACGAATCCATCGACCGGACGTATGGCGAGCGCTGGGGCGGCGATCAGGGGCCGCACCACGACGACTTCGGTCCCGCGATGCGGGGGCGCCACCGTCGCCTGACCTTCGGTGGTGCGCTCGGTGCCGCCCTCAACCTGGCCCTGTTCGGCATCCTGCTCCTCGCGCTCGTGTTCGGCGGTTTGGCCGTCTACTCCTCGAGTCAGATCAACCGTGAGCCGATCGAGGGGCTGGCCCGCGGTGAGGGGGCGCTCAACGTGCTGATCGTCGGGTCGGACAGTCGTGACGGCTTCACGCCGGAGGAACTGGCCGAGTTGGGCACCGAGGCCGTCGAGGGCCGCCGGACCGACACGATCTTCCTGCTGAGCGTCGACGGAGGGCGGGCGGCCATGCTCTCGTTCCCCCGGGATCTGTTCGTGACCGCCTGCGATGGTCAACAGGGTCGGATCAACGCTGCCTACGCGCGACTCGGCCCCTCGTGCCTGGTCCAGACCGTGACCTCGTTGACCGGGATCAACATCGACCACTACGTCGAGGTCAACCTCTTCGGCTTCGTGCAGATCGTCGACGCCGTCGGCGGTGTCCCCATCTTCCTCGACGCTCCGCTGGTCGATCCCTTCGCGGGCATCAACCTGCCAGCTGGCTGCAACGTGCTCGACGGTCGACAAGCCATCGGCTTCGTCCGGTCGCGCATGATCGACTCGGACCTGGGCCGCATCGCTCGGCAGCAACGCTTCCTCCGAGAACTGGCCGAGGAGGTCATCTCCCCCTCCACGGTCGTGAACGTCCCGCGCCTGTTCCGGGTCGCGCGCTCCTCCGGCCAGTCGCTGATCAGCGACCAGGGCCTGGGTCTGCTCGACCTGGCGCGACTGGCTCGCGCGGCACGAGGTCTCGCGGGGGCCGGGCTGGCCACCTACACCGTGCCGGCCGACGCCGCCAACGTCGACGGCGCCGCAGTCCTGATCCCGGACGCGCCGCTGGCCGAACCGCTGTTCGCACAGTTCGCCGACGGATCGATCCTGCAGATCCCGCCGACGCCCGAGGTCGCAGCCGCCCAACCCGGCGATGTCCCGATCCGCGTGCTCAACGGCGCCGGCGTCGACGGGCTGGCCGCCCAGGCGCGTCAGTTCATGATGGACCGCGGCTTCGAGATCACTGGGATCGGCAACGCCGACCCGGTGCCGGCGACCGTGGTCCAGTACGGGCCCGGACGGGCGGCCGCAGCCCAGTTGGTGGCCGACCAGATCCCCGGTGCCACGATTGCCGAGACTGAGGGCATCAGCGACATCGTCCTGATCGTGGGGCCGGGAGCCGACTTCTCTGCTCCCCCGCCACCGCCGATGGAGGACGACCCGAGAGCGGCCGAGGAGGTCCCGTTGGGCGCCGCCCCCGTTCCGGAGGACTGCGCCTGACTGCCGACTTGGCTAGAGGTAGTTCCGCGGGTTGACCGGGGAGCCCCCGGAGCGGATCTCGAAGTGCAGGTGCGTCCCGGTACAGCTCCCCGTGCAGCCCATGCCGCCCAAGTAGGAGCCGGTGGAGACCGACTGCCCGACGCTGACCGCGACACTCGACAGGTGGGCGTAGTACGTCGAGAAGCCATCGCCGTGGCTGATGATGACCAGGTTGCCGTACCCGCCACCTGATTTGATGTCCACGACGGTGCCGCCACGGGCCGCGGCGATGGCCGTCCCGGTTCCACCCGCGATGTCGATGCCGGCATGGAGCCGGCCCCAACGATTGCCGAACTCGCTGGTCACCGTCCCGGATGCTGGCCATGCGAACCCGCCGGACGGTGCCGCCACGGGCTCTGGCTCCGGTTCAGGCTCGGGCTCGAGCGCCCCGGGGTCTTCGGCAGCGTCAGGGCTGTCAGCCACCGCCCCGGTCTCTGATGCCACGTCGGGCGAGTCCTGCGCCTCCAGCGCGTCGGGCGCGGCCGCAGGGGCTGCGGCCACTGGAGCGTCCGCCACGCCGCCACTCGCCGCCAGGGTGCTCGAGTTCGTGGCCCGAGCAGCCTGAGCCTGAGCGGCGGCGATCTGCGCTTGGCGTTCAGCTTCGGCGCGAGCCCGGGCCTCGCGCTCCAGCTGGGCTTCCTCCTCCTCCAGGTAGCTCTCCCGTGCCTGCAGCTCGGCCACCAGTTCGACGCTCGCCGCTGCGATGAGGGCGCGGTCGTTGCGGATCTCCTCGACATCGGCGAGCAGGGCCTCCTGCTCGACCAGGACCTCCTCCATGGCCACCTGCTCGGCCGCCAGGACACGCTGTTCGGCGTCGACGCGACGCTCGGCGTTGGTCAAGGTCTCCACCTGGATGCGGTCCTCACGACCGATGGCGTTGATGTAGGCGGTCTGTTGCACGACGTCCGCAGCCGTCCCGGCACCCAACACGCTGATGACGGCGTCCTGCCGACCCTGACGGTAGAGCCGGGCGACACGCTCACCCATCAGCACCTGCTGGCGTTCCAGCTCCGCCTCGGCGGTCGCCACCCGGTCCTGCGCGGACGTGACGGCCTGCTGCTGTCGGTCGACCGCTGCGGAGGCCGCCTCGACCGTGTCGAAGACGGCACGCAACTGGCGATCGGCATCCTCCAGCGCGATCTGATCGGTGTCGGCGTCGTTCCGGGCGTTGTCCAGCTCGTCACGAACGGCCTGCAGCTGGGCCCGGGTCTCGGCGATCCGCTCCTGTTCGGGGTTGGCGGCTGCCGGCGCCGTGACCGCGACGAGGGCAAGTGTGGCCAGGACAACGGTCAGGACGCGCCATCTCGTGTGGCGATCCAAGAGCTGACCTGAGTGATGCACGACCATCCGTAACGACAAGCGCCCAGGGCAGACCGGCTCGGGCTGCGGTAGGGCGGGAGGATATGAGGGGTGTTACGGGGAAGCAGTACGGGTGTACCCGGTCACGAGGCCCAACTCAACGAGGCTAACGGACAGGGTGAGATGGCTGACGAGGGTCAGACCGTAGACTGACCGCATGGTGACGCGGTCAATAGGCCAAGCTGCCGCACCGCGCACCCGCATCAACTGGGGACGCGCGGCCGCGGCGCTCGTGGTGCTCGTCCTGCTGCTGGCCGCGTCGACCCTGGTGGCGTTCCGGACGATCCGGGACGGCGTCCTGACCAACCTGGAAGTCGCCCGTCCGGGCTCGACACCGGTTCCGGTTGGTGGTCTGTCCGACGCCGAGCTGGACACGGTGGTGCAGGATCTGGCAGTCGGGCTACGCCAGCGGCAGCTGGAGATCACCCACGGGGGTCGGGTGATCACGATGTCGGCACCTGAGCTGGGACTGGACCTCGACATCGACGCCACGATCGAGGCGATCCGGCGACGCGGTCGGCAGGCCAACCCGGTGGCGGCCCTTGGCGACCACCTGATCGCCTCCGCCACCACGCTCGTGGTCAACCCGGTCGCAGCCATCGATGAGACCCGGCTGCGTCAGGCCGGGGCGAGGATCGCGCGGGAGGTCGGTCTCGAAGCACCCCTGGGTGCGGTGCGCATCGCTGCTGACGGCCAAGCGTCCGTGGAGCTGCCCCCGCCCAGCGAGGTCATCGACGTGGAGGCACTTCGCCGCGTGACCGTGGACGCGCTGCTGGGGTCCTCCGCAGCCGCCGTCGGCGCGGTGGAGGTCCCGACGCTCGTGGTGACACCGGCCATCGACGATGACGACCGGGCGTTGCTCGAGTCCGAGGCCGAGCGCGCGGCCAGCGCCCCGATCACCATCACCACCCCGCTGGCCGACTGGACGCTGGACGCCGACACCCTGGCTGGTCTGCTCGCCGTCCGGGCCGATCACGTGGATGGCACCACCCGCGCCGCCATCGTCATCGATCCTGCTGCCCTGCTCGACGTCTTGCCGTTCGATCCACTTGCGCTGACGACCGCGCCGACGGACGCCAGCATCGACGTGAGCAGCGGCACACCACAGCTCGTGCCCTCGCAGACGGGGTTCGTCTTCGACCTCGACATCGTCGCCGAACAGCTGCTGGAGCTCGCAACAGCGGTGGGCCCCCGGGCGGCAGCCCTGGAGGGTCGGCAGATCCAGCCGGACCTACCCGATGCGGTGGTCGCCGAACTCGGTATCACGCAGCAGGTCGCCGCGTTCACCACCGACCATCCCTGCTGCGAGGGTCGCGTGCAGAACATCCATCGCATCGCCGACCTCGTCGACGGCGCCATAGTCCGACCCGGCGAGACCTTCTCCCTGAACGAGACCGTCGGGCCGCGGACGCTGGCCAATGGCTTCGTGGAGGGCGGCGCAATCGAGAGCGGCGAGTTCGTCGATCAGGTGGGTGGCGGCGTCAGTCAGTTCACGACGACGCTGTTCAACGCCGTGTTCTTCGGCGGGTATCAGATCGAGGAGTTCCAACCGCACTCCTACTACCTGCCCCGCTATCCGCTCGGCCGCGAGGCAACGCTCAACTTCGATCCGCCGATCGACCTGCAGTTCACCAACAACTCCCCGGATGGCATCCTCATCGCCACCAGCTACACCGACACCCAGATCACGGTCACGTTGTACTCCTCGGTGTTCGCAGCCGTGGAGTCCGCCACCAGCGATCGGTACGGCTTCAGCGAGCCGGAGGAGGAGCGACGGCCCACCCCGGAGCTGCCAGCCGGGGAGGAGCGTGTCGAGCAGGACGGCGCGCAGGGGTTCACCGTCGACGTGACGCGCGACATCACCTACGTCGACGGCCGCCGCGAGAGCGAGACGTACACGACCGTCTACCGCGCGCAGCCGCGGATCGTGCTGGTCGGCACCGGCACGGGTGGTGCTGAGACGCCAACAGACGACGCATCCGAGCCCGTGACGAGCGCCGAGCCCGAGACCCTCCCCGAACCCGACATCTCCCTCGAGCCAACCATCACGCCCGAGCCGATTCCGGAACCCGGACCGGTCCAGAACACACCGGAACCGGTACCGGACCCGCCAACATCGCCTGGTCCTCCGACACCGCCCGAATCCCCAGGCGATGCCACCCCACCACCGGCCCCCGTCGAACCACCGGCGGTGACGCCCCCGGACGCGGTCGTGCCCCCAGAGCCGCTGGTCGACGATTCCTCGTCGCGGCGCCACCGCGCCATCTCGGTCTTGGCACACAATGGGCGATCATGACGGCCCTCGGACTGCTGCTCATCGTCGCGCTGATCGCCGGCAACGCCTGGTTCGTGGCGGCCGAGTTCGCCCTCGTCGCGGCACGCCGGAGCCGTCTGGAGGCGCGGCGGGACGCTGGTGACCGAAAGGCGGCGATCGCCCTCGGGTTGATCGAGCGCCTGTCGTTCGCGCTGTCCGGTGCGCAGTTGGGGATCACCGTGACGTCGCTTGCGGTGGGGTTCGTGGCCGAGCCGGTGTTCGAAGCACTGCTCACCCCGCTCTTCGAACCCCTGGGCGCCAGCGCCGAGACGACGGAGGCCGCTGCACTGGGGACGGGACTGGCTCTGTCGACCGCGGCGCAGATGGTCTTCGGTGAGCTCGGCCCCAAGAACCTGGCCATCGCCAGAGCAGAGGACGTCTCGCGCCGCCTGGCATGGGGTCAGGAGCTGTACCTGCGTCTGTGGGGACCGATCATCCGCCTGTTCGACAACGCCGCCAACCGTCTGATCCGATCGGTCGGGATCGAGCCGGCAGAGGAGCTCACCCAGGCCGTCACGATCGAGGAACTGGAGCACATCATCGCCACCTCGGGCGAGTCAGGCGCGCTCAATGAGGGTGTGGCCAGCCTGCTCCAACGGTCGATCGACTTTCGGGAGCTCAAGGCCGACGAGGCCATGCGGCCGCGGTCGGAGATCCAGTGGGTCGCAGGCGACGCCACCTGTGACGAGCTGATGGCGCTCGCGCGCAGCACCGGTCACACCCGCTTCCCCGTGGCCGGCGAGAACGGCCTCGACGACGTCCGTGGTGTGGTCAGCATCAAGGAGCTGATGGACATCGCCGAGGATCAGCTGGCGATCACCCCGGTCGGGGCGCTCACGGAGGACGAGTTGGCCGTTCCCGAGACGGCACTGCTCCCCGACGTGCTGCGCCTGCTGCGCGACTCACACACGCAGCTCGCCGTGGTGATCGACGAGTTCGGTGGCACGGCCGGGATCATCACCCTGGAGGACATCGTCGAGGAGCTGGTCGGTGAGATCCTGGACGAGCACGACCCCTTCGAACGGTCGCCCGTCCGACGCGACGACGGTAGCTGGCGGCTGCCGGGGACCTGGCGCATCGATGAGGTTCGTCGCGACACGGGCGTGGAGCTGCCGGAGGGCGAGCACGACACGGTGGCCGGACTGGTCATGGCTGAGCTCGGCAGGGTCCCCGAGCCTGGCGACCGCGTGGAGCTGGATGGCGCGGTGCTCGACGTCCTGGCGATGGAGCGTCACACCGTGCAGTCCGTCCGCCTCATGGTCACCGCGGAGGATGGCGGCCAGCCGGCGGACGCCGGACACGGGGAGGTGGCCCCGTGACGGGCTTGGTCGGCATCGTCGTCGGGATCGTGCTGCTGGTGCTCAACGGGTTCTTCGTGGCCGCCGAGTTCGCCCTGCTCTCCGCCAGGCGCAGCCGCATGGAGCAGCTGGCCACCGAGGGCGACCGGCGTGCGGTGTCGGCGGTCAAGGGCCTGCGCGAGCTGTCCCTCACGCTGGCCGGTGCACAGCTCGGCATCACGATGGCCAGCCTGGGGCTGGGGGTTGTCGCCGAGCCGCTGGTCGCCGGCTTCTTCGAGCATCTGCTGGCTGAGCAGACGCCGCTGCCCGAGCCGGTTGCGATCGGGCTCGGGTTCGGGATCGGCCTGTCGATCGTGGTGTTCCTGCACATGGTCGTCGGCGAGATGGCGCCCAAGTCGTGGGCCATCGCCGATCCGGAGAAGTCATCGCTGCTGCTGTCCCGACCCTTCCGGGTGTTCATCACGATCCTCCGGCCGGTCATCGTCGCCCTGAACGCCATTGCCAACGGGGTGGTCCGTGCCGTCGGGGTCGAGCCGCGTGAGGAGCTGGCGGTGGCTCACGCACCGGGTGATCTGCTCCTCGTGCTCCGGGAGAGCGCACGTGACGGCACCATCGGTGGCGAGGACACCGATCTGCTGACCCGAGCTCTGGACCTGTCGGGTTTGGATGCGGAGTCGGTGATGGTGCCGCGGACCGACATCGTCTCCGTCAGCGTGGACACTCCCCGTCCCGACGTGCTGGCGCTGGCCCGCCAGACCGGCCGGTCGCGCCTGCCGGTTCACAACGGCAACCTCGACCAGGTGGTCGGGGTCCTGACGGTCAAGGACGCGCTGCTCGACGAGGATGCGGCCGCATCCCTGGGGGTCCGCCATCTGGTCCGCCCGGCGCTGGTGGTGCCTGACTCCCGGCCCATCGAGGATCTCCTGCTCGACATGCGGTCCGGGCGCCAGCACATCGCGATGGTGGTGGACGAGTACGGGTCGGTCAGCGGCCTCGTGGCGCTCGAGGACATCGTCGAGGAGCTCATCGGAGAGTTCGAGGACGAGACCGACCGACTGTCACGCCGGCTGCGACGCCGGACCCCCGACGAGCAGATGATCGTCTCCGGGAGCCTCCGCCCACACGAACTCACCGACCGCACCGGGCTCACCCTGCCCGACGGACCGTTCGAGACCCTGGCCGGCTTCATCGAGCATCGCACCGGAGCGGTGGGCGCGGTCGGTCAGACCGTCACCCACCAGGGCATGGTGCTCGAGGTCTCGAAGGTCGCCGGCTACCGGGTGGAGGAAGTCCGGATCAAGCCGTCAGGGTCGGTCGTCTCGGTCAGTACGTCGGGATCGACGGGTCGACCTGGCGGGCATAGCCGTTGATGCCACCCTGCAGGTTGGACAGCTTCGTGAAGCCGGCCGACCGCAACAGCTCGAGTGCCTCCATGGACCGGGCCCCTGACTTGCACTGCAGGACGATCTCGTCGGCGCTGTCCAGTTCGTTCATGCGCGACGGCAGGTCGCCCAGCGGAATCAGCGTCGACCCCTCGATGCGTGAAATCTCGTACTCGTGTGGCTCGCGGACGTCGATCAGGGTGACCTGGTCGCGGATCTTCTCGAAGTCCTCGGGGGTCATCTGGACGTCGAAGTCCTGGCTCGCCTGTTCGGTCGCGTGATCGTTGGCCGGAACCCCGCAGAAGGCCTCGTAGTCGATCAGCGTCGTTATCGGCTGGCCGTTCGGGTCCTTGCGGACGGTGATGGACCGCCACTCGTTGTCCATCGCGTCGTACAACTTCATGGTGCCGATCAGCGGTGTGCCGATGCCGGTGATGAGCTTGATGGCCTCGGTGACCTGGCCGGCGCCGATCGTGCCGCAGATCACGCCGAAGACGCCACCCTCGGCGCAGGACGGCACCATGCCGGGCGGCGGCGGCTCGGGGAACAGGTCCCGGTAGTTCGGCCCCTTGGCGTCCCAGAAGACCGACAGCTGCCCCTCGAAGCGAAAGATCGAGCCGTAGACGTTGGGCTTGCCCAGGATCGCGCAGGCATCGTTCACCAGGTATCGCGTCGGGAAGTTGTCGGTTCCGTCGATGACCAGGTCGTAGGGCCGGATGATCTCCAGCGCGTTGTCGCTGCGCAGCAGCGTCTCGTGGATGGTGACGGTGACGCCCGGGTTGATGTCGAGGATGGTCTCCTTGGCCGACTCGGTCTTCCGCTTGCCGACATCGGAGGTCCCGTGGATCACCTGGCGATGCAGATTGGATTCGTCGACGACGTCGTAGTCGACCAGGCCGATCTCACCGACGCCGGCCGCAGCCAGGTACATGGCGACCGGTGAGCCAAGACCGCCGGTCCCGACGACCAGGACCTTCGCCGCCTTCAGGCGCCCCTGCCCGTCCATACCGATGTCGGGCATGATCAGGTGGCGTGAGTAGCGACGGATCTCCTCGTTGGTGAGTTCCGCGGGCTCGGCAATCAACGGTTCCATGGCTGCATCAACAGTAGGTGCGGCGCAGACCTTCCCGGTGGAAACAGTGGTTTCAGGTGGCGGCCCGGTTGATGGACAGGTCCTCGGTCTGCCACTCGCCGAAGTACACGATGTCCTTCGCATCGTGGCGCTTCAGGACGGCGACGACGGCGTCCAGCGTGTCGCGGCGGTCGACGTCGTTGATAACGATCCCGTACCGGTCGTCCTTGACGACCTCGGCCAGCCGGACCAACTCCTCGCGTTCCTGCCCCAGGGAGAGCAGCCACTTGGCGATCCGGCTCTTCGCCTCCTTCTCCTCTCGGCTGCTGTTGAGCTTTGCCGCGAACGACTGCCCGGTGCCGTGCGTCACACGATCCAGGTCGATGCCGACCTCGTCGGTCAGGGCCGAGAGGGCCGCCTCAGCCGAGGCAGCATCGGCCACGTGCGCGATGATGGCGTGGGTGTTGGGCTGGGGATCTGCGCTCATGGGTCAACAGATACCCATTGGTCAGACGTTGAAGCCCATCGCCCGCAGCTCTTCGCGGGCCTCCGGGGAGATCATGTCGGTGGTCCACGGCGGGCTGAACACGAACTCGACCTCGGCGTCGTCGATGCCTGGCAGCCGGGTGAGGACCAGCGTTGCCTGCTGGTGGATGAGTTCCGTCAGCGGGCACCCCATCGAGGTGAGGGTCATGCGCATGTAGGCGGTCCCCTCGTTGATGGTGATGTCGTAGACCAGGCCGAGATCGACGACGTTGATGCCGATCTCGGGGTCGATGACGGCCTTCATGGCTTCGTAGCCCGCGGCCGGTGTGGCGACGCCGTTCTCGTCGACCTCGGCACCGGCGAAGGGCGACTCCGCCGCGTCCTGCTTGGCGGCGAACTGCTCGTCGGTCTCCTCCGTCGGCCAGCCAGCGGCGGTGTCGGTGGTGGCGCTGTCGGTGGGTGAGGCGGTGTCGGTCATGTGATCAATCCTATGTGGGCTCGTGGCCTGGCTCAGTCGTGGGTGACTTCGTGTTCGTTGGAGCCGGCGCGGTGGGTGGCGATGGCGTCCTTGAGGGCCATCCAGCCGAGCAGGGCACACTTGACCCTGACGGGGAACTTGGCCACTCCTTGGAACGCCACTCCATCCACCAGATCTTCCTCGCGGCGCAGATCCTCGCCGTGCATCATCAGCCGGAAGGCCTCGGCGAGATCCTCCGCATCGTCCAAGGTCCGGCCGACGACCGCCTCGGTCATGGCTGATGCGCTCGCCATCGAGATGGAGCAGCCGTCCCCGTCGTAGACCACGGCGTCGACGGTCTCACTCACCTCACCCCCGATGCGCAGACGCAGGTCCATCTCGTCGCCGCACAGCGGGTTGGAGTGGTGGACGTGGACGTGGTGTGGCTCGAGGTCGGGCGCCCGGTTCCGCGGCTTCTTGTAGTGGTCCAGGATGATCTCCTGGTACAGGTCGTCAAGGCTCATGGGCTCATACCTCGAAGAAGGCTTGGGTTGCGCGGATGGCGTCACAGAGGGGGTCGATCTCCTCGACCGTGTTGTACAGGTAGAAGGAGGCGCGCGTCGTCGCCGCCTTGCCGAGGGCCCTGATGAGCGGCTTGGCACAGTGATGACCGGCCCGCACGGCGATGCCCTCGCGATCGAGGACCGTCCCGATGTCGTGCGGGTGCAGCCCGTCGACGACGAAGCTGATCGCGGCGCCACGCGCCTTCGGATCGGTCGGCCCGTGCACCGTCACGCCCGGGATGTCGTGGAGTGCGGGGATGGCGTGCTCGACGATCTCGATCTCGTGGGACCGGACCGCGTCCATGCCGGCATCGGTCAGGTAGCGCACCGCGGCCCCGAGCCCGGCTGCCTCGGCGATCATCGGCGTTCCGGCCTCGAAGCGGTACGGGACCTCGTTGTAGGTCGCTCCGAACAGGTGCACGTCCAGGATCATCTCGCCGCCGCCCAGGAACGGCGGCATCGCGTCCAGCACGTCGAGTCGACCGGCCAGGACCCCGATGCCGGTGGGGCCGCACATCTTGTGGCCGCTGAAGCAGAGGAAGTCTGCGCCCAGTTCGGTCATGTCGGTGGGCAGGTGCGGGACGCTCTGGGCGCCGTCGACGACGACCACGGCCTCGGGGTTTGCGGCCTTGACCGCGGCGCCCATCTCGGCCACGGGGTTGATGGTGCCGACGACGTTGGACATCGCGGTGACGGCCAGCAGCTTCACCCGGCCCGTCCGGACGATCTCGGCGAAGGTGTCCAGGTCGAGCGTGCCGTCGGCCCGGACCGGCACGGCGGCCAGTTCGAATCCGGCCTCGGGTTGGACCAGTTGCCAGGGCACCAGGTTGGCGTGGTGCTCCATCTCGGTGTACAGCAGAATGTCACCGGCGCCCAGCTGCTGCTTGGCGTAGCTCTGGGCGATCAGGTTGAACGCCTCGGTTGCGTTCTTGGTGAAGACCACACCCCGGGGGTCGGCACCGACGAAGTCGGCGACGGCCGTCCGCGCCGCCTCGTAGCGGTCTGTCGCCTCCTCGGCGAGGGCGTGCACGCCGCGGTGCACGTTGGCAGTGTGCTGGCTGTAGGAGTCGGCCAGGGTGTCGATGACCACCTGGGGCTTGAACGAGGTGGCGGCTGAGTCCAGGTAGACCAACGGCTTGCCGTGCACCTCTCGGTGCAGGTTCGGGAAGTCGGCGCGGATGGCAGCCGGATCGAACCCGGTTGTCGTGCCTGCCATTCGCGTACCTCCTCGCACCTGGAACGTAGCTGACGCCTCAGCTGAACTGCTCGTAGCCCTCTTCTTCCAATACCTCGGCGAGGTCGGCGCCGCCGGTCTTCACGATCCGGCCGCCGGTCATCACGTGGACGTGGTCGGGGGTGATGTAGTTGAGGATGCGCGTGTAGTGGGTGATCAGCAGGATCCCGAGGTCGGGGCCTGCCAACTGGTTGACGCCCGTACTCACGACCTTCAGCGCGTCGACGTCGAGGCCCGAGTCGGTCTCGTCGAGCACCGCGATGCGTGGCTCGAGCATCGCCATCTGCAGGATCTCGAACCGCTTCTTCTCACCACCGCTGAAGCCCTCGTTGACGTTTCGGGAGAGGAAGGAGTCGTCCATCTTCAGGTCGGCCATCCCGGCCCGCAGGTTGGTCATGAACTCGCGGACCGGCAGGTCCTCCTCGCGGGTTGCGTTGACGGCGGTCCGCAGGAAGTTGGTCATCGACACGCCGGGGATCTCGGTCGGGTACTGCATCGCGAGGAACAGGCCGACCTGGGCGCGCTCGTCGGGCGCCATCTCGGTGACGTCTTCGCCGTCGAACAGGATGGATCCGCCGGTCACCTCGTAGGCCGGGTGGCCGGCGATGGCGTAGGCGAGCGTGGACTTGCCCGAGCCGTTGGGACCCATCAGGGCGTGCGTCTCACCCTGCTTCACGATCAGGTCCAGGCCGGTCAGGATCTCCTTGCCCTCGACCTCAACTCGCAGGCCGTCGATCTGGATTTGTGCGCTCATGGTGGTTGGTTCCTCGGGTTGGATTGGTGAATCAGTGTCGGGGTGGTGCGGCGTCGTTGGTGGGGCTGGCGGCGTCCACCAGCACCTGCTCACCGTCGATCTTCGTCGCGTAGGTCGGTATGGGCTTGACTGCGGGGAGGGAGTCCGGCTGGCCGGTGTCGAGGTCGAAGGAGGACCCGTGCAGCGAGCACTCGATGTGGTTGTCCTCGACCCAGCCCTCGTCGAGGTTGAACTGGGCGTGGCTGCACACGTTGTGAACAGCCTTCACCGTCCGGTCGTCGGTGCGCACCAGGCAGATCGGCTCGTCACCGGCGACCACCTGCTTGGCCTGACCGACAACGAGGTCGTCCAGGGCGGCAACGGACTCGAAGCTCATGCCCCACCGCCGAAGTCAGCCGGCGGAGCACCGGCGTCGGCGCTACCGATCGACGCTCCGGTGCCCGTGGTGTCCACGTGGGCGGTGCCCGCCTCGACGGTGTCGACGGACGCAGATCGTCCGATGGCCGTTCGACGGGGATCCATCAGCGTCGCCGGCGCCTCACGCACGGCCGCGGTGATGTCGGCCAGGACCGTCTCGGTGATGCCGCTGACCGCGACCCGGTCGAGCACCTCGGTGAAGAAGGCGAAGACCAGCATGCGGGCGGCCTCGTCGCGAGAGATCCCGCGCGACTGCAGGTACCACAGCTGGACCTCATCGACCTGGCCGACCGAGGAGTGGTGCCCGCAGGCGGCCACGTCGGCAGTCTCGATCTCCAGGAAGGGCAGGGTGTCGGCCTTGGCCCCGGGCGACAGGATCAGGTTGCGGTTGGTCTCGTCGCTGACGGTCTGCTTGGCATCGATGTCGATGCGGATGTTGCCGTACCACGTCGCGTGCGCCTGGTCCGACAGGGCGCCCTTGTGCACGTAGTCGCTGGTGGTGTGGTCGGCGTCGTGGAAGATGAGGGAGCGATGCTCGATCTTCTCGGTGCCCGTGGGGAAGTACACACCCAGCAGCTCACCGCTGCCGCCCCGCTCGGCCAGCCACACGTCAGGCCGCGCGTAGACGGTGTCGCCGCCCAGGGTGATCTCGGTCTGCTGGTAGGTGGCGTCGCGACCGACCTTGCCCCGATGGGTGGTCACGTGCGCGATGCCCGCTCCCCAGTTCTGGGCGGTGACCAGGTTGAGTGTGGCGCCGTCACCCACAACTGCCTCGACGGTGTTGAGGACGGTCGCATCGGTCGACCCCACCTGCTCCACCAGCACGGAGGCCTTCGCGTGCCGCCCCAGCGACACGACCACGTGCTGCACGTGGGTGCCGGGTGTGACGGCCTGGATGGTGACGACCAGCGTCCCCTCCACCTCGACGTCGTGTGGGACGTGCACGAATGCGCCGGCGGTCCACGCCGCGTGCGTCGTGGCCGCGAAGATCTCCTCGTTGCCCACCACCGAGCCGAGCGTCTGCTGGACCAACTCGGGGTGCTCGCGGGCAGCCGTCGCGAGGTCCGTCACGATCACGCCCTCGGGCAGGCCACCCTGTGCCTCCGCGGACTGGACGCCGCCGTCGACCAGCCTGACCAGGCCGGCCACGGCCTCGGCGGCGTGGCAGAAGGAGCCGTCGGCGAGGGCGGGGACATCCACACCGCTGGTCAGGATCTCCCGGTCGAGGGGGATCCGTGCCGGGTTGGTGAAGCGCCAGTCCTCGTCACGGACGGTCGGCCACTCGAGGTCGCTGAACGCCTTGAAGGCCTCGCTGCGGCGGTCACGCAGCCAGGCTGGATCGTCGGCGGCATCGCTGATCGCGAGGACGTCGGTCTCGGTGAGGGTGAGCGGATTGGGCACGGTGAGATCGGCCTTCGTGTCGGAGGTGTGGTGGTCGTCGGCTCAGAGGAGGACGACCGAGACGACGTGGGCGGGGGCGCTAGCCGACCGCCCCTTCCATGTTCAGCTGGATCAGGCGGTTCAGCTCGACGGAGTACTCCATCGGCAGCTCCTTCGAGATGGGCTCGATGAAGCCGCGGACGATCATCGCCAGGGCCTCGGTCTCGCTGATCCCGCGGGACTGCAGGTAGAACAGCTGATCCTCACCGATCTTGGAGACGCTGGCCTCGTGGCCGATCTGGGCGTCGTCCTCCTCGATGTTCATGTACGGGTAGGTGTCGGACCGCGACTCGTCGTCCAGCATCAGCGCATCGCACACGACGGAGGACTTGACGCGCTCGGCGCCCTCGTGGATCTCGACCAGGCCTCGGTACGACGTCCGCCCCGCGCCCTGCGCCACCGACTTGGAGACGATGTTGGACGAGGTGTCAGGAGCGTGGTGGACCATCTTGGCCCCGGCGTCCTGGTGCTGACCGTCACCGGCCCAGGCGACCGACAGCACCTCACCACGGGCACCGCGGCCCATGAGCCACACGGCCGGGTACTTCATCGTGACCTTGGAGCCGATGTTGCCGTCGATCCACTCCATGGTGGCGTCCTCGTAGGCCGCAGCCCGCTTGGTGACCAGGTTGTAGACGTTGTTGGACCAGTTCTGGATCGTGGTGTACCGGACCCGTGAGCCTGGCTTGCACACGATCTCGACGACTGCGGAGTGCAGGGAATCCGAGGAGTAGATCGGCGCGGTGCAGCCCTCGACGTAGTGCACGTAGGAGCCGGGCTCCGCGATGATCAGGGTGCGCTCGAACTGGCCCATGTTCTGCTGGTTGATGCGGAAGTAGGCCTGGAGGGGGATGTCGACCTTGACGCCCTCGGGGATCACGATGAACGAGCCACCCGACCAGACCGCGGTGTTCAGGGCGGAGAACTTGTTGTCGTTGATCGGGATGACCTTGGCGAAGTGCTCCCGGAAGACGTCCTCGTGCTCGCGCAGGCCGGTGTCGGTGTCGAGGAAGAGCACGCCCTGCTCCTCGAGGTCCTCGCGGACCTTGTGATAGACGACCTCGCTCTCGTACTGGGCCGCGACGCCGGCGATCAGCCGCTGCTTCTCGGCCTCCGGGATACCGAGCTTGTCGTAGGTGTTCTTGATGTCCTCGGGCAGGTCCTCCCAGGTGTTGGCCTGCTTCTCGGTCGACCGGACGAAGTAGTAGATGTCGTCGAAGTCGATGCCGGACAGGTCCGACCCCCAACTCGGCATGGGGCGACTGTTGAAGTGCTTGAGACCCTTGAGCCGGGCCTTCAGCATCCACTCCGGCTCGTCCTTGAGCTCGGAGATCTCTCGGACGACCTGCTCGGAGAGGCCCTTCTTGATGATGTTGACCGGCTTGGACTCATCCGCCCAGCCATAGTTGTAGCCCTTGATGCCGTCCTCGCCGGACAGATCCTCGGCGCGGGTGCCCTTGGTGTCTGGTGTGGAGATGGTGCTCGACATGGTTCTCGTGCGCTCCTAGGTGGAGGTTGATGTGGCTGGCTCGGTTGGGACTTCGATGTGGCAGATGCAGGCGGTGCCGCCTGAGGCGATGGTCGTCCTGCGGGAGATCTTGACCCCCTGGGCAGGAGTACCCAGCAGGCGTTTGAACAACGCCGCCTCGTGTGCGCAGATCTCGGGATGCTCAGCAGCGATGCCCTCGATCGCGCAGTGGGACTGGACCAACTGCAGGGTGCGGCCAGTCTGGCCGCCGGAGTTCCGCTCTGCTGCACCGGAGCCGGCGTCGGTCTCTTCGACCCGCGCCGCGAAGCCGTCGTCGCTGAGGGCGGCCGCGAGCAACTCGGCTCGCTCCTGTGGGGTTGCAGCACCGGAGAGCCGCTCGGCGTAGCGGTCGGCTTGCGCCTCGCTTCGGGTCCTGAGGAAGTCCAGCACGGCCGTGCGACCGTGTGCGGCTTCCAGGTGGTCGAGGAGCTCGTCGGCGAACTCCGAAGACCGGTCGGCGAACAGTCGCTTGCCTCGGGCCGTCAGGGTCCAACGCTCACGAGGACGACCCATCGAGCCGTCGTGGACGGCCTCGCCGGCGATCAGGTCGTCGCCGGCCAGCGCCGCCAGGTGTCGCCGGATCGCCGCTTGGCTGATCTGGAGTGCCTCGGACAGCTCCGGGGCAGTCTGCGGGGACCGCTGGATCCGGGTCACGATCTGCGCGCGCGTCTCGCCCAGCAGGTCGATCAGGGGGCGTGTGGCGGTCACAGACTTAAGTCTAGTTCATGTTGTGAAAGTCTCAACCGGGGGTGGGCTCTCTGACCATCGGATCGGGCCGCGTCGGTGACAGGCCCGGTAAGCTCTTGCCCTCGTGATCACCTTCGACCACGTCACCAAGCGCTATCCCGATGGGACGGTGGCCGTCGACGACCTGTCCTTCGAGGTCGAGGAGGGCGAGTTCCTGGTCCTGGTCGGTCCGTCGGGCTGTGGCAAGACCACGGCCATGCGCATGATCAATCGGATGGTCGAACCGACCGGCGGCACCATCTCCGTCGACGGCCAGGACGTCACCTCATTGGAGGCGGCCGAGTTGCGGCGAGGCATCGGGTACGTCATCCAACAGATCGGCCTGTTCCCCCACCGGACCGTCGCGGACAACATCGCGACCGTTCCGCGGCTGCTCGACTGGGAGGCGGACCGCGTCAGCGAGCGGGTCGACACGCTGGTCGAGACGGTGGGTCTGTCACCGGAACTGGGCGAGCGCTACCCACATCAGCTCTCCGGCGGCCAACGGCAACGTGTGGGAGTGGCCCGCGCGCTGGCCGCCGACCCGCCGGTGCTGCTGATGGATGAGCCGTTCGGGGCCGTGGACCCGATCGTGCGACACCGGCTGCAGGAGGAGTTCCTGAGCTTGCAGTCCGACGTGAAGAAGACCATCGTCTTCGTCACCCACGACATCGACGAGGCCATCACCATGGGCGACCGGATCGCGATCCTGGCGGAGGGCGGCCGACTGCAGCAGTTGGACACGCCGACCGAGATCCTGGCCCGCCCCGCCAACGAGTTCGTCGAGCAGTTCCTGGGGGCCGAGCGTGAACTCCGCAGGCTGGCGCTGATCCCGGTCAGCGAGGTCACCGCCGACCCAGGCCCGGTCGCCCGCGTCGGTGATGGCCCGGAAGAGGTCCGCCAAGCCGCCCAGGCGGCCGATGAGAAGTGGGTGACGGTGCTGGCCGACGACGGGACGGTCCATGGCTGGGTCGACGTGGTCGACGTCACCAGCCCGCTCACACCCGACGTGGCCCGACCGTTCGCCGCCGTGGTCCTGGCCGACGACACACTGCGGACCGCACTCGACGTCCTCGTGGCCTCACCGAATGGTGTCGCCGTGCGCGTCGGCCCAGGTGGCAGCTATGAGGGCCTCGTGACCCGGGAGCTGGTCACCGAGGCGTTGGGCTAGCGCACATGCAGACCGGTGAGGCAGCGCTGGTCGTCCTGGCGCAGGGGCGGCCCTTCCCCGACTGGCAGTGGATCCAGCAGAACACCGACACGATGGTCGAGCGCGGGATCGAGCACGTGACGCTGACCGTCCTGGCTGTGGTGATCGGCTTCCTGGTCGCCTTCCCGCTGGCCGTGCTCGCCTCACGTCGGCGGCGGTGGCAGACACCCGTCCTGCAGGTGACCGGGATCATCTTCACGATCCCGTCCCTCGCGCTGTTCGTCGCGCTCGTGCCCCTGACGGGTCTGTCGACCACGACCGCGCTGATCCCGCTGACCCTGTACACGCTGCTGATCCTGGTCCGCAACACCATCGCGGGGCTCGACAACGTGCCCACCGAGGTGGTCGAGGCGGCTCGGGCAATGGGCTACACCGATGCTGCGTTGCTGCGGTCGGTCGAGTTGCCGCTGGCCCTCCCGGTCATCATCGCCGGCGTCCGGATCGCCACGGTGACGACGATCGGCCTGGTCACGGTGACCGCGCTGATCGGCCAGGGCGGCTGGGGGCAGATCATCCTGCGTGGCTTCCAGCGACAGAACCTGACCCCGGCCGTCGTCGGGTTCGTGCTGTCGGTTGCCCTCGCCTTGGTGCTCGATCTGCTGCTGGTCGCGTTGGAGCGCAGGCTCTCGCCCTGGAGCCGGGAGGCGACGAGATGACGCTGGAGCCGGGAGGCGACGAGATGACGCTCGAGTCGGGCGGCGACGTGGTCATCGTCCTGGCGCAGGCGGAGGAGTCGCTCACCGCTGAGGCGGTCTCGTGGCTGCTCGGCAACGACTTCAGCGCCATCGATGGCGTCCCGACGTTGGTGGCGCAGCACCTCGGCCTCAGCGCGTGGTCACTGGCGCTCGCCCTGGTCTTGGCTCTGCCCTTGGGTCTCTGGCTCGCCCACACGCGCCGGGCACCGGTCGTGTCGATCAACATCGCCAATGCCTTCCGGGCGATCCCGGCCTTCGGGCTGCTGCTCGTCGCGTTCCAGATCGGTGGGTTCTCCTATCCGCTGCTCGTCCTGGTGTTCGCCCTGATCGGTGTGGCACCGATCTTCGCCAACACCTACGTCGGGGTGACGCAGGTCGACCCGGAGATCGTCGACGCCGCGAAGGGCATGGGCTTGACGGGTACCCAACAGCTGTTCCAGGTCGAGATCCCCATGGCGTTGCCCGTGATCATGGCGGGCATCCGGACGGGCGCGATCAACATCGTGGCCACGGTGACCCTGGCCGCGATCGTCGGCTTCGGCGGGCTCGGGCTGCCGATCATCTCCGGCCTGAATCGCGGCCTCCAGTTCTCCACGACCGCACAGATCCTCGCCATCGGTGGGGCGGTGCTCGTTGCTGTCCTGTCGGTCGTCACCGAGGCCGGCTTGGCCGGCATCCAGCGTCTGATCGTCCCGAAGGGCCTGCAGCTGCGCGAGGCCGCACAGGAGCGACGGGCCGAGCCCGCTGATCAGCACAGGCGGGTCGAGACGTAGTGGTTCGTCGGCCCCAGCACCGGGCAGGGTCGAGGCGGCCATCACAGATCAGTCCGATGTCCACAACACGAAGGAATCTCAGGTCATGACCAACACGACACGATCGCCGCGCCGGCTCGTCACGCTGCTGCTGATGCTCGCGCTGGCCCTGGTGGCCGGCGCTTGCGCCGCCGACGATGCGGACGATGGAACGGACGCCGCCGACTCCACCGAGGACGTACCGGCCACCGAAGATCAGACCATGGTGGACGACGAGGAGACCGACGGTTCCGACGACGGGACCGATGAGCCGGACGACGCCGCCGCAGCGGGCGAGGACCTGGGCGAACTCGTCGTCGGGTCCACGAACTTCGACGAGCAGGAGTTGGTGGCCGAGATGTACGCCCTCTCCTTGGAGCAGGCGGGCTTCACCGTCGAGCGCCGCTATCAGCTGGGCGCGCGCGAAGTGGTCCTCCCAGCACTGACGTCGGGCGAGATCAATGTCTACCCGGAGTATGTCGGGACGGCCTTGGAGTTCCTGAACGGTGGGGCCGGCGAGGCCAGCTCGGACACCGAGGCCACCACCGAGCTACTCCGTGAGGAGTTCGCCGAGGAGGGGGTCGACGTCCTCGAGCCGGCCGAGGCCCAGGACAAGAACGGCCTGGTCGTCCGGCCCGAGACCGCCGATGAACTCGGCCTCGAGACCGTCAGCGACCTGGCTGACGAAGCCGGTGACCTGACGCTCGGCGGTCCGCCGGAGTGCCCCGAGCGGCCCCTGTGCATCCCCGGGTACGAGGAGACCTACGGCATCACGTTCGGCGACTTCCGGTCTCTGGACGCTGGCGGACCCGTGACGGTCGAAGCGCTGAGCTCCGGTGAGATCGACGTCGCCCTGCTGTTCACCACCGACGCCGTGATCAGCGCCAACGAGTGGGTGCTGCTGGAGGACGACCAGGGTCTGCAGCCGGCGGAGAACATCGTCCCGGTCATCCAGACCGAGGTGAACAACGAGGCAGCCACCGAGGCCCTCAACGCCGTCTCCGCGGTGCTCACGACGGAGAACGTCTCAGAGATGCTGGGGCAGATCCGCATCGACCTCGCCGATCCGGCTGAGGTCGCCAGCGAGTTCCTGACCGAGCAGGGCGTCCTCGACGGCTAGGTCGCACCGGGCACTCGCTGCGTGTCCTCTCGGTCCGTGACGGCGGACTGAGGGGACCCGCACAGCCCAACGGCCCCTCCGCGCCCCGTCGGGGAGCCGCCTACTCGTCGTCGAAGTCGAAGCTGTACTCGAGCTGCAGCAGCAACTCGGCGCGCTCCATCTCCTCGATCCGACGCTTCCGACGTTCGCGCAGTGGCATATCGGCCATGTCCTGGGTGATCCGCGCCAACTCATCGACGTCGAACGGCTTGCTCACGTAGGCATCGGCGCCCGCACGGAAGGCGTTGGCGACGTCCGACTCGCGGCCGCGGGCCGTCAGCATGACGACGGGAACCTCGTTCTGCTGTTCGGTCCGCAGCTTCTTGAGCACCGCGAACCCGTCCATGTCCGGCATCATCACGTCCAGCAGGACGACATCGATCTTCTGGCTCTGCAAGAACGTCAGAGCCGCGTTGCCTCCAGCAGCTTCCATGATCTCCATGGGCTGACCGTTGGGCGGGGCCCCTTCGAGCGCCACGCGCACCGTGAACCGGACGTTGGAGTCGTCATCGACGACCAGAACGCGCGTGACCCCCTCACCCTCCGCTGCAGCAGCCATGGGGAGGCTAGAAGGCCCGCTTCCGTTTGCGGACCTCGCCTTGGATCATGTCCGACTGGTGCATGAACTTGCGGAGCCGCTGGTTGAACTCCTTGTCCACCTTCGCGGTCGGCCGAGGGCGCGGCTCGTCGCTCCAGTCAGGTTCGGCACGCTTGATCGAGAGGTCGATCCGGCCGTCGTCCTTGATCCCGACGACTTTCACCTCGACCTCTTGTCCTTCGGTGAGGTACGCGTGGATGTTGTCCACGAACTCACGATGCACCTCCGAGATGTGGACCAAACCGGTGGTCTCTGCATCGATCTCGACGAAGGCGCCGAAATCCTGCAGCTTCACCACCTTGCCGGTGACGACATCGTCTACCTGGACTGACACCATGCTCCTTCGGGTCTGCTTGCGGGGATCGGCACACGGACGTGGCCTGTGCAGTGCGGCCGTATCCTAGCAGTCAGGTGGCACGCACCCGCCAGACCCATTCCTGGCCGCGTCGCCAGCCGTCCGTGCAGAGCCGACCTGGGAGAACGACCCGCCGTGTACGCCGTCACCGCCCCCGAACCTGGAGGGCCCGAGTCGTTGCTGCTCGGCCCGCTCGATCCCCCGGTGCCGGCCGACGGCGACCTTCTGGTCGACGTTGCGACGACGGCGGTCAACCGGGCGGACGTCATGCAACGTCGCGGGATGTATCCCCCTCCGCCCGGTGCAGGCGACGTCCTGGGACTCGAGTTGGCGGGCACTGTCGCGGAGGTTCAGGGCGACGTCGGGTCGTGGTCCGTGGGTGATGAGGTCTGCGCGATCGTCCCCGCTGGCGGATACGGCAGCCAGGCGGTCGTGGCCGCCTCCACGGCGATGCCCCTGCCGCCGGGAACCGACCTCGTGACCGCAGCGGCCGTTCCCGAGGTCTTCGCCACCGCCTTCGACGCCGTGATCCTGCAGGGCGGACTGGCGGCGGGAGAGTCGGTCCTGTTGCATGGCGGTTCGAGCGGCGTCGGAACGGCCGGCATCCAGTTGGCCAAGCGCGCCGGAGCAACCGTCGTGGTGACGGTCGGGACCGAGGAGAAGGCCCGGGCCTGTCGGGACCTGGGTGCCGACCTCGTGATCAACTATCGCGAGACCCCCGACTTCGCCGACGCTGTCCGTGCGGGGCTCGGTCACGGCGTCGATGTGGTCCTCGACATCATCGGGGGCTCATACCTCGCTCAGAACCTGGCCGCGCTGCGCACCGGCGGTCGTATGGTCACGATCGGCCTGATGGGCGGCGCGACGGCCGAGCTCAACCTCGGGGTGGTGCTGACCAAGCGCTTGACGTTGATGGGGTCGACGCTGCGCGCTCGGCCGGTCGAGGAGAAGGCAGCGCTGGCGCAGCGGCTGGTCGAGGAGGTGTGGCCCGGGTTCGCCGACGGGTCCCTGCGGCCGGTCATCCACAGCCGCTATCCGCTTGCCGAGGTGGCAGCGGCGCATGCTGAGATGGAAGCCTCCACCCACATCGGCAAGATCCTGCTGCTGGTCGACCAGGACTGATCAGCGCTAAAGGATTGCAAGCTGTGTGCCGATGCAGTCGTCATCATGCTTCAACTGGTCTACGTCAGCACCGCGGCCAAGGCGTTCAGCGACGCCAAGTTGCAGTCGATCCTGATCGAGGCCCGTGATCTGAACTGGGCATGGGACGTGACCGGGGTGCTCCTCCATCACGACGGCCGGTTCATCCAGGCACTGGAGGGGCCTGCGGAGGCGGTGCACGACACCTTCTCGCGAATCCAGCGCGACAGCCGCCACCACGGCATCGTCACGTTGTACGTCGACGAGATCGACCAGCGCGACTTCCCAGACTGGCGCATGGGCTACGTCGCCATCGATCCCGACAGCGCCCGGCAGGTCGATGGCTTCATGGACCTCGCCGCCCAGCAGCACGCCGAGGACTCGAGCCGCGCACACGAACTCCTACGCGAGTTCAGCCTCGCCCTGACCTGATCGGCGCGAGCCCTACTTGTAGCGGTAGGTGATGCGGCCCCTGGTGAGGTCGTAGGGCGAGACCTCGACGGTCACACGGTCGCCGGGGAGGATTCGGATGTAGTGCTTGCGCATCTTGCCCGAGATGTGTCCGAGCACGTCGTGCCCGTTGTCGAGCTTCACGCGGAACATGGTGTTGGGAAGTGCCTCTTCGATGACACCTTCGAGCTCCAGCGCCTCTTCCTTGGTGTTGCCGGAGCGAGCCTCACGCTTGGCGCGAGTCTCCTCATCGATGTACTTGCGGGACTGGGACGGTCGCCGTCCGCTGCGTCGTCTGGCCATGTGGGGTTGATGACTCCTCAGAAGTTGATGTGCCTCCAGGGTAGCTGTCGCCGCCAATTGGCCGACGTGGACGTAGCTGACGTGGGCCTAGTTGATCTGACCGACCAGGGCCAGGAGGGCGGCCAGGTCAGCCACGGCCCCGATGGAGTGCCAGGCATTGGCGTCCACAGTGCCGAAGCGGGCTCGCAACCAGCCTCGCCACGCGATGGCTATGACAAACGTCACCAGCAGCGCGATCAGGCCCGCCACGACGTACTCGATGCCTTGGATCTGGGCGTTCTCGCGCACCGGGCGCACCGCGGTGTTGAGCACCGGGGCCAGACCCAGCGCGGCCACCGTCAGCGCCACGATCGCGGTGTGCTGCAGTGCACTCGGCTCGGGGAGGCCGACGTCCTCACCACAGCCCTGCAGCAGCACCACCTGAACGGACCGGCCGATGAGTGGTGCGATGAAGAGCAGGGCGGGCACATCGGCACTGAAGGTCGCCATCCCGCTCATCATCAGCAGAACCAGCATCACCACCGCAGCCGCAGCTCCGCCGGTGTCAGGACGGCTCGGTGCGACGGCGGGGTCCGGCTCCTCGGTCAGCTCCTCGGCCACGGCGGCCAGCCCCCGCTGTGGCCTGGCACCGAGCACGACCACGTGGACCAGCAGCAGCGCACCGGCCGCGACGAACGGCCCACCGATCCGGCCGACGACCTGCTGGACGGACAGCCAGACCACCCCCATGACGACGCCGACTGCGACGGTCCACACCCAGCCGCGGCCGATCTGATCGTGATCCCACTCGTGGGGCAGCCCGGTCAGGACACCGAAGGCCTCACGCATCGGGCTCGCCGTCGTCCACCCACGCCTCCGGGATCTCCCGAGCGAGGTGAAAGCCGTTGTACGGCGGGATTGCGGTGTGTGCCTCGAGCGGGACCATCGCGGCCTTCTCGAGCGACGCCCCGCCATCCACCCGCAGGGTGGCCCCGGTGATGAACGCCGCCGCGGGCGACAGCAGGAAGGTGATGGCAGCCGCGGTCTCCGACTCCGTCCCCACCCGACCCACCGGGATCTTGGAGGCCCGCCGCGCGGCGTGAGTCCGGAAGGACTCGTCGTAGGTGTCCATCCCACTGGAGTAGATCGTGCCCGGTGCCACGGCGTTGATCCGGACGCCGCTCCTCCCCCACTCGATGGCGAGGCTCTTGGTCAGGTTGTCCACTCCGGCCCGCGCCGCCCCGGTGTGGGCCATGTACGGGAATCCCCGCCACATGTCGGCGATGACGTTGCAGATCACCCCGCCGTGCTCGGCCATCCAGGTCGTGTAGGCCGCCCGGGTCACCAGGAACGTGCCGTTGAGGTTCAGATCGATCACCGTGCGCCAGCCGTTCGGGCTGATCTGCTCAGACGGCGCCGGAAACTGCCCGCCGGCGTTGTTGACCAGCAGGTCGAGGCGGCCGTGCTCCTCCACGACGTCGCCGATCACCGCCTCGACCTCCTCCGCCTCACGGATGTTGAGTGTCGTCCAGGAGGCGTTGCCGCCAACTCCTCGGATCTCCCCCACCGTCTGGATCAAGGGCTCCTCACGGCGCGCCGCGACCACGACCGTCGCCCCCAGCGCCGCCAACTCGTGGGCGCTGGCGCGGCCGATGCCGGTGCCCCCGCCCGTGACCAGCGCCACCTGTCCATCGAAGAGCCCCGGGCTAAAGATCGTTCCGTACCGTGTCGAATCCTGAGCCATAGGCGCACGAGTCTTGCACCTCCCGCGACCTGAACCCAGATCGCACGACCCAGGCCCCGCCCATGGCACCTCCCGACGACCCCGACGGCACCGACCTCTCCATAGGTCGGCCAACACCCGTCGCCTCGAGGGTCGAGGACGTGCAGGCGCGGACTCCTCGGCCCACGTCGTCGCCGCCGAGTCGGCCGTCACCCGCCAGCACCGCTGACCGCTGGAGCCCTGCACCCCTGACCGGGGTCTACGTCTCGCTGATCAAGCCGCTGTTCGACGTCACGGTCGCCGTCGTGCTCCTCGTGGCCCTGTCCCCCGTCCTGCTCGCCGGCGTCATCGCCGTCCGTCTCTCACTGGGTCCCGACGTCTTCTTCGTGCAACGCCGGGTCGGGTTGGGTGGGGAGGTCTTCCGCACCTACAAGCTGCGGACGATGGACCACGACCGCCGCGAGACCAGTGCGGGGGACATCGAAGCCTTCCGCGACGGTCGCTGGGACGGCATCGAGCGTCGCAACACCCACAAGAGCGAGCGCGACCCACGACTGAACCAGGTTGGTCGGCTGCTGCGCACCTTCTCGATCGATGAGATCCCCCAGCTCCTCAACGTCATCAAGGGCGACATGAGCCTGGTCGGTCCACGACCCGAACTTCCCGGCATCGTCGAGGCCCACTACGACCAGTGGATGCACCGCCGACACGCCGTCAAGCCCGGGCTGACGGGGTTGTGGCAGATCTCCGAGCGCGGCAACGGGATGATGCACGAACACGTGGATGTCGACCTGGACTACGTGGACTCGGTCACCTTCATGACCGACCTCAGGATCCTGCTGGCGACGCCGTACGCGGCCCTCGGACCCCGCCGCGGCTTCTGACGCCGGGCGGTGAGCGCTGGTCACCGGCGCTGGTGCTCAGTGGTCCCCCCGAACCAGGTGACAGACCAGCGGGACGTCACACCGACCGTCGTCGCCGATGAAGCGGTCCAGTTCGACACGGCAGTCCCGACGAATGGCGTCGTAGGTCTCGGTGTCGATGGCATCGACGAGCGGTGAGCCCTCGACCTCCGTCGCCACCAGCGCCTCGACGGAGTCGAACCTGGCGGTACCGACGACCGTCGCCAGCTCGACGCTCCGCAGCCCGGCCCCGGTCAGGAGGTCGCTCAGGGATCCTGGGTCCCCCGCCGACCAGTACGCGCTGACCAGGGCCGCACCGGATGGACCCGCATGGCGGCGGACGACATCGGTGAACACCTGGTAGGCCGGTTGCTGGTCCACTGCAGCGGGCACGAGCAGGGCGACCCGTCGCCGGGCCACCCGGGCCATCTCGGCGACCGCGGCCGCTCGGTCCGGGAAGAACATCAGCGCCATCTGACACAAGGCGTGGTCGACGCTGCCAGCAGCCAATGGGAGGTCGCCCGCCTCCCCCTGCAGCCAGGTGATGGACGGCGACTGCCGTTCGGCGACATCGAGCATCGCCCTGTTCAGGTCCACACCGACCACGCGCTCGGCTCCCACTCGGCCGGCGGCCTCGCGGGCCACGATCCCCGTGCCGCACGCGATGTCGGCCACCTCCTCGTCCGGCCGGACGGCGACGAAGTCGACCAGCCGCGGTGCCCACTCGGCGAAGATCGCCGGAACGAAGCGGCTCTCATAGACCTCGGCGGCCTCGGCGCTGATCTGGAAGCTGGTGTCGTCCGTCGAGACGGTGGCGGGGCTGTTGGTGGTCATGGCGGTCCTCTCCCGGCAGGCCGTTCCTGCCTCGCCACCCACGCTGCGGGAGCAGATCCTCCCGCACATCGGGGAGATCCCCTATTCGTGATCCGATGGCCTGGCCCGGAGGGCGTGGGCCGCTGCCTGCGTGCGGTTGCGCACCCCGAGCTTCATCAGGATCCGACTGACGTGGTGCTCGACGGTCTTTCGGCTGATCACCAGTCGGGTCGCGATCTCGGGGTTGCTGAGGCCCTCACCGATCAGCGCCAGGACCTCGTGTTCACGGTCAGTCAACCGGGTCTCGCCGCGAGCGCCGGAGCGGACCGGACGACCGAGGGTGCGCAGCACGGCGGCTGCCACGTCGACCAGTGGCGCGGCGCCCAGGTCGTGCCCGGTCCTCATGGCCCGCCGGGCCTCCGCCTCCGACACCTCCGGCGCCTCCGCTGCGAGCACCTCCGCAAGTCCGACCCTGGCACGGGCGAGCTCGTGCGGGGTCGCGGCAGCGGCGAACGCGGCGACCGCCGCTCGAAAGGCATCAGCGGCCTCGGCCGACGTCGCCGTGGCGGCCAGGACCTTCCCCCGGGCCAGAGCGGCGAGACCGGTCAGGAAGTCGCTCGCGACCCGGGATGCCGCCGCGAGGTCGGCCAGTTCGGCGGCGGCACGGAGCCCACGATCGGGATCGTGACCTGCGAGCGCCACGTCGACCTCCACAGCCAACAGCCGAGCACGGTTGACGCCATCGGTACCCGGGAGGGACCGCATCAGGCGCTCCTCCGCAAGCGCTGCCCGACCCAACGCCAGGTGGATGGTCACCAGTGGAGCGGCGGCGTCCGGGTCCTCTTCGACACCGGCCAGCAGGCGCGCCGCCGCCTCGTGGCGACCTTGGCGGCAGCGGAGGTCGGCCAGCCGGGCACGGGCCTGGTGGCGCGCGAAGGCGTAGCTGTCGCCGAGCTCCACCAGTGCCTCGGCCAGCGCCGCCTCCGCTTCCGGCCACCGGCCGGCCGCCATCAGGATCCCACCGTGATAGCTCAGGCAGATCGGACGCAGCGACAACGACGTCGGGGCACCCGTTCGGGCGTTGCCGGATCGGGCGGTACTGGATCGGGCGCTGCTGGATCGGGCGCTGCTGGATCGGGCGCTGCTGGATCGGGCGGAGAGCCGCTCCAGCCACTGGTCGGCGCGGCCCACATCGCCGGTCAACTCGCACGCCGAGAGCAGCAGGCAGCAGGCGCCCTCGGTGACGACGACCTCGCCGACACGGCCGACACAGACCGCCGTCAGCGCCTCGTCCAGCAGCGCCATCCCCGCCGCGACGCGGCCGCGCTGCACGTTCCGGTGCCCGACCAAGGCCGTGGCGTCGCACTCCAGATCAGGCGCGTGCACGTCGCGAGCCCGCTGTCGCAGCGCCTCCAGGCGGCGCAGCCCGCGATCCTCCTCCGGATCGCCCATGGCATCGAACAGCTCGAGCCACGCGACCTCCACGGGGTCGCCGTGTTGCGCAGCCAGGGTCCGAGCCTGCCCGAGCCAGCCCCCGGCCTTCGCGGTCGCGCCGTCGAGGGCGCACTGATAGGCACGGGTCCGTGCCGCCCGGGCGGCCTCGACCAGCCGACCCTCCTCCAGCAGCCAGCGATACGCCTCCTCCAGGGCCTGGACTGCACCGGCGACGTCCCCGCCCTCGTGCAGCCGGCGCGATCGCTCCAACCATGCCGCGCCGGACTCTGCCATCGGGATGGCCATCGGGATCATCCTGCGGGGACGCTCCCCCTCAAGGCAAGCCCTCGGATCACGTGACGGGTTGACCGGAATTTGGCCGAGACGGTTACTCGCGAGTAAGCTACTGACAAGTAACCTACTGGCCAGTAACACGCCTCAAGCGACATCGGAGTCATCCCGTGACCCACTACAAGAGCAACCTCCGCGACCTCTTCTTCAACCTCTTCGAGGTCAACCGGGTCCAAGACCACCTGGGGACCGGGCCGTTCGAAGACATGGATGCCGACGCCGCCCAGGACGTGCTCCGTGAGGTCGACCGGTTGGCTCGGGAGGACTTCGCGGCCAGCTTCACCGCTGCCGACCGGACGCCGCTGCAGCTGGATGCCGACTCGGGTGACGTCACGGTGCCACCGGAGTTGAACGAGTCGCTGGACGCCTTCTTCGACAATGACTGGCACCTGCTGTACGTCCCGCCACACCTCGGCGGATACGGCGCGTCCCCCTCCGTCTCGTGGTCGGCGTCGGAGATGCTCGCTGGAGCCAACGCCTCCGCCTTCTTCTTCACCGCAGGGCCCTTCTTCGCGAAGATCCTGGACGAGGTCGCCACGCCCGAGCAGCGGGAGCGCTTCGTCACGCCGATGATCGAGCACAAGTGGGGCGCCACGATGGTGCTGACCGAGCCCGACGCTGGCTCAGACGTCGGTGCCGGACGCACCAAAGCGGTGGACAACGGCGACGGCACATGGACCATCACCGGCAGCAAGCGGTTCATCACCAACGGCGATTTCGACTGGCCGGACAACATCGTCCACCTCGTCCTGGCCCGTCCCGAGGGTGCCGGTGCGGGCACCAAGGGTCTGTCCCTCTTCGTCGTGCCGAAGTACTGGGTGAACGAGGACGGCTCGATCGGCGAGCGCAATGGCGCCTTCGTCCGCTCGGTCGAGGACAAGATGGGCATCAAGGCCTCCTCGACAGCCGAGTTGTACTTCTCCGACGGTGACATCCCGGCCCGCGGCGTGCTGGTCGGTGAGGTCCACGATGGCATCGCCCAGATGTTCAAGGTGATCGAGTACGCGCGGATGCTGGTCGGGACCAAGGCCATCTCGACGCTGTCGACCGGGTACCTCAACGCCTTGGAGTACGCCAAGGAGCGGGTGCAGGGGCCGGACCTCAAGCAGGCCGCCGACAAGACCGCGCCGCGGGTGCCGATCATCGCTCACCCCGACGTCCGCCGGATGCTGATGATCCAGAAGGCACACGTCGAGGGTCTGCGTGCCCTGATGACCTACACCGCCTGGGTGCAGGACCAGGTGGAGCTGGCCCACCACGCCGACGTGGACGGTTCGAACGCGGAGGAGATCACCAGGTGGGAACGGCTGAACGACCTGCTGCTGCCGCTGGTCAAGGGCTACGGGTCGGAGAAGTCCTATGAGCTGCTGGCCATGTCCCTCCAGGTCTTCGGCGGTGCTGGCTACACCCGCGACTACCCAATCGAGCAGTACATCCGGGATGCCAAGATCGACACGCTGTACGAGGGGACGACCGGCATCCAGGGCATGGACCTGTTCTTCCGCAAGATCGGTCGTGACCAGGGCGCAACCCTGACCGGGCTGCTGACCCAGATCCAGGACTTCGCCAAGGACGACGGGGCCGACGTCTTGGTCGCCGAGCGCGCTCGGCTGGCCACCGCACTGGCGGACGTCCAGCGGATGCTCGGCTCGATGGTCCAGTTCCTTGGCGAGGACCTGTACAAGATCGGCCTGTCCACCACCCCGTTCCTGTTCAGCCTGGCGGAGCTGGTCGTCGGGTGGCTGTCCCTGCGCGGCGCCGAAGTGGCGATCGCCGCACAGGCCCGGGATGATCTCCGGGACGGCGATGCCGACTTCTACGCCGGCAAGATCGCGGCGGCGTCCTGGTTCGCCCACAACGTCCTGCCCGAACTCTCGTCGCGTGCTGACATCATGGCCGCAACGGACCTCGGGGTGATGGAGCTGGCCGACAGCGCCTTCTAGTCGACACATCGAGGCCGTCACGCGTCCCCGTCAGGCGTGACGGCTACGGTGGAGGAGATGCCCACCGCCTCGCCGTCCCAGACCAGCCGCCAGCCGGCTCGATGGGCACAGCGGAGCCAGCTGGACGACGCCCCCGACGCGTACCGTCATGCCCTTGACATCGCGGGGGCCCTTGACGACGCCGGCCTGGACCTCTGGGCGGGCGACCTGCGGTCATGCCTGGACGCCGACAGCTCCACCGCCCGGCAACACCACCTCATCCTCGAGCTCACCCGTCTGGCCGGGATGTCCGACGTCAAGCGGGCCGGGCTCGATGCGGTGATCTCCCGCGCGGTGGCCTACCTGGCGGCTGGCGTCGGCGAGACCGATCTGCCCGTCCAGCCGCTGTACTCCGCGCTCCGCGATCTGGCCGATCACCTCGAGGTGCATGGAGCGCAGCGCTGGCTCGGACGCCTCCGGACCGTCCTGCACGACACCAGCCGGACGTCTGCGGCTCGGGTGCACCGCCTGTCGCGACTGCTCGAGGCGATGACACCGGACGCGACCGGGGTCCCGCTGGAATCGGCTGACAAGGTCCGGGCCGTGTTGACCCGGCTCCCACGTCACGTGGACACGCCCAACGTCGCGGCGTACCTCGCACTGGCCGTGCAGCGGCCGGCCCCGTCGCGCGCCAGGTGAGCGGTGGGACCCCAGCGCGTGTCGGTTCCCTCCGGAACCACCGGCAGCGAGCTTGCTGCCCTGCTTCGACCCGCCGCTGAGGTCCTTCGGGAGGGTGGTGTCGTCGCCTTCCCCACCGAGACCGTCTACGGATTGGGCGCGAGCGCACTGGACCCGGCCGCCGTCGAGGCCGTCTTCCGAGCCAAGGGGCGCCCGTCGGACAACCCGCTCATCGTCCACGTGAGCGATCTGGACGGGGCCCGCCCACTGGCGAGAGAGGTGACACCGTTGGCGGCCAAGCTGGCCGGGGCGTTCTGGCCCGGCCCACTCACGCTGGTGCTCGACGCGGACCGGACGGTTCCACGGATCACCACCGGTGGGCTTGACACCGTGGCCGTTCGGGCGCCCGACCACGCGGTGGCGCGCGAGCTGATCCGGCAGTCTGGTGTGCCGCTGGCCGCGCCGAGCGCCAACCGCTCGGGTCGCCCCTCCCCCACGACGGCGGCGCATGTCGCCGCCGACTTCCCCGCTGGTGTTGACATCATCGTGGATGCTGGTCCCTGCGCGGTCGGGATCGAGTCGACGGTGGTGGACTGCCGCGGTCGGGACCCGGTCATCCTGCGACCCGGCTCCATCACCGCCGAGCAGTTGGGCACGGCCACACCTGCTGCGCTGACCGGTGGGCTGCCGGACCTGGCCGCCTCTCCCGGCACGAGACATGCGCACTATCGACCTGCAGCCCGGGTCCATGTCGCGGACATCGGGTCAGGCCCGTCACGGGTGGCTGAGCTCGTCGAGCAGGGCACCCCGGTCGGCTACCTGGGACTCACCCCGGTCACAGACGTCTCAGGCGTGCGGATCCTCGGGATGCCGAGGGACACGAGGGACCTGGCGCACCTGCTGTACGCCGCGCTCCGGCAGGCTGACGACTGGGGTCTTGAGGATGTGGTGATCGAGGCCGTCCCCCCGATTGGTGTCGGTGTCGCCGTGATGGACCGCATCCGCCGGGCGGCGGGGTGAGAACGCACAGACGCGGCCCGGATCCCGGGCCGCGTCTGGGGGGCGTGTTGGCTAGCTGGAGGCCTTCAGCGAGTCGCGGATGTCGCGCAGGAGTTGCACGTCCTCGGGCACTTCGGGTTCGCCCTCATCCTCGGGCTGCTTGCGCATCTCCATCGCTTTGTTCGCACCCTTGACGACCAGGAACAGCACGAAGCCCACGAGCACGAAGTTGATGATCTGCCCGATCAGCTGCCCGACCAGGAAGTCCGTATCGGAGATCGTGACGACGACGTCGGTGATCGAGGGCTGACCGACGAGGAGCGCGATCAGCGGGTTGATGATCCCCTCGACCAGCGCGGTGATGATCGCCGCGAACGCGGCACCGATCACGACGGCGACAGCGAGGTCGATCACGTTGCCCCGCATGATGAACTCTCTGAATTCCTGAAGCATTGCCAGTCCTTTGTGGTAGCTCCTCACCCGCGCGTGAGGCTAGTGAGCAGACCTTACGATGTCCACACGGAGGGGCTAAGGATCCCGGACAGAACAGCCGATGTTGTTACCGTGATGCACGTGTCACCTTCAACAGCCGAGTGGCTGCTGGAAATCAGCGGTCTGACAGTCGGCACGCACGGCGATGCTCCCCAGGACATCGTCGGTCAGGGCATGGCCCTGGCCGCTCAACTTCGACGTGCCGCCACGGGACACGTGATGGCAGACGGGTGTCTCACCGGGCCGTCCTCCACCTGTCGACTCCGGGAACTGGACGGCGGCGAAGCCGCGTGTCGACTAGCACGCGAGGTCGCGACCGCGGACGACTCATCACTGGCGACCGACCCTGACCGCTCCGCGCATCTGTTCATGCAGGCGGTGCGGGCTGCGGCCACCGCGGTCTTCCACTGTCGTCGGCATGCCCACCCCGCGGGTGACTGCTGGTTCTCCGGCAATGCCACGGATGGCTGCGCGAGCGTCCTCGCGGTCGCCCATCGCGTCATCGCCTGAGGCACTCAGACGGACTGATCCGATCCAAGCCGCTTGACCGCGCTGTACAGGGCCTGATCCGCTTCGTCACCGGTCAGCAGGTGGAGGGCTCGAAAGGTCAGGTCCCATCCGAAGTGTCCGATGAGGATGTCCAGCGCATCCTCCTGGCCCACGGTCGAGATGAGCGCACCAGCAAGACTGGCAACCGCCAGCGGTTGTTCGAACGGGTCCTGCTCATCGTGGTCTCTCCGGTGCGCACGCGGGTGGCGCATGACTGGTGTGAACACCCCTTGCCTGGTCGTGGCGGGCGCACGGCAACGCCCGCCCCACACCAATGTGTTCGGAGCCAGTCGGCTAGCGGATTGGAGGCACCCGATCAGCCCAGGTTCTCGGCCAGGAACGCCAACGTTCGTGACCAGGACACCGCGGCGGCGTCGCTGTCGTAGGTGCCCATCCGGTTCTCGTCGTTGAAGAAGGCGTGCCCCGTGCCCCCGTAGATGTTGATGGCCGCCTGGCCCCCCGCCTCACGGATCGCGGCGCCCATCTCCAGCGCCTTGTCGGCGGGGGCGAAGTCGTCGGTCTCGGCGTAGTGCCCGAGCACGGCCGCCGTGATCGCGGAGAAGTCCGGCTGGCTCTGCAGCACGCCGTAGTACGGGATTGCGGCACCGATCTTGTCCCCCTGTTGCGCCGCGAGCTGGATGACGAAACCGCCACCCATGCAGAACCCGACGACGCCGATCTTGGACGACGTGACGGCGCCATGGTCCAGCAGGAAGTCGACCGCACCACCGAGATCCATGGCGGCCTTGTCCTCGGGAAGGTTCTGCATCATCTGACCGGCCTCCTCCGAGTCGTGGGTAATCGACCCGCCGTAGAGATCCGGGGCGAGCGCCGTGTACCCCTGAGCGGCGAACCGATTCGTGACGTCGGCGATGTGGTCGGTCAGTCCCCACCACTCCTGGATCACGATCAGCCCGGGGCCACTGCCCGACTCGGGGGTGGCCAGATATCCGTGGGCGGTACCGCCGTTGGAGGAGAACTCGACGTTCTGGTGAGGCGTTTGTTCGGACACTGCGGGCTCCTGTCGGCCTGGCAAGGCGGGATTGCGGGACGTGAGGGCGCTGCGACAGCACCGCTCGTACAGGTTTGGTCCTACCCCTTCAGCGCCACGGCCACACGACCGGCGGAGGTGGTCTGACGGGCTGCCAAGCCTGCCCCGACCCGGGTCGACGCTGTGGCCAGGAGTGACGGATCGCCGACCAGCAGCAACCCCTGACGGGCCCTGGTGACCGCGGTGTAGACCAGTTCGCGGGTGAGCATGGACCGATGCGTTCGGTCGAGCACCAGCACCACCACCGGCCACTCCCCGCCCTGGGACTTGTGGACGGTCAGGCACCACGCGGGCGCCAGGTTGCCCAGACGCTCCCCGTCCAGTGTGACCGAGCCCTGCGGGAACGCGACGGTGACGGAGGTCTCGCCCCGGTCCGTCTCGGTGACCTCACCGATGTCCCCATTGGCGATGTCCAACTCGGCGTCGTTGCGGGTGGCAACAACCCGGTCACCTTCGTGCCAGCCAGCCACGGCCGGCCGACCGGCCGGTGGGTTCAACCGCTCCTTCAGCGCGGCATTGATGGCATCGACACCGGCCAGCCCGCGGTACATCGGCGCCAGGACCTGGACGTCGGAGGGTGCGCAGTCGAAGAAATCCGGCGCCCGTTCGGCCACGATGGCGGCGACCCGCTCGGCAACCGCTGGTGTCCGCTCGGGCACCGCGAAGACGTCACCGTCGCGGCCGACGATCAGCGGGGACTGGCCTGCATTGAGCTCATGCGCCAGCGTGACGATCCGGCTCTGCGCCGCCTGTCGGTGGATGGTCTCGAGGCGCGTGACCGGGATCCGCTCGCAGGCCATCAGGTCGCGGAGTGACGCCCCGGGCCCGACGGGCGGGAGCTGGTCCGGGTCGCCCACCAGCAACAGGTGGGTGGGCGGCTCGAGTGCCTCCAGGAGGGAGGCGGCCAGGTGGGCGTCCGCCATCGACCACTCGTCGGCCACGACGAGATCCTGCGGGAGCGGGTTCTCGACGGTCCGGCCGAATTGGAAGCCCGAGCCCGGCACGGGCCTGGCCTCGAGCAGTCGGTGGACGGTCGTTGCGGCGTGGCCGGTCAGCTCCTCCAGTCGTTTCGCCGCCCGGCCCGTCGGCGCACACAGCGCCACCTCGGCACCGGCGGCGCTCGCCCGCCGGATCAGCTCGCGAACGGTGTGCGTCTTGCCGGTGCCCGGACCACCGGTCAGGACCGACACGGCGGAGGTCATGGCGACGGCGACAGCTCGTTCCTGCTCCGCGGTCAACTCCTCCGCCTCGGCAGGCGGATCCTCCTGGTCCGACGTCTCGGACCCTGGGGACACGGTGTCGGTGGGATCGACCTCATCAGCCGCAGCCACCAGCGGGTTGGGTCGGCCGACCACGTCGCCCATCAGGTCCTCGACGTGTGCGGCGAGTGTCAGCTCGGCCTCGTGGAGCAGGCGGGGCGCCACCCGTCCGCCGGGCACGGGGCCGATGGGGTCGGGGTCGACGTCCAACTCGCCGACGGAGGCCGCCTCGTCCAGCGCGACCTGTGCTCGTTCGGGCCCGCCACCGACGACGGCGGGCAGGCGTCGGAGCACGTCCTCGGTCGCCAGCCACGTGTGGCCGTCGCGCCAGCACAGCGCCCCGACCAGGCCGATCGCGCCAGCCGCCAGCCGGCGAGGGTCGTCCTCGGGGATCCCGGCGGCCCGGCCAAGGGCGTCCGCGTGCCGCCACCGCACGCCAGGGAGCGTCAGGTAGGCGTAGGGATCCTCGGCCACGATCTCAACCGCCTCGTCACCGAAGACGCGGATGGCAGCTCGGGCCACGGCGGGAGAGAGATCGACGGCAGCAAGCAGCTGGACGAGTTGCGGCAACAGGCCGGCCGCCTCCCAGGCAGCGGCGATTCGGGCTGCCAGGGCCGTCGACACCCCCTTCACCTCGACCAGCCGGTGCGGGTCCGCGGCAATCACATCGGCGACCCCCATGCCGAAGGCCGTCACCAGCCGCTCGGCGAGCGCCTGACCGACGCCCGGGAACCGGTCGCTGGCGAGGAACTGCTGCAGGCCCTTCTTGGTGCGTGGCGTTGCCAACTCATAGAAGTCCGAGCGGAACGTGCGTCCATGCTTCGGGTGGGTCTCCCACCGCCCGACCAGCTCAACTGCCTGCCCGACCTCCAGGCTCGCCAGCGGGCCGCTGGCCTTCATCGCGCCCTCACGATCCTCGTCCAGGCTGACGACCGCGAACCCGCTGGTCGGGTCGGCGTAGATGACGTAGACGATCTCGCCGGCGACCCGCTCCGGGGCGTCGGCGCCGAAGAGGTTGCTCTCGGTGGACACGGCCGCGCCACGGTACCGGCTGGTTCGCGCCATCCGACCCTCATGTCCACAGCTGAGCTGCCGATGAGGAGAGGAACCGATCCCTTCGCGCCTGCGACCGCGACCAGCAGTAGGACACCAGATGACCGCGCCCACGCCGAGCCCACCGGCTGCCGACGCCCCACGGGTGGATCGCGCCAGTCGGCGGTCGTTCCTACTCGCCAGCGCAACCATCGCGACCGGGGTCGCCGTGGCTGGTCGCGCGGCACTCGACCACCGCACCAACCGATCGCTGGCCGCGATGGCTCGTGAACCGGGCCGCAAGCTGTCCGTGGGCTTTCTGGCCAGCGCGACCGACCCGCACGCCATCGACTGGGACGATCGCCCACGGATCGTCCCGGCCCGACAGGCCCCATCTGTCGCACTCCGTTCGGCCAGGGGATCGGTCGACGGCGTCACGCCAGGCGTGATCCCCGACCACAACCTGGACGTCCTGATGGCCGGGCCGGGCGGCGCGGCACCCAACCAGTTCCAGGCCTGGTCGGTGACCGATGGGGTGGCGGCACACCCGGTTGACTTCGCCGTCCCGACCGGTGACCTGGCACTGGGGCTCGTCGTCGGCACCCCGGATGGCAGGACGACCCACACGGTGCTCACGACCAGCGCCACCTCCGCACTCCCCACGCTGGCGGCAGGGACCTACCTGATCGGGCTGGCCGACGACGTCTGGGAGGCCCCACTCACGGCCCCGAGTGCAGACGACCCCGCATGGACAGAGCTGGCATCCGTACTGGTGTCGATTCGGCACACTTGAGGTCATGAGCGACCCTGATCAGCTGGACCAGCTCACCTGTGAGACCTTCAGCCCGCACGTCGGGTCCACCTTCTGCGTCGGCCCGGTGGATGATGGAGAGGGACGGCTCAGCGAGCTCCGCCTGGCCGCCGCCGAGGTCACTGGCACAGCGCCGTCGGATCGCCGACAGCCATTCTCCTTGATCTTCGTCAGCGACGACGCCACCTTGCCCCAGGGGACCTACCGGCTCACCCACGCCGAGCTGCCAGACCTGGCGGTGTTCCTGGTCCCGATCGGTCCGGCCGACGGGGCCGCGATGCGCTACGAGGCCGTGTTCAACTGACCGGGCCACCGGGGCCGTCGGCTGCGCGGCGCAGGAACCGGTAGGGCGGTCGGTCCTCGACCGCCTCGAAGCCCAGACGCTCGTACAGACGCATCGCCGGGTTGGCGGCCTCGACGTGGATCGAGACCGGGACGCCGGCATGCTCGGCCTCGTCGATGACAGCTCGGAGCACGCGCGTCCCGATGCCCCTACCCCGGTGTTCGGGGAGGATGGCGATGTCGATGATGCGGAACTCCTCGGCGCGACGGTCGAGGTAGAGCCGGCCGACCGGCTCAGCGTCGACGAGCAGCACCGACCACTCGGCGTCGCCGTAGTGGGTCCGGTAGTGGTCGTCCTGGGCCTCGAACTGCTGGGTCAGGAACGCCTGCTTCTGCTGTGGCGTCCACGGTGTCCGGTCGAGCTCAGATGTTCGTGTGGAGGCGTAGACCTGGGCCAGGAAGGATCGATCGTGCG
Source organism: Euzebya tangerina (assembly GCF_003074135.1). Taxonomy (NCBI): domain Bacteria; kingdom Bacillati; phylum Actinomycetota; class Nitriliruptoria; order Euzebyales; family Euzebyaceae; genus Euzebya; species Euzebya tangerina. Next base: position 2,748,463 of record NZ_PPDK01000001.1, on the reverse strand, counting down.
CCGCGACGGGCCGCTTGTCGACGACGGGTTCCTCGATCAGCG